>NZ_CP104007.1:0-300000 GCF_029201545.1 Devosia sp. FJ2-5-3 | reverse complement strand
GACCATGCTTTCGAGCCCCTGGAAATTGACCGTGGCGCCCAGATGCGGGCGCAACTCGCCCCAGGCGAGCCATGAACTCATGCCAGGCACATCGAAGAGCAGCTCGACATTGACGTCCTGCATGCGCTCGACGGAAAAGACGCCGAAGAGATCGCCGGGCTCGTCGGCACTATGCACGAAGACGCCGCCGCGGATTTCTGAGAGCCCCAAATCCTGCGCCAGTGCCGGCGCGGTGAAGACGAGGCCTGCAAAGACCAGTGCAGCGATGGATTTAGACATGGGCGTCTCCCGACAAGCAGGAATATAGCGACCAATTGCGGTCGCGGGTCAAGAACCGGGCGGCACTATTGATCGACTAGAAGCGAATGCCGAGGCGGAGACCCGCACTGGTCATGCCGCTATTGGGCGTATTGCAGAGGCCGAAATCGGTGGCATGCTGCACCGTGGCCATAAGTGCGGTGCGCGGCAGGAATTCGACGCCGACACTGGCCTGGCCCTGCGCCAGCACGGCGCAGCCAAAGCGGGTGGGCGTGTCCGAAAAACTGCCGCTGTGAAGCGCCGCACCACCGCCCACTTCCGCAAAGATGGGAAGGAGCGGCGGCCGGAACGTCCAGCTGAGGCCGGTATAGACGAGATTTTCCCCGCCATCGGTATTGAAGGTGGCGCCCAGATGCGGGCGCAATTCGCCGGCCAGCGTCCAGGCATTGAGATCGGGCACGCTGAACAACAGCTCGGCGTTGAAATCGCGGATCCGGTTGCCATCGAAGAGATTGCCGCCAGGCTCAAAGGCATCGCGGGCAAAGATGCCACCCCGCAATTCCGGCGCAAACGGCACCTGCGCCTGAGCCGGACCGAGCGCGGCGAAACCGAGCAGAAGCCCCAGACAGGCAATGAGCAGGCGGGAAAATGCGATGCGCATAAAAAAACCTCGGCATTTTCGGCGGGGGAAGCTGAACCTCCATTGGGCGCGCGCGGCCGCGATGGGACAAGGTTTGATTAAAATTGTCCCTAATGAGGGGTTAAGCCGGATGTCGCGCTTGAAAAAAAGCACGGCCGGCCCTTGACCTCACCCCCTTTCATCGTGATCTACCGATAAACGACAATAGAACAAGGTTTTTCCATGCCCGCTCCGTTTGCTCTGTCCCTGCAGGATCTCGCCCCGATCGCCCAAGGCAGCTCGACGCAGGAGGCAATGGCAGAAACGATCCTCCTGGCGCAGGCAGCGGACAGGCTGGGCTATGAGCGGCTCTGGTATGCCGAACACCACGGCATGCCCTCCATTGCCTCCTCGGTGCCCGAAATCCTGATCGGCAGCGCCGCGGCGGCGACGAAGAATATTCGCGTCGGCTCGGGTGGGGTGATGCTGCTCAACCATGCGCCGCTGCGCATCGCGGAAGCCTATCGCACGCTCGAAGCCCTGCATCCCGGACGCATCGATCTCGGGCTCGGCCGGGCACCGGGTGGGGACGGCTATGCCATGCGGGCGCTGCGCAGTGGCGGCGGCGAGGAATTTTCGGCCTATCTGGCCGAGCTGATGGCCTTTGACGAGGACGGTTTTCCCCCCGACCACCCCTATTCGCGCGTGCCGGTATCGCCCGGCGGCGTCCGTCTGCCGCCAAAATGGCTGCTCGGCTCCTCGGGGGCCAGCGCCCAGGCCGCGGGCCAGATCGGCTTCGGCTATGCCTTTGCCGCCCATTTTTCCCATACCCCGGCCGCCCCGGCTTTCGCCGCCTACAAGGCAGCCTTCGAGCCGTTGGAAGATTTCCCCGAGCCACGCACCATTTTGTGCCTGTCGGTCATCGCCGCGCCGACCGAAGAGGAAGCAAAATATCTCTCGAGCTCGCAGGCGGTGAACTGGGCACGCTTCCTCACCGGCGAACAGCGTCATTTGACCCCGCCGGAAGAGGCGCTGGCCCACAAGCTGACGCCCCAGCAGGAGCAGATCATCGCCCATCAATCGACCCTCTGGCTGATCGGCTCGGCCGAGCAGATGGCAGAAACCATCGCCCAGAAGGCAGCCGAAGCCGGTGCGGACGAAGTGATGCTGACCACGACGATCCATTCCTATGATCTGCGCCGGCGCTCCTTTGCGCTGATCGCCGAAGCCCTGGGCATATCCCCCCGGAATTAAAACCTTTGGCTGCGGGCGTTTACCCTTCGTTACGCCCACCCAACGTAGAATGCCGCATCGCTGTATCTGAGTAATTTCCATGAGCGCCGCGGCTTTCGTGCTTGCCATCAATCTTTTCGTGGCGGGCATGTTTGCGACCGCTTTCGGCGTGCTGGCCGCCTATCAGCGTTCGGCCGTCGGCGCGCGCTGGATTGCGCTCGGCTACGCCTTGGGGGTCGTGACCTCAATCCTCGAATTCATGCTGCCCTTCCAGGTGGATGCGCGGCCGGTCTCCTTCGGGCTCGTGGCATGCTTTCTCCTTGCCCTGGCCTTCATCCTCGTGGGCATTTCGCGCCACTATGGGGCAAACCTGCCCAAGCGTCTGGTCATCGGCATGGTGGCCGTGTCGCTCGTCTCCGGCCTGATCATCATCGACATGCCCCGGGATTCCCTGCTGCGCGGTATTCTCTATCAAGCGCCCTATGGGCTGATCATGATGGTCGGCCTCGCCATGATGCTGACCCTCAAGCAGCGACGCCCGCTCGACATCGTGCTGATGGTCATTCTCGCAGTCATCTCCATCCAGTTCTTCACCAAGCCATTCCTGGCGCAGATGATCGGCTCGGGCGGTGCGCCGCAGGGCTATCTCGGCTCGACCTATGCCGCCATTTCCCAGACAGTGGGCGCCATCCTGCATATCAGCATCGGCATCGTGGTCCTGCTGATCATGGTGCGCGACGTGATGGCCGAGATCACCGCCAATTCGGAAACCGACAAGCTTTCGGGCCTGCACAACAGGCGCGGTTTCGAGAACCGCTGCGAACGCGCCCTGGCGCTCTCTCGGCGCTCCGGCGTGCCCGCGGCGATGATCGTTGCCGATCTCGATCACTTCAAGCAGGTCAATGACAGCCATGGCCACGCCATGGGCGACATGGTCATTACCGCCTTTGCCAAGACCCTGCGCGAGGGGGCCAGCGACCAGGCGGTTCTCGGGCGCACGGGGGGCGAGGAATTTGCCGTCTTCCTGCCCGGCACCAATCTGGCCAGCAGCCGGCTCTATGCCGAAATGGTGCGGGCTGCATTTCCGGCCAATGCCGAACTGGTGCTCAACGGGCGGCCGCTCTCGGCCTCGTTCGGCGTCGCCATGCTGGAGGCGGGAGACACGCTGTCCGACCTTCTGCGCCGCGCCGATCTGGCGCTCTACGCGGCCAAGACCCAGGGACGCGACCGTGTGGTGGTCGCAGATGCGCCGCCCCCGGCGGTCAAAGCCGAGGACGGCGCCTTGTCATGGGCCGATAGGGGCAGGAACTAGTGCAGCGTCGAGCGCGACACCAGTTCATATTCGCCACTGGGATCGATACGCAAAGCCAGCTGCTGGCGATCGAGCTCGGCCAGCCAGGCGCTCCACGAGCACGGGCTCATCCCGTCATCGTCGGTAATGGCCTGGCTTCTGGCAAAACGCAGCATCAGCTGGGCACGCCGCGTGCCAAACCGGTCGGGCACCAGCGCCACGGCCGGACTGCCCTTGCGGCCGATAACCCAACTCTGGATATCGCGGTGACGCGTCAAGGTATGCGTATGAGACATGGTCGATGTGGCCTCCCCTCCACTGCAGATTTCAGGTGATCTCAGGCAAAACGACCGGAATTGTGTCCAGTTCCGGACGCTATCGTTCAACTCTCCTCGAATTTGGTAACAAGCTTGAGACGCTCCATCTCCTCGGGCGATAAATAATAGAGCCGGTCGGGCGGGGTCTCGAGCGCGTGCAGCCACAGCGCTGGATCGACCCCGTTGAGGGAGAGATGGCGGGTAATCTCCGCCGTGATTTTCTGGGCGTCCGACATGGCGGCCCCGGCAATGCGCAGCGCATCGACCGCATCGGCGCCAAGGCTGGCCGCGTAGACCTGATGAACCCCGATGGCAGCATCCTTGCTGGCGCGGCGTTCGGCGCCAGAGGCGAAAATGATGGGGCAGGAAGAGGCACACATGTGCCCGGCGGCGATTTTGGTCGCCAATGCCTTCTCGTGGATAAGGGCGCCGATCTCCAGCGCGTCCATCACTGAACCTCCGGGCGAATCGAGAACCACAGTCTGGACGTATTCCCCCCGCGCGGCAATCTCAGTGGCAAAACGGATGGCGGCACCCGGATCGATGGTGCCGGTGAGGCGCAATTCGCCTCCCTGGGCCAAGACGATGCTGAGCGGGGCCTCGAGCAGATCGGGCGCCGTGGTAATGGCGGGCATGGGCCGGCCATCGACCCCATCGCTCGGCTGGGCCGGCGGCAATATGGGCTGGGGTGCATATTGAACCGCAAGGCCCTCATCGGCCGTCAGCTCGGTATAGTCGACGTAAAGCACGCTGGCCGTGCCGGCGAGCAGGGCAAAAAAGGCAAAGCGCAGGATCGCGCCGTCCTCAATGCCAGCCAGCATCCCGACCAGGCCACGCGACGACCGGCTCTGATTGCGCGCATTGGCCGCCGTCTTCATGCCGGACGCTGTCCCTCGCCCCGTTTGCGCTGGGCAGCGTCGATCGGGGTGACGATACCCTCCTCGGCAACAAGCGGGGGATTGGCCTCCTCGGGCTGTGGCGCGTTTTCGGGCGGGGCCGGATGTGGCGGCGTGGCAGGGGCGATCCCGGCGGCTTCCATGCGCCGGTAGAGCGCCATGGCGCGGATCATTTCGGCGGCGGTAATGGTGTCGTCCTCATCGAGCGAGCCCGCTTCGCGCCGCATGGCGTCATGGACGATCATCAGCACGAGGACGAGAACGACCGGCAGGAGATCGATGGAAATGGCGCCGGCCCAGGATGGGATGAAATCGCTCCAATAGCGGATGACAGCTTCAGCCGAAGAGAGCGGCACATAGCGGCGGGGTTCGACCGCCGGGGTGGCGAGGATCTCGTCCGCGGCCGTGGTGAGCGCCGCAGATTGGGCGGCGACGGAGGCGCGCACCGTCTCCATGACCCGGTCCTGCCGGTTGGCGAGATCGGCCGAACGCCCATCCGCGACCGGGGCAATGAAGCCGGCGGTCAGATCGGCCGAAGCGCGTTTGACCGAGGCGGCGACATCGGTCTGTTGCAGCGCGGCGATGACGGCGGAGAGCTGCACCGCCTCGGCCTGGAAGCCGTCGGTGCGGGGCTCGATCGTGCCGGGCGTCGACACCAGCTCCCGCATGGTCGCCAGCCGCTCGGAGCCTTGGGCGAAAAGGCTCGCCACTTCACTGCGGGACCCCGAAATCGTGGTGCCCAGCTGGTTCATCTGCGCGCTCATCTGGGTGAGCAATTGCACGACGCTGCCCGAGCCCTGCGTACCGGTCAGCGCGCCGCTTTCGCGCTCATTCTGGGCGAGCCCGGCAAAGCGCTCGGCGGCGCGCTGCACGTCCGGAAGGAGGCTCTGGCTCGCCAGCGCATTGGCATGGGCCTTGTCGAGGTCTTCGGCATAACCCTGGAGGGTGACGGCCATGTGCTGCTCGAGCGCGGCCGAGCCGGCGAGTGCGGCGGCATTGAGCCAGGAGCTCATGGCGATGATCATGCCGCAGCCAATTGCCATGGTGGCAAAGAGCGCCAGGCGCTGCGCCGCGCTCGTCACCAGCGGCACGAAGCGCATCATATAGGTCCAGAAGGCGTAGATCGCGACCGAGACGGCGGCCGAATAGATGATGGCGGCGAAAAACACGAAAGACGCCGATCCGTCGAGCAGCCCCCTGACCCCCAGATAGGTGTAGACGCCGGAGGCCAGCGCCAGGACGGCCAGGGCAAATCGCGACATCGTCTCGACCCCGCGCACCGTTTCCTGGAGGCGATAGGCATTTGGCTTGAGCTGCATGGTTTTGGAGCGCCCCCGTCGCTTCTGGCCGGTCCCTCCCGGTTAAGCGGACGTTAACATAAGGATGCAGGCAAGAAGGAGGCAGATTGAACGCGGGGTTAATGGCGCGGGCTGACACTTGCGTGAAGGCCATGGCGCTTTTCGCCGGCCCGGACTTTCCACAGCGCCTGCGGGCTTGTACACCCGATGGGCTGATGAGGGAGAAGCGGCCATGACGCAGAAGAAGATTCGCTGGGGCATTTTGTCGACGGCCAATATCGGGCTGCAAAAGGTCATCCCCGCCATCCAGAAATCGCCGAGCTCGGAAGTCGTGGCCATTGCCTCGCGCGATCTCGGCAGGGCCGAAGCCGCGGCCAGGGATCTGGGCATCCCGAGGGCCTACGGCTCCTATGAGGCACTGCTGGCCGATCCTGACATCGACGCCATCTACAACCCCCTGCCCAACCATCTGCACGTGCCCTTGACCGTGGCTGCGACCAAGGCCGGCAAGCATGTGCTGTGCGAAAAGCCCATTGCCATCACCGCCGCCGAAGCCGAGGGGCTGCGCGACTGCGCGCCGGACAGAATAGTGCTCGAAGCCTTCATGATCCGCTTCCACCCCCAATGGCTGCGCGCCCGCGAGATTATCCGCTCGGGCGAATTGGGCGATATCCGCGCCATCAATGCGGTGTTTTCCTATTTCAACGCCGACCCGAACAATGTGCGCAACATGGCCGATATTGGCGGCGGGGGCCTGCTCGACATCGGCTGCTATCCCGTCACCACCGGGCGGTTCCTCTATGAAAGCGAGCCTGAGCGCGTCGTGTCGCTGGTCGAACGCGACCCCCAGTTCGGCACGGACCGGCTGGCCAGCGTGATGATGGATTTCGGCGGCGGGCGGCACTTGAATTTTACCTGCTCGACCCAGGCGGCAGGGCACCAGCGCGTGCAGGTGCTGGGCAGCAAGGCCAAGCTCGAGATTGTCATTCCCTATAATGCGCCGCCCGATGAGCGCACCGCCATCACCATCGACACCGGCGCGCCCTTCGACGGCTCGCTGGCGCGGCGCGAAATTCTGCCCGCTTGCGATCAATATACTGAAGAAGCCGAGGCCTTTGCCCAGGCCGTTCTGGGCAACAAGCCCCTGCCCTGGGGCATCGATGACGCGATCGCCTCGATGAAGGTGCTGGACGCCATCTTCGAAAGCGAAAAGTCCGGCGCCTGGGCGCGCGTGGCGCGCTAGGGGATGACGGAAGGGATGGCGCCTGGACCGAGCAATCGCGTGCTGCTGACCGGGATTTCCGGATTTCTGGGCGGTCATATTGCGCTCGCTCTGCTGCATGCCGGCTACGAGGTGCGCGGCAGCGTCCGGCATCTCGACAAGGCGGAGAAGGTGCGGCGCACGCTGGCTGCGGCGGGAGCCGATGTCAGCCGCCTCGACTTCGTAACGCTCGACCTGCTCTCGGACGCCGGCTGGGACGAGGCCATGGTCGGGTGCCATACGCTGCTGCACTCCGCCTCGCCCTTTCTCATCCAGACCCCGCGCGATCCGATGGACCTCATCCGCCCGGCAGTGCAAGGTACCGAACGCGCACTCAACGCCGCATTGCGGGCGGGGGTGGACCGGATCATCCTCACCTCGTCCATGGCGGCCATCGCCTATGGACACCCAAGACGCCGGACGGCAGCGTTCGGCCCCAAGGAATGGACCGATCTCGAGGGGCGCGCGGTCACCCCTTATCAAAAATCCAAGACCTTGGCCGAAAGGCGGGCCTGGGAAATCATGGACGCGGCCGGGCGCCGGCACGATCTCGTGGCGATCAATCCCAGCATTATCCTTGGGCCGCTGCTCGATGAAGATCCGGGCACGTCCGCCACCATTGTCCAGCGCCTGCTTTCGGGCTCCGTGCCGGCCGCGCCGAACATTGCCCTGACCATTGTCGATGTCCGCGACGTCGCAGCGGCCCATGTCGCTGCCATTGCCGCGCCCGAGGCGGGGGGACGCCGTTTTCCGATGGGGGCACAAACCGTTTCCCTGCTCGATGTCGCGGGAATGCTGCGCGAAGATTATCCTGGACGCCGCCTGCCGCGCTTCGGCCTGCCCGATTGGGCGGTGCGCCTCTATGCGCTGTTCGATCGCGACGTGCGGGACAATGTGGGCGAATTGAGCCACCCCAAGACGCTGGATTCGTCCGCCTCCATTGCCCTTCTCGGCCGCTCGCTCCTGTCGGCCCGGCACGCCCTCCTCGCCACCGCCGCTTCTCTCCTCCAGCGCGGACTTGCCTGAGCGCATATGATGGCCCGATGAACACACGCCTTTTCCGGATCGCCGCCTGGCTGGCCCTGGCCGTCATCGTCTTCGCCACGCTCTCGCCCATCGGCCTGCGGCCCCAGACGCATCTGCCGGTCAATCTCGAACGCTGGGCCGCCTATTTCCTGGCCGGGACGCTGTTCGGGCTCGCCTATCCCAAACATATCATCTGGGCGGCAATTCTGCTCGCCCTGGGCGCTGTCGGGCTCGAACTGGCGCAAATGCTGCGGCCCGGGCGGCATGGGCGCGAACTCGACGCCCTGTTCAAGCTCGGTGGCGCCTGGCTTGGCCTGGGGCTCGGCTGGCTCTGCGCGCGGCTTTTCAAGCCGGGCTGACACCGGCGCAAGACCCTTGCAAGACGCCCGGAAATCGCGTCATATTTTGTTCCGGTGAGGGGCTGTAGCTCAGTTGGGAGAGCGCGTCGTTCGCAATGACGAGGTCAGCGGTTCGATCCCGCTCAGCTCCACCATTTCTGAATGCGTCGTGCGTGACGGGCGGGCTAGCCGAGTTCCAAAGTGGTTACGCCGAAGACGCGGCTGAGGTCCATTTGGGGTGGCGATCCGCGATACATCCGGCGTGTGCTGAAGCCCGGGGTGAAACCGAGCTGCCTGAGCGCCGCCAGCCAATCGGTGTGCATAGCGGGGACGTCGATATGGACCGGCCCGGACAGTGACGACACCAGTTCGAACGCCATTGGCGTCGTGCCCGCGAAGAGCGGGCCGATCTTGGCGCCATCCCGGCATGGCCTCAACACGGCGTATGCCTGCATATGTCCGGCATCGGCGTGAAAGATGCTTCTATGCGGCGGGACCAGCCAGTGGCGCAGGAACTCGTCCCGGCGGGCGGGGAAACAAGCCCGGTCGAGCGCGGCGATATCTGTGAGCCCGGGCTGGCCTCTTGCGCCCGCCGCCCCGGCGACGGGGCCGAGCACGCCGCTCATGCGGATGGTGTCGTAGGCGCCGACAAAGCCCATCCGTGCGTAATTGGCCTGCTGTTCGGGCACCCCGTCGAGCCCAATGGTACGGCTGCCGAGATAGGCCATGCCCGCATCCCAGACCGCCCTGCCATGGCCCTTCCCGCGCCAGTCGGGATGGCAGATATAGAGGCCGATAAAGCCAAAGCAATCATCATAGGCGACGGCGGAAATGCCGGCGACCATCACGCCATCGACAAAGGCGCCGAAAAATCCATGTGGATCGGCGGCATGAAAGGCGACGGCATCATCGAGGCCGGGATTCCAGCCTTCGGCCGCGGCCCAGTCGAGCAGGGTGCCGATTTCGGCAAGGCCGAGATTGCGGATGGTGCGGCTCATGCCGGGGCGAACCCGGCCAGGGCACCGGAATAGGGCTTTGCAATGGGGGCAGCGTAGGCGCCCCGCTTGCTGGTGGACAGGCCCAGCGCCACCAGCGCTTCGGCCTGCTTGACCGCCGCGCCCACCCCATCGATCACCGGCAGGCCGAACTCGAGGCTCAATATGCGCGCCAGATCCGCCATGCCGGCGCAGCCCAAAACGATGGCCTCCGCATTGTCCTCGGCAATGGCGCGCACGATTTCGTTGCGCAGCCTGTCCCGGGCCCCCGAATTGGGATCTTCCAGCGACAGGACCGCGATATTGGCGGCCCGGATCTTCGCGCGTCCGGCCATGCCGTAGCGCTGCGCCAATTCCTCGATCGGCACGCGGGATCGTTCGAGGGTGGTCACCACGGTAAAGCGCTTGGCAATGAGGGCCGCTGTCGCCAATGCGGCTTCGCAGATGCCGATAACGGGAACATGGACCATGGCTCGGGCCGCATCGAGCCCGGTATCGTCAAAGCAGGCGATGACCGCGGCCCCCGCCCCGTCGCGCTCGGCCTCGCCAATTGCACGCAAAAGGCCCGGCAAGGCAAAGGCCTCGTCATAATAGCCCTCGATGGATACAGGCCCCATGCTCGACGTCACCGGCACGATCTCGGTGGTGGGCGAAGCCACCAGGCGCGCCGCATGGGCGATGGTCGCCGTCATGCTGGCCGTGGTGTTGGGATTGACGATGGCGATACGGGTCATGCGCGGGCCCTTCGGCGATTGACCATCAGGATGATGCCCAGAGTGGCGAGGATGACGAGGAAGGAAAAGAGCGTCGTCACCGTGCCCAGCGCGTAGAGAACCGGGGTCGTGACATTGGTGGTCATGCCGTAGATTTCGAGCGGCAGGGTGTTGGAGCTGCCCGACGTCATCAGCGTGCGGGCGAATTCGTCATAACTCAGCGAAAACCCGAATAGGCCGACGCCGATCAGGCTGGGCGCGATCATCGGCAGCAGCACGTGATAGAAGGTCTGCCAATTGCTGGCGCCGAGGTCGCGCGCGGCTTCCTCGTAGGACGGCGAGAAGCGGTTGAACACCGCAAACATGATGAGGACGCCAAACGGCAAGGTCCAGGTGAGGTGCGCACCATAGGCCGAGCTGAACCAGGCCGGCCGCCAGCCGATCTGCTGGAACAGGACACCAATACCCAGCGAGACGATGATGGACGGGACGACCAGGCTTGCAACGGTGAGATAAAACAGCGGACTGGCCCCGATGAAGCGGCGCCGGAAGGCGAGGCCCGCAAGGAGCGACACCAGCACCGTCGCCGCCATAACCATCAGTCCCAGCAGGAAGGACCGCCCGAAACTGGCGCCGAAATTGCCGACCGCCTGCGTCTCGAACAGGTTCTGGAACCAGCGCAGCGACACCCCATTGAGCGGGAAGGTCAGCCCGCCCTGCGGACCCTGGAAACTGAGGATGAATACGGCCGAGAGCGGGCCATAGAGAAACAGCACGAAGAGGGCGAAGAAGCCGGCGAGGATGTAAAAGCCGGCAGAGCGTTTCTCGCGGCCCATTTCAGAGCTCCTTGCGAATATCGACGATGCGGAGGATGCCCGCGACCATGAACAGCACCAGCACCAGCAGCACGATGGCATTGGCCGCGGCGGCCGGATATTGCAGCAGGCTCATCTGATTGCGCATCATCAGCGCCACCGAGGCGGACTGACCCCCGCTCATCACCTGCACGGTGGAAAAATCGGCCATGACCAGCGTGACCACGAAGATGGTGCCGATGGCGATGCCCGGCTTGGCCAGTGGCAGGATGACGTTCCAGACGATCTGCCAGTCCCTGGCGCCCGCATCGCGCGCCGCCTCGATGAGCGATTTGTCGATGCGCATCATGGTGTTGAAGATCGGCGTGACCATGAAGAGCGTATAAAGATGCACCATGGCCAGCACGACGGCGAAATCGGAATAGAGCAGCCACTCGATCGGCTCTTCGACCAGCCCCGCCCCCACCAGCCCCGAATTGATGAGCCCGTTGCGGCCGAGCACCGGAATCCACGAGATCATGCGGATGATGTTGGAGGTGAGAAAGGGGACGGTGCAGACCAGGAACAGCACCATCTGCGTGGTGGCGCTGCGCACGTGGAAGGCCAGGAAATAGGCGGCCCAGAAACCGATAAAGGCGGTGATGGCCCAGACGATGGCGGTAAATTTGAGTGTATTGCCATAGGTCTTCCACGTGACCCAGGATCCCAGTGTTTCGGCATAGTTGAGGGTGATGAAATCGGGATACATCCCGGCAAAGTCATAATCCCAGAAGCTGACCACCAGGAGCAGCAGGATCGGCACGGCGAGGAAAAAACCGAGGATCAGCAACAGCGGCGTCGCCTGGATATAGGGCGTGGGGCGCGTGAGTAGGTTTTGCATTGCTTCTGGCTCCGCGTGGTCAGTCGACACCGTCCCCTTTGCGGGGCTTGTGAGCGTCCGTCAGGAAAATCGCTCCGGCGGAGCGATCTAAGCATCAAGGCCATGAGAACTGCGCTCGAATGGCTGGATCACACCCTCTCCTAACCTCCCCCGTCAGGGGGGAGGTACAGTTCGGTGTGCGGCGCATCAGCGCCTCAATCGATATCAGGCCGCGATGAACTCGTTCCAGCGGCGGACCATGTAGCGGTCCTCGTCCATCACCGAATTCCAGCAGGCGACCTTGCCCATGCGTTCCTCGAAGGAGCCACCGTCGCGGACGGCGCCGGCCTTTTCCATCACCGTACCGTCGGGCGCGAGAATGTCCCCCTTCGCCGGCTTGCCCTCGATCCAGAAGCCCCATTCGTCGTCCGACATATGCTTCTTGGCCGTCTCCATATTGGCCGAATAATAGCCCTGTCGATTGAGATAGCCGCCGACCCAGCCGGATGTGTACCAGTTGATATATTCATAGGCCGCGTCGAGCTGGGCGCCGCTGAGATGAGCGGCGAGACCCATGCCGCCGCCCCAGGAGCGATAGCCTTCCTTGAGCGGCTGGTAGGTGCAGGCAATGCCCTTGGAGCGCACGGCGGCAACGGCCGGCGACCACATGGACTGGATCACCACCTCGCCTGAACTCATCAGGTTGACGCTCTCGTCAAAGCTCTTCCAGAAGGCGCGGAACTGGCCGTCCTGCTTGGCCTTGATCAGGAAATCGATGGTCTTGTCGATTTCCTCCTGGGTCATGTTGCCCTTGTCGCCATAGGTGATTTCGCCCATGGCCTCCATGATCATCGCCGCGTCCATGATGCCGATCGAGGGCACGTTGATGATGGCGGTCTTGCCCTTGAAGGCGGGGTCCATGATATCGGCCCAGGACGAGATTTCGCGCCCCACGAGGTCGGGCCGGATCCCCAGCGTGTCGGCATTGTAGATGGTGGGTACCATGGTGAACCAGCCGGTCTCGCCCTTGGCGAAGGTCTTGCTGTCCGGTCCATCGACAAATCCGACCGTGTGCGGCGCCGTGCCCTGGGCAATGACGCTGTCGGGGAGCAGCTTGCCGGTTTTGAAGAGCGGCACGATCTGGTCGTAATATTTGAGCCGCGAGGTATCCATCGGCTGGATCACACCCGAGGGAAACACCTTTTTGAGGATCCAATATTCGATATCGGCAATGTCATAGCTGTCCGGCTGGGTGACGGCGCGCTGGGCGGCAGCATCGGAATCCGTCGCCGTCATCTCCAGCGTGATGCCGAGGTCTTCCTTGCACTTTTCGGCAATGGCATTGAGGTTGGACACGCCGGTGCCGAACTGGCGCAGGGTGATCGGGTTTTGCGCCCAGATGGTGGGAAAGCCGGTAATGGCGCCCGAACCGATGGCGGCGCCCGCCATTGCGGCGGCGCTACCCTTGAGCATGCTGCGGCGGGAAATTCCGGTGTGCTTGATGGTCTCGGTCATAGCCTGATGTCCCTGTTGCTGGCTGGTTATCGATTGGAGGTGCCGAGGATGATCGCGTCCTCGACAGCCCAATGGAGGGGCACCGCATCGCCGACCGCGACCGAGGTCGCGTAAAAGGCGGTGTCGGTGATGATGGCGGTGAATTCGGCAATGCCGGCACCTTCGATGGTGAGCTTCACCGTCGCGCCGCGATATTCGATGTTGGAAATGAGGCCGGTGAAGCCCAGGCCAGGAACCGGGCTCTCCCCGATCCGGACATGGTCGGTGCGAATGGCTGCATCGACGCTCGACCCGACTGGCTGCGCTGCGCCCGACGCCAGGAAACGGCCGCCTCCGGCAACTTCGAATGTCGTGAGCCCTTCGGCGATGGCGGTGACCCCACCGGAAATGACATTGTGATCGCCCATGAAGCGGGCGACGAAAGCGGTGGCCGGACGCTCGAATACGTCGCGCGGGCTCGCTGCCTGCTCGATGCGACCATCGCTCATCACCACGATGAGATCGGCCAGCGCCATGGCCTCTTCCTGGCTGTGCGTCACATGCACGAAAGTGATGCCGAGCTGCTTCTGCAGCTTTTTGAGCTCGGCCCGCATGCGGATCTTGAGGAAGGGGTCGAGTGCGGACAATGGCTCGTCGAGCAGCAGCGCCTCGGGATCGGTGATGAGTGCCCGGGCCAGCGCCACCCGCTGCTGCTGCCCACCCGACAGCTGCGCCGGACGCCGGTCGGCATAGGCGTCCATCTGCATCAGCCGCAGCATTTCAAGGGCACGCGCCCGCCGCGTCTGCCTGTCGACTCCGGCCATGCGGAGGCTGAAGGCGACGTTGTCAACGAGATCGAGATGCGGAAAGAGCGCGTAGGACTGGAACATCATCGCCGTGCCGCGCCGGGCGGGCGGCAGATCGGTGACCACGTCCTTGCCCAGAACGATGTCACCAATCGACACACTTTCGTGCCCGGCAATCATCCGCAGGGTTGAAGTCTTGCCGCACCCCGAGGGTCCCAACAGGCAGCAATAGCTGCCGGCAGGGATCTTGAGGCTGATGGCGTCCACGGCAATTGTCTTGCCGTAGATCTTGGAAACCGAGGCGATGTCGATTTCGACTGCTTTTGACATCCAGAACCCCCCGTTTGTCAGGGGACAACTATGCATTCGCCGTGCCAGACTGGATTTTTGCTCGTTAAGCCGTTGCGATTGCTCACTTATGCTTGGACTTACGCGCGGTGTCAAAATAGAGGCACTACCAGATGCTGCACGCTTTATAGGCATGTAACCGCAATACCCGATGAGATTGTATGCAATCTGGCGGTGGTTTGTATGCGACTTCGCCCTTTCGCAATGGCGCGAATTTTTCTAAGAAGAACCATGACCCCAATTGAGCAAATCGCGGCACCAGTGGCGGTGGAGGATCGCGCTGCCATGATCCGCGATCATCTGCGGGACGCGATCATCGATCGTCGTCTGGCCCCGGGCACCAAGCTCAATGAAGTGGAAGTGGGCCGGCTCTTCAATGTGAGCCGGACCGTGGTGCGGGAGGCCCTCCAGGCGCTGGCCTTCGAAGGACTGGTCAGCACCGAGCGCAACCGGGGCGCCTTCGTCGCGAGCCCCACGCCGGAAGATGCCCGCCAGGTCTTCGCGTCCCGGCGCCTGATCGAGCCGGGCCTGGCTCTGGCGGCAGCCGAACGCATCACGGCTCACGATATCGAGGACTTTCGGCACCGGCTGCGCCATGAAAGCCAATTGCTGGCCGAGCGCGGCCCCAGTGCGCGGCGCGCCGAAATCCATGCCTCGGGGGATTTTCACCTGCTGCTCGCCCGGGTGGCCGGCAATGCCGTGCTGTCGCGCTTCATGGAGGAATTGGTCGCCCGCTCATCCCTAGTCATCGCGCTTTACGGGCGCTCGGGCACCTCCAGCTGCGGGCACGCTGACCATGGCAGCATCCTCGCCGCCCTCGAGCAGCGCGACGGCAAGCTGGCCGGACGCCTGCTGCTCCACCATATCGACCATATCGAGACCGATCTCGACATCCGCGACACCGAGAACCTGCCCTTGCGCGAGGCCCTGGCGATCGCCCCGCGGGAGGCATGAAGCCACCCATGGGGGGCGGCGCGCACACGCCCTAGCGCCTGAATAAAACGCCGCCGAGCCAGCCGGTGAAGAGGGCGAGGATGACGCAGCAAATGCCGTAGATCAGCGGATATTGAGTGGCCGACTGGGCGAGGAAGCGCTCGAAGCCGATCTTGCGCACGGCAAAGCCTTCGGATTTGCGGGCGATGATCTCGCCATTCCGGAACACATAGGTCTGGGCGATATAGGGCCCGGGCGGGGCGTTGCTGGGCAGGATCAGCTGCGCTGAATAGAAGGTGTCGGAGAGGAAATTGACGCCGTTTTCCTGCACCCCGAACAGGTTTTCCTCGGTCATCAGGCGAATGAGTTCGCGCCCGAACACCAGGGTTTTCCACCAGCCGGCCGGATTGGGCACCATGGCATGGGCCTCGGGCAGGATGAAATTGCTGGTCAGGGTGGTGGCATCGGAAATCTCGCGCAGCCGCCCGCTGGCCAGCACGTGGAAATAGCTGGGAAAGCGCGGGAAGGCCACTTCGTCGGTGTTGAGCCAGATGCCGAAATTATGCGTCATCTGCCGGGCCACAAGGTCCTGGGTGGGGCCGAGAATGACGACGATGACGTGGAACGGCCCCTCGATAAAGCGCTGCCCCGAGCCGGCCTCGGGGGCGATATTGCCGAAAAAGGTCATCCGCTCGCCATCAAAGCTCGAGGTGATCTCGATCGTGTCATTGGAGAGGGTCGAGACCAGCCGGGCGTTCTGTGCCGCCGCCGGCGTCAGAAGGGCGAGACAAAAGCCAATGATGACAAGAAATTTGGTCATCGCGCCGCCCCCATGACCGCCATGGAGAAGACATCGGACGGGGTCAGCACCAGCGAGAGACCAAAGCGGATGGCGACGGCCAGCACAAGGAGGGCGAGCAGGCCGCGCAGCTGTTCGCCGCGCAGATGTTTACCCGCCGCGGCGCCGAACTGGGCCCCCGCCGTGCCGCCGACCATCAGGCAGAAGGCGAGCAGGATATCGACGCTCTGGCTCTGCACGGCGTGCAGGATCGTGGTCGCCGCCATCATCGCCACCACCTGGGCCAGCGAGGTGCCGATCACCACATTGCCGGGCACGCGCAACAGATAGACCAGCGCCGGCACCATGATGAAGCCGCCACCGACGCCGAGCAGCGAGCCGACAAAGCCGATGAAGAGGCCGATGGCGAGGACCGGCAGCACCGAGATATAGAGCCGGCTTTTCTTGAAGCGGACGCGCCAGGGCAGGCCATGGATCCAGCTGTGCTGGTGCGGCATGCGCTCGCGCACCACGATCCCCTGGCGCTGCTTGAGAATGGCGCGCACCGCCTCCTGCAGCATCAGAAGGCCGACAAAACCCAGCAAAATCAAAAAGCCGAGGGCAATGACGAGATCGAGCTGGCCGGCCTGGCGCAGCAGCGAGAAAGCGGCGACGCCGCCAAAGGCCCCCAATATGCCGGAGAGCACGAGATAGAGCGCGAGATGCAGGTCGATGCCGCCGCGCCGATAATGGCTGAGCGCCCCCGAGGTCGAGGCGGCCACCACCTGGCCGGTCACCGAGGCCACCGCCACCGAAGTCGGCACGCCCGAAAAGATCAGCAGCGGGGTCAGCAAAAACCCGCCGCCCACCCCGAACAGGCCCGACAAAAACCCCACCGCCCCTCCGATCCCCACGAGAAAGAAGAGGTTCACGGAAAGCTCGGCGATCGGCAGATAGACATTCATTATATGGGGCTTTTCTGGACGGCCTGCCGATCCTGTTGGGCAGTCCTAGACCGGCTGTCCACCCACCCAGACCGAGCCGATATTGGCACGGGAGGCGGTATAGATGATCTTTTGGAGGATGAGGTCGGGATCGGTTTCGCCAAAAATGCGAATTCCCCCTTCGGGAGCGGCCGTGTCGATGCGCAGGGCATCGAAATGATAGCCCGGCGCGAACTGGCCGATGGGCAGGTCGAGCGCGATGCCGCCCCCCGCCGTCGCCACATGGAAGGCGGTGCGAAAATCGATGCGGGACGCGGGGCGCTGGCGCGCCTCGGGCGGACGATCGGGATCGGCGCCGCTTTCCAGAATGCGGGACGCGGCAATCGCCATGCGGGCGGTTTCGAGCACCGAGGCGGACGGTCCGCCGGAAATATCGGTGCCCATGCCCACATGCATGCCCTTTTCGAGCGCGGCGCGCAGCGGAAACACGGCGTCCCCAAAATACGCATTGGACAGCGGGCAGTGCGCGACGGCGGCGCCAGCGGCAATAATGCTGTCCTTGTCATCCTCGGTGAGACGGGTGGCATGGGCAAGGACGCTGCGCCGCCCCAGAAGCCCGAAGCGATCGAGACTCGCCGTATCGGTCATGCCATGGCGGTCGAGCACATAGGAATGCGCCCAATCGCTTTCCGAGCAATGGGTCTGGACATGGCAGCCAGAGTCGCGGGCAAGGTGGCCGAGCCCCTCGAGCAGCTCATCGGTGCAAGAGGGAATAAAGCGCGGGGTGATGACGGGCAGCACCCTGCCCTCGCCATTGTCCGCATGGGCGCGGACATAGTCGATGATCGCCCGTGTGGCCGCAAGCGCCCCGGCTGCCGAGGCGTCGCGATAATAGTCTGGGCAGGTCTTGGGATTATCCATGGCCACCTTGCCGACAAGGGCCCTCTGCCCAAGCGCGAGGCAAAGATCGACGAGCAGCTTTGTTGCCTCCTCGTGCACGGTGGCGAAGTAGAGCGCGGTGGTCGTGCCGTTGCGAAGGAGATCGGCTACCAGCGTCGAATAGCTTTGGCGAGCGAAGTCGAGGTCCGCATAGCGCGCTTCGAGCGGGAAGGTGTATTTGCCGAGCCAGACTTCGAGCGGCACGTCGAGCGCGAGGCCGAGCTGCGGATATTGCGGCGCGTGCACATGCAGATCGACGAAGCCGGGAAGGATGTAATCGGCGGACCCGAAGCTGACGAGCTCGCCGTCTGCCGTGGCCTTTGCCTCGACCGCCCCGCGGTCCGGATGCCCCGTTGGGTAGAGAGCGGTGATCGTGCCATCATTGCCGACCACCATGAGCGCATCGAGAACCGTCTCCACTTCGCCCGGCAGGGGCGCGTGGATGAAATTGCCCCGCAAAACCATGCCGCGCAGCGACTTGCTCATCGCTTGCTGTCCACGACACGCTTTTCGAACCAGACGACAATGGAAAAGGCGGTCAGCGTCGTCACCGTCGCGAGCACCACGATCTGCCACACCAGAATGAACTGGAACCGGCTGTAGCCATCCTGGATCAGATAGCCGAGCCCGGCATTGGAGGCGACATATTCCGCCAGCATGGCACCACCAAACGCCGCCGGCGCGGTAATGCGCAGGGCAGTGAAGAGGTAGGGAAGCGCATAGGGAAGACGCAGCTTCCAGAAGGTCTGGACCGGGTTGGCATCAATGATGTGGAAGAGGTCCATCGCCCCGCGAGGCGCCGCCTTCAAGCCGCGGCTGACATTGACCAGCGTCGGAAAGAAGCAGACCAGCGCCGCAACGGTCACCACCGTCGCGTGGCCGAAGCCGACCGACAGGGTGATCAGCGGCGTGATCGCCACCATGGGGACGCTCTTGATGGCCAGGGCAACAGGCATGATCCCTGCCCGGGCCGTGCTGGACACGGTAACGAGGAAGGCGACAGCGATCGAAAACACATTGCCGATGATGAAGCCGGCGCTGGCCTCCATCATGGTGACGGCCCAGCCATTGAACAATGTCCGGCCCGTTGCCGGCAAGGCAGTGATCAGATTGACGGGCTGGGGCAGAATGTAGACCGGAATGGCAAAAGCCATGGCGATCAGCTGCCAGATCGCCAGCAGGGACAAGACCACGAGTGGCGAGGCAAAACGGAACAGGAATTCGCGCAGCCGCGCGCCCGAGCCTGGCCGATCGCCGGCCGGGCCGACAGGAACAATATCCATGGTACTCATCAATCTTCAGCCTTTAGGGGTTCGGCACGCCGCCCGATGACGAGATATTCAATCGCGACAATGATGCAAAAACCCAGCGCCGCCATCACCGCGCACAGCACCATGCAGGCCCAGAGCAGGGGCACGTCGTAGTTCAGCAAAGCCATCAGGATCTGCGAGCCAAGGCCCTCGCGAGAGCCGATCCATTCCGCCACCGTGGCGCCCAGTACGGCTTGCGGCGCCGCGATCTTGAGGCCGGCAAAGATGTAGGGAAGGCTGGAGGGAATGCGCACCTTCAGCAGTGTCTGCATGCCGGTGGCATTGAGCAGGTGCATGAGCTCGAGCGTGCTGCGATCGGCAGATCGAAGGCCGCGCAAGGCGCCATTGAGCACGGGGAAAAAGGTCGCCAGCGCCGCGACGACAATCTTGGGCGTATAGCCGATGCCGAACCAGATCACGAGGAGCGGAATGATGGCCAGCATGGGCAGGCTATGGATCAGCACCAGCGTATTGGAGAGGGCCGCCTCGACACCCCGATAGCGCACGAAAATGGCGGCCATGACGATGGAGAATGCTGCGCCGATACAGAAACCGGATACGGCTTCGATGAGCGTCGGCCGCACCACGACCGCCAGGAGGCCCAGATGGTCCGCGACATAGGTGACGAGGATCGTCGGCGGCGGGATGATCGGCGTCGGCCCGGGCGCGAAAAGGCGTGCCGCAAGCTCCCAAACGGCAAGAACAAGCAGCACCGCCGTCAACGAACGCAGGCGTCCCGAGGTCTTGGGAGTGATAGCAATGGCGGACATCACGCCGCTTCCCCGTCGGCGTCGCTTTCGAAGGGCGAATAGAGCGCTTCGCCTGTCCGCGCGACGATATCGAAGAACTCGGGCGAACGCTGCATGCCGGCCGTTCGCGGGCGGGGCAGATCGACGGGGACGACGGCGGTAATCCGGGCCGGACGGGGCGACATGACGAAAATTCGATCCGACATCATCACCGCCTCGGCGAGGGAATGGGTGACCAGCACCGCGGTGATTCCCACCTCGGTCCAGATCTTGAGCAGATCGATGTTGAGCCTGTTGCGCGTAATCTCATCAAGGGCGCCAAAGGGTTCGTCGAGCAGCAGCACGTCCGGATTGAGAACCAGGGCGCGGGCAATGGCCACGCGCTGCCGCATGCCGCCGGACAATTGCCAGGGCAGCGCATTGGGAAAGTCCGAGAGCCCCACCAGCGCCAGCAGGTCGTCAATATCGCGTGCGCTCGTTCCGGCACTGTTGCCGGCAATTTCGAGCGGCAATGCGATGTTCTCGCGGACCGTGCGCCATGGCAGCAGATTGGCATCCTGAAACACCATGCCGATGCGGCGCTGGCGGCGCAGATCGGCGGGGGGTGATCCCGCAATGGTAACCGCACCGGCCGTGGGATGTTCGAGATCTCCCAGCATGCGCAGCACGGTGGACTTGCCGCAGCCCGAGGGGCCGATCAGCGCCACGAACTCACCCTTGTTGATGCTGCAATTCACGTGATCGACGGCGCGCACATCGCCCGATGGAGACGAAAACGTCTTGGAAACGCCAATTAGTCTGATTTCACCACTGTCCATCAGCTCTCTCCCTATCTTCCGCGGCCCGGCGCCCTCGGCGCTTCAAAACCACGGGTCTTGCCGGAGGGAGGCGGATCGCCGCCTCCCCGGTTTGGTTCAACCTAGAACCGCATAGGCTTCATCGAGCAGGCTGCCATCCAGCAGATCTGCCAGCGACACGGGGGACGGCAACTGGCCCTGTGCATCGAGCTGGGAGATCGCCTGCGCGCCCCCTTCCTCGTCGAGGCGCAGCAGGGGCAAGTCCTTGCCGGGTACATTGATGAAGGAAATTATGGCGGCGGACTGCTCCCGCAGCTGCTCGGTATTGAGCTGCAGGGCCGGCGAACGCGCCACGATGTGATCGGCGACGATATCGCTGTTACCCATATAGTAGCGCTGCCCCTCGACCAGCGCCGCCAGCCAGGCGACGATATCGTCGCGGCGTTCGGCAAGCGTGCTTTCGAGCGCGAACAAGACGCCGAAATGCTCGGGCGCCCCGACTTCGCTTCGGGTCATGATGTGGTTGGGCACACCCGCGCGGGCCAGCGAGATGTGCTGGTTGACCGCCGACCCCCAGAAACCATCCACCTGCTTTGAAACAAGCGGGCTGACGTCGCCGGCCACCGGAACGATGGTCATGTCACCCTCGGACAGCGCATTTTCCTTGAGGATGATCGACCATGCGAGGCGCGCCCCGCCCTGGAGGCCAATTCGTTTTCCGACCGCATCTGCGGGCGTCGTGATCGCATTTTCGGCAAGACTGATGAGCCCGATCGGCGATGTCCGGTTGAATGCGCCGAAGATCTTGATCGGAATGCCACTGGCCCGCGCCAGGGCGCATTGGCCGACGCTTGCGGCAAACCCCACAGGGGCAGAGCCACCCGCCACGGACTGGATCGGATCGATCTGCGGCCCTCCCGGCACGAAGGACTGACGAATGCCGTGCGCGACATCGTATCCCATCATTTCGGCGGCGAAGGCGGGGGCGAAATCGGCGGTCTCCAGCCAATTAAGCTGCACCGCCAGGTCGGTCGGCTCGGCCTGCGCGAACGCCCGGCCGGAAAGACCGGCTGCCACCGTGCCGGCGCCGGCCAGCGCCATGAAATTGCGGCGCGACAAGCCAGCCAGTGAAAATTTCGAGATCGTCATTCTGCGCTCCATCCGCTCAAGCGGCCCTTTTCCCCATCAGGCGCCGTTCCCTCAGGCGCCCGGCTCCTGCACCGAACCATCCGGTGCACCACAGTGGACGTTGACCCTCCAACGTCGCTCTGTAATCGATTTCAGTAAAAAACGTCTCTAAGGCGGAGTCAACTGCGATCTGTGCATTGCGAATTATATTCCGCGCGACCAGCGCGTGCTGCCCATTTTCCGGGCAGGGAAAACGGCCGAACAGGGTCAGCGGCCCACAAATCCATACATCTAAAGCACTAGTATCAAACGCTTTTCTTATCAACGATTCGGACATCGCCGTTTGTCTGTCGTGACCGTGGCCATTGCGCAAACGAAGGGCATGATGGTGCTCTAGTGCTCAAATGCACAGATCCGCGAACTGAAATTTCTGAAACAGGCATTTCAGACTGCCGGCAAAATGCTAGCCCTGATCGGGCTCGGCGATGCGACTGGAATTTCTCACCGTGATCTTGTGGGAGAGATAGGTAACCGGCGGAGCGTCCTTGCCGGCGACGAGACTGGCAAAACAGGCCTCTGCCAGCACCGCAAAATCAATGCCGACGGTGGTTACCGAGGGGCGCCATTCGGATGCCAGCGGCAAATCCTCGCAGCAGACCAGCGCCACGTCCTGGGGCACAGAAAGGCTGCGGTCCGTTATCGCCTGCAACGCGCCGATCGCCATGCGCATATTGACCGCGATAATGCCGAGCCGCGATGCGTCGAGGCGAATTCCCTTGCCGAGTTCGCGGGACAGCAGGGCGTCGACCTGGTGGCGGCTTTCATCCACCGCGAACTGCCCGTCGAGCATCCAGCGCGCGGCATCGTCATGCCCAAGTTCGGCGCTGGCGCGCTCGAACCCTTCGCGCCGCTCCCGCGACAAGGGCGAGCTGTCGCTTCCGCCCAGAAAGATGATCGGCCAGACGCCGGCCGTGGCCAGATGCACGGTGGCGAGATGGGAAATGGCCTGGTAGCGCGGCACGATGGAGGGGACGCTGTCATCGACGATCTGCGCGCTGGAGACGACGAACAGGCCCCGCTCCTGGGCGGTCGCGATGGCCGCGCGGACCCGTGGCACGCTGAGATCGTCAGCGGTCGCGATGACGACGCCATAAGTGTCGCTGGGCCGCAGCTCGTTCAGCACGCGCACAAGGCGGTCTTCGCTGTGATCGAGGTCCCGCAGCAGCACGTGATAGCCGAGGCGCTCGCCCACCTTGTCGATGGCCTTGGCGAAGGCGCCATGAAATGGCTGGGAAATATCGCCGACGAGCAGGGACACGGTCTTGACCGCCCCGGCCCTCAGCCCGTGGGCCAAGGTATTGGGCGAATAATTGAGCGCCCGGATGGCCGCCAGGACGCGTTCGCGCTTCTCCGGCACGACGATGTCGGGCTGGTTGAGCACCCGCGAAACCGTGGCAGGCGATACATTGGCAGCGCGTGCGACGTCAGTGATGCGAACCATGGGAGCCCATTCTTTTCAGTCTGTTTCAGATGTGCCCCATTGGCAGCCTCACTGCAAGGCCGCGGCCGGGCGGAGCCCGAAACGCTGGTACATTTCGGGGGGCGCATCGAGCGCATCGAACATCCGCACCATCTCGGCGAGGAGCCGCCCCTCGATTTCGGGATCAACGATGGGGACCAGCTGGCCGGGATCGGCCTCGGTGTCGTACAGCACGGTGGTGGTGCCGATATAGTCCCGCCCCTCCATTACCCCCGGCCGCCCATTCTTGTTGGCCGCCGGCTTCACCTTGAGGGTGGAGATATTCTTGGTGAAATCGAACGGCGGGTGGAGGGTCATGTCAGCGAGTTGCCCCAAGGGGAAACGCTGGTGCATGCGCGTCGGCATCAGGGTGTATTCGTAGAGCGCATCGGCCGACATGTCTTCGGGATAGCGGAAATAGGTGTAGCGCCCGTCGGTTATGTTGCAGGCGGCACCGAAATAGCCATACAGCACGGCCTCGTGCAGCGGGGCATCAGTGTCCATGAGCGGCAACAGCGATTTGCCGCGGACCTCGTCGGGAACGGGGAGCTCATAGAGGTCGAGGAATGTAGGCATCAGGTCGACCGTCTGCGTCAGGGCCGCGCGCCGCTCGCCGCCGCGCTGGGCATGGCGGGGATGATATATCATCAGTGGAATGCGCGCCTGTTCGTCGAATACCGGCATCAGATTCTTGCCCCAGCATTCATGCTCGCCGAGCAGGAAGCCGTGATCGGTGGAGACCACCAGCGCCGTATCGGCCCAGAGGTCGTGCTCATCGAAAAAGTCGAGCAGGCGCCCGAAATAGTCGTCGCACATGGCCACCAGCGCCGAGTAATTGGCACGGATTTCGGCCACTTCCTCGGGACCTTCCGTAACCTTGCCATAGGTCGGCCAATCGATGATGGGGCCGCTATAGCCGGTCGGATACTGGTCCCGGAAGCGCTGCGGCGCGAAGAACGGCTCGTGCGGATCAAAGCTCTCGATCTGCAGAAACCAATTGTCCGATCGGTGATTGGTTTCGAGGAAATCCAGGGCATGGCCGAACACCTGCGGGCAGGAAAAATCCGCCTCGGCGCGGATATGGTCGCGATTGACCATGTAGGGCGCAAGATAGGGACGCACCTGCCCCGCACCAAACTGGCGCCGATAGCGCTCCATGTCAGGCTCGACCACCGCTTTCCAGTGATCGGCGCCATTGCCGCGCACCATCTCCCAGCTCGAGAAACGGTTGTGATAGGTCGCCCCGCCATCGGCGAAATAGTGGTGATGGTCGGTGATGATGTGAGAATAGATGCCCGCCTGCTTGAACAATTCGGGGAAGGAATTGTCGAAGGGCTCCAGCGGTCCCCAGCTGCGGTGCAGGAAACTCGGCCGCCCCGTATGCATGTCGCGCCGCGCCGGCATGCACGGCAGGCTGCCGACATAATGGGTGTCGAAGGTCACCGCGCGCTCGGCAAAGCGGGCGAAATTGGGCGTTTTCACCTCGTTGCCGCCATAACATTCCATGGCCTTGCGATTGAGCGAGTCGAAGAGAACGAACACAGTTTTCATTGCTGGATATCCCGCGCCCTGGCGCTTGCAAACCTGGCGGTCTTCATGCGCGCGGCACGAAGGAATCCCAGGCCTGGTTATGATTGTACCGCCCCTGACGGAGCGCCTCCGGCCCGCTGCGCGAGGGATCGGAATGGTGATCGAAGAATGCCGAAACCGCTTGTTCGAGCGCGCGCACAAGGGGCTCCAGTGACGGATCGGCTGCGGGATCAAGGCGCAATTCGCCGACCTCCCCGACCTGGTAGAGCTGGGAAGGCGACCCATTGGTCCAGGTGACCAGCTTGTGGCTCTTAGTGCGCACCATCCGCGCCGTGCCATATTCGCAGAACTGCAGGGCCTTGTTTTCAGGCAGGGCGCGATGGCCAAGCCCTGCCGCAGCAAGAATCATCTGGTGCGTGTCCGTATGGTCGAAAAATCCGGACACTCGCTCTCCCGGCGCCACGCCCGGTCCGGCGACGATCAGCGGTATCCGGATATTGTCGTCGAGCAGATTTTGCGGCCGTGTGGCATTGCCCTTGCCGAATATGCCGTGCTGGCCAAGGCTGAGGCCATGATCGGCGGTATAGATGGCGAGCGTCCGGCTCCCGTCCACGGCCGCCAGGACCTGCCCCACGCCCTCATCGATATGGCTGACCGCGGCATAATAGTTCTGCCGCGCCGCCCGACGGCCCGCTTCGTCCGCACCCGCCAGCTCGACATTGAGCAGCCCCGGCGCGATTGGCCCCTTCTGATCGATCTCGACGAAATCATGCGTCGCATAAAGATCGACCAGTCGCGAAGGCTGGTCGCTCCAGGGCGAGTGCGTGGCATAATAGCCGACGATAAGGAAATAGGGGCGATCGTCCGCCTCTTCGAGGAAGTCGAGAGCCCCCGCAGTTATGGCGTCGGTCAGATTGCCGACGACCCGCTCCTGCACCCCGTTGCGGCTGAAACCGTTGTCCCCCTCGTGGTGGATCGGGTATTCGCCGTTGAGCGCGTACCAGGACTCGAACCCCGCGGGGGGCGTCGAGTCCATGGCAAGGTGCCACTTGCCGACGAGGCCGCAGCGATAGCCCGCCGCACGCAGCGCTGTTGCCAGTGTGGGAATGCCCTCGAGCCAGTTATGGCCGTCGAATTTCGGGTTGGAGGCGAGGAAATCGTGCACCCCATGCTCGGACGGCATGAGCCCGGTGAGCAGGCTCGCCCGCGCCGGCGAGCAGACGGGAGAGGCCGTATAGGCATCCTCATAGACAATGCCCCGCGCCGCCAGCGCCGACAGGTTCGGCGCATGGACGGCCCCATTGCCATAGCTCGGCAGGGCCCAGCGCGCATGGTCGTCCGTGAGGAACAGGATAATGTTTGGGCCGGTCTTGCTCATGCGTCGAAAGCCAGGCGAAAGCCGGTATGTCCGGTGGTTGAATCGGGTGTGTTGCCGATCCGCGCCGCGATGCGGTAGCGGTAGCAATAGCTCTTGTGGCAGAGATAGGATCCGCCCTTGAGCAGGCGATGGTTTTCAGCCGCCGCGCGCTCATTGCGCTCCCTGGCCTGTTTCTTGAGCGAGCGGATGCGGAAGGCATCGGCCGCCCATTCCCAGCAATTGCCGCTCATGTTGAAGAGCCCATAGCCATTGGGCTGGAAGGATCGAGCCGGCGCGAGACCGACGTGACCATCGGCCGCCGTATTGCGCATCGGAAACTGCCCCTGCCAGATATTGCAGGGCATGACCTGCTCGTCATCGGGTTCATCCTCGCCCCAGGGATAAATCGCCCCTGCAAGACCCCCGCGCGCGGCATGTTCCCATTCCACTTCGCTGGGCAGGCGACCGCCGGCCCATGCCGCAAAGGCGACGGCATCGTTCCACGACACATGGACGACAGGATGGTCCTCGCGCCCCTCGAGATCGCTCGCCGGCCCTTCCGGCCGGTCCCATCCGGCGCCCTCTACCGCGCGCCACCATTCGGTGCCCACCACGCCCCTGGTCGCCAAGGTCTCGGGCACGAAAAGATGGAACACGTAGGACCAGCCGAAGCGCTCGGCCTCGGTCTGGTATCCGGTTTCGGTGATGAAGGCGGCGAATTGTGCATTGGTCACCGCCGTTTCACCCAGCCGGAATGGCTTTATGGCGACGGTCCGACGCGGTCCTTCCCCGTCCTGCGGCAAGGCGGGGTGATCGGTGCCGATTTCGGCCTTGCCGCCTGGAATGAGCACCGTACCCGCCACCAAAGCGTCCCGAGGCGAGGCGGCGCAGCACTTTGCCGCCAGCAACGCTCCGCTCCCCTTCGGGGCGCAACAGCTTCCTCCAGTCAACGCCGTCACCTCGTCCATGTCATTCACCCTGCGCGATAAGCTCGGCCAGATCTTCGCTGGTCATCTCCTCGAGGAAGGTAAGTGTGACAGTGTCGAGTACGCCATCGGAAAACCGGCCAATCTCGGCATAGGCTTGGGAAAAAGCGGTCGCTGCGGCCGCTCCAACGTCGAGCCCCCAAAAGGAGGGGTGCGATATCGCCATGGGAAGCGAGCCCTCGCTCACCACCCTGTCGCCAAGCGAGAGAATCGCATTAGCCCCGCTATCGCCATGGCGCACCTCCAGCTGGACGAGCGCGTCGCCAGCAGGAATGGCTCCCGAGAAGCGTGCCCTTTGCCCCAGGGCCATATGCTCGAAGACGAGAGCATCGCCATCGACATAGATCGCATAGCCCCCCTGCCGCGCCCCTGAAACGAGGATGATCCCGCCCTCGCCTGCTCTTCGTCCGCGCAGCCTTGCGGTGACGCGCAGATCGCGCCCGGCGGCCGCGACGCCGGTGGGCACGGGCACATGGCTGTTTTCCGGAACCAGCACCAATTGCCGGCGATTGGCCAATTGGTACGGCGTCTTCGTTTCGTTGAGCAATTGCACCAGGGTGCGATCGTCGAGCGGCAAGACCTGATTGCGCTCGGCTTCCCGCCACCATGTGGCGATCAGCTCAGCCAGCATTTCTGGATGATCGCCGGAAACGTCGACATTTTCAGCGAAGTCGGCCCTCGTGTCATAAAGGCGCCAGACATCGTCGCCGTAATCGGCGCCGCGCAGATGTTCCGCCACGGCTTTCCACCCATCCTGCCAGATGGCGCGATGGCCGAACATTTCCCAATATTGGGTCGTCCGCGGTGCCGGGGCTTTGGCCGACGCGAAACTGTTGCGCAGGCTGCCGCCATCCATGGCGACGCGGCTATAGACCCCGGCGGCATCCATCACCGTGGCCGCAATGTCGATCGCATGGGCGAACTGGGTGCGGACGCCGCCCTGATCGGCAATGCCCCTCGGCCAGTTGACGATGAGGGGCGAGCGCACGCCACCCAATTCCACCGACTGCTTGTAGCGGCGGAAGGGCGTATTGCCCGCCATTGCCCAGCCTTCGGGATAGTGGGCCGGCCCATCGGGCCCACCAATATCATCGATGCGCGCCAGTTGCGCCGCGAGCCCTTCCGGTCTGCCGCTATAGGGACCGTTGATATCCACGGCCCCATTGACCCCGCCTTCCCGGCTGGCGCCATTGTCCGCCATGACCAGCACCATGGTATCCTCGCGCATGCCGAGCTTTTCGAGATGGCTCAGGATGCGCCCGATCTCGGTGTCGGTATGCTCGAGGAACGCGGCAAAGGCCGCCTGCTGGCGCACATAGAGCCGCTTTTCGTCGGCGGTGAGATCATCCCAGGCGCGCACGCCCGGATTGCGCGGGGTCAATTCCGTGCCGGCAGGAACCAGCCCCTCGGCAATCTGGCGGCCCAGTCGCCGCTCTCGCGCCAGATCCCAGCCGCCTTCGAAAATGGGCACATATTTGTCGATCAGGGCCCGAGGCGCCTGCAGCGGGGCATGCGTCGCCCCGGGCGCAAAGGTCATGTAGAAGGGATCGTTCGGCCGATAGAGCGCGTGATCGGCGAGGATCTGCATGGCCCGATCGGCCAGCTCGGTATTGAGGTGCTCCGCACCCATGCCATGCCGGAGAAAATGGTTGTCCTCGAACAGCTCGGGAGAGAACTGGTCGGTGCAGCCATCGAGAAACCCGAAGAAGCGATCAAAGCCGCGCGCAAGCGGCCAGTGCCGGAACGGCCCCGCCGGCGTGATTTCATGCTGCGGCGCCAGATGCCATTTGCCGATCAGATATGTGCCATAGCCCGCCTGCTGCAGCTGCGCCGGCACCATGGGCAATTCGGGGTCGATGCGCCCGCGGGAATTGGGGAACCCGGTATCGATGTCAGCCAGGAACCGCATGCCGACGCGGTGGTGGTTGCGCCCCGTCATCAGGCACGCCCTTGTCGGCGAACACAGCGGCGTCACATGGAAATTGGTGTAGCGCAAACCGCCCGCGGCAAGTGCGTCGATGAACGACGTTTCAATGTCGGAGCCGAAACATCCGAAATCGGACCATCCCGTATCGTCGAAGATGACCTGCAGCACATTGGGTGCGCGCGGCGCAGAGCTCACCCGTGGCGGCCACCATGCCGTTGATTCATTGACTGTTTTCCCAAGGCGTCCGCCAAAGTTGGCTTCTAGCGTTTCCACAAGACATTCCGGTTCATCTGAAATCGTTTTCAGATTATCGCGTTTTGCACTTGGGTCAAGCGCCCAAAGCCATTATGACTGCCTGCAAACCGAAAAGTCCTTCGTCTGGAAAGCTCTCAATGCGCCTCATCATCGATACCGACACTGCCGGAGACGACTGTTTTTCCATGTTGCTCGGCATGCTGCAGGGTAAAGCGACGGTCGAGGCCGTAACGATCTGCAATGGCAACATTCCCTTCCCACAGCAGGCTGAAAATGCGCTGAAAACGATCGAAATTGCGGGCCTGGCGGGCCAGGTGCCCGTCTATGAGGGCTGCACGCTGCCGCTTTTGCGGCGCCCGGTGGATGCCGCCTATGTCTTCGGCGCCGACGGCATGAGTGACGCCAACTATCCAAAGACAGCGCAGCGCCCTGAGCCCGGCCATGCCGTCGACGCCATGATCGACATCGTCATGCGCCACCCCGGTGAAATCACCATCGTCGCCCAGGCGCCGCTGACCAATATCGCCATGGCCGTTCGCAAGGAGCCGGGCTTTGCCAAGGCGGTGAAGCATCTCTGGATCATGGGCGGCACCGACAACGCCATGGGCAACGTGACGCCGGCGGCCGAATTCAATTTCTACGTCGACCCCGAAGCCGCAGCCATCGTCCTCAACGCCGGTTTCGAGGCCTCCCTCGTCACCTGGACCCTCACGCTGGTGGATTCCGAAATCACGGAAAAAGAACTCGCCGAGATTGAAGCGCTCGACACGCCGCTTTCCCGATTTTTCCATCAGGTCAATTCTGCCGCGGTAGCGTTCAGCCTCGCCCGCTATGGCAATGGCGCCACGTTCCACCCGGATGCCCTGACCTGCGCACTGGCGCTCGATGAAAACCTGATCGTCGAAAGTGAGATGTGTCGGGTGGATATCGAAACCGAAGGCCGCCTCACCCGTGGCTATTCGAGCGTCTCCTCAAGCCGCCTGCCCGACCAGGACGTCGCCGATCCCGAGCTTGGAGCGGCCCTGCCCGCAAACATTCGCGTCATCCGCAAGGCAGACCGGCAGGGATTTCGGGACATGCTCGTCGCGGTGCTGGGCAAAGAGCGGCAATAGCAAGGATTGGTGGCACCAGCGCTTCGGGTGCCACCAACAAATGTGCGTCTTTAGGGGGATCTGTCTGCGATCCGGGTCTAGCCCAACAGATGCGTCCATTCGGGATGGCGGCGGAACTGGACGACCACATAGGGGCAGACCGGCTTGATCTTGAAGCTTTGCGCCTCGGCGTCGGCTATGGCCGCCTTGACCAGCTGGAGCGCGATGCCGCGGCCCTCATATTCGGGAGGAACGCCGGTGTGATCGATGATCATCGGGCCGGCACCCTCCTTGCGATAGGTCATTTCCGCCTCGGCGCCGGGCGCCAGGTGGATGACATAGCGGCCCCGCGTGGGGCCCTCCTCGCGCTTTATCCTCAATTCCGTCTCGGCCATTTTAATGCGGCCCTTTCTCCTGCCTCAGGCGGCAAGGCTTTCGCTGGCGGAAACACCCAGCATCAGATTGAGATTCTGGACGGCGGCTCCGGAGGCACCCTTGCCCAGATTGTCATAGACCGCCAGGATCGCGGCCTGGGCCCGGCTGTCATTGGCAAAGACATGCAAGGTCAGCGTATTGGTGCCGTTATGCGCCTGCGGATCGAGCGCCGGGGTCTTGCCCAGCGCGGGATCATAAGCCGCAACCCGCACAAAACTGTCCGGAATGGCGGCGAAATAATCGGCGAGCGCAGCGTGAATCTCGGCGCCGGTCGGCACCTTTGCGAGACTGCCCAGTTGCAGCGGAAGGGACGTGGTCATCCCCTGCGCGAAATTGCCCACCACCGGCTGGAACAGCGGCGCCGATTTGAGGCCGGAATAGGCCGTCATCTCCGGCAGATGCTTGTGCGCGAAGGTGAGGCCATAGGGCATGAACTGGCTGGGCGTCGTACCCTCGGCCTCATATTCGGCAATCATCTGCTTCCCGCCGCCGGAATAGCCGGAAATGCCATGATAGATGGCCTGGAAATCGGCGGGGATCAGACCAGCGGCGATCAGCGGGCGGAGGCCGGCGATAAGACCCTGCGGCCAGCAGCCGGGATTGGCGACAAAGCGGGCCCTGGCGATGGCTTCGGTCTGGCCCTTGTCCATTTCGGCAAAGCCATAGGTCCAGTTGGGATCGACGCGATATGCGGTCGAGGCATCGATGACGCGGGTGGTGTCATTGTCGATCAGCCCGACGCTTTCCTTGGCTGCCTCGTCGGGCAGGCAGAGGATGGCGACATCAGCGGCATTGAGCAGGCGCTTGCGCTCGTCCTGGTCCTTGCGCTTGTCAGCGGCAATGGACAGCACTTCGAGGTCGCGACGACCGGCAAGGCGTTCCCGGATCTGCAGACCCGTTGTACCCGCTTCCCCGTCGATGAAGATCTTGGCGACCATATGTGCCTCCTCAGAAAACTGTGCGGGTCGTAGATGGGGCCAGCAGGTCCGCCCGTCAAGCACTAGCTACAGACAGGCAATGCGCCCTGCCTGCCTGCCGTTCCCTGGCGGGATTGTCTTTGCCGCTCGGCCACGGGTAAGCTTGCCGCCAGAATGAGGACTGTCGGGGACGAAAAATGACGCCGCACAACCATGCCAAGCCGGGCGACTACGCCCAAGCCGTGCTGCTGCCGGGCGACCCGCTGCGGGCCAAATGGATTGCCGAGACTTTTTTCGAAGCCCCCCGCCTCGTCAACTCCGTGCGCAATTGCCTTGGCTATACCGGGACATGGAAGGGCAAGCCAATATCGGTACAGGCGACCGGCATGGGCCAGCCTTCGCTGTCGATCTATGTGCACGAACTGATCAATGTCTATGATGCCAGGACCTTGATCCGCGTCGGCACCTGCGGCGGGCTCAATGTGAAAGTGAAGGTACGCGACATTATCCTTGCTCAGGCCGCCTCCACCGACAGTGCCATCGTCAAGGATCGGTTCGGGGCCTTCAATTTCGCGCCCATCGCCGATTTTGCCCTGTTGCGGTCAGCGGCTGACAAGGCCGACGCAGCGGGGCTGCACTACCACGCCGGCAATATGCTGTCCTCGGACATTTTCTATCACGCGTACGGCTTTGAGGGGTATGACCAGCTGCCCGCCCATGGCGTGATCGGGGTCGAGATGGAAGCGGCGGCGCTCTATACGCTGGCGGCTCGGTTCGGGGTCAGCGCCCTGACAATCTGCACCATGACCGATTGCCTGATCACCAAGGAAGAAATCGACGCCGAGGCCCGCCAGAGCTCACTCAAGGAAATGGTCGAACTGGCGCTCGACGTGGCGGTGGAGGCATAAATGCCGGCGATTGCAGCAATACTGGTGGCGCTGATTGCGCTCCTGCACATCTATATCATGCTGCTCGAAATGGTGTGGTGGGATAGTCCGCGCGGGCGAAAGGCCTTTGGCCTGACCCCGGAATTTTCCAAGGCGACCAGGGCGCTGGCCGCCAATCAGGGGCTCTATAACGGCTTCCTGGCGGCCGGGCTGATCTGGGGGCTGGTTCACCCCGACCCGGCCTTCGGCTGGCAGGTACAGATCTTTTTCCTGGCCTGCGTGGGGGTGGCGGGGCTTTTTGGCGCGGCGACGGCGGGGCGGAAGATCCTCTTCATCCAGACCGTGCCGGCGGTGATCGCGCTGCTGGTGGTGGTGTTGGGGTAAGCCTACCCTCCTAGCCTCCCCTTGGAGGAGGGGGACAGACGGATCGCGTTTGTTTGCGCTGTGTCGCCCCTCTCACAGATCTTCCCTCGGGCTCGACCCGATGGTCTCTATCCACCAGCGCGATACCCATTGTATGGGCTCCCGGAGTGGCCCTCGGGTCAAGCCCGAGGGAAGCGAAGAGGTCTGCCGGTCTCTTATGGTGGACCACCCGAAGCGCTTATTCCGCCAGTGCGGCCAGGACGCGGACCCAGGAGCGGATGCCGCGGTGGAAGCTTTCGAGGTCGTATTTCTCGTTGGGGCTGTGGATCTGGTCGTCGATCTGGGCAAAGCCGATGAGCAGCGTGTCGAGACCGAGAATGGACTTGAACTCGCCCACGACTGGAATGGAACCGCCCGAGCCGGTGATGACGGCCTGTTTGTTCCACTCATTCGAAAGGCCGGCGAGAGCCTTGCGCACGAACTCGCCGTCGGACGGCACGGTGATGGCGGGCGAGCCGCCATGGGGCGTGTAGCTCACCGTGCAATCGGCCGGCAGGCGCGCCTCGACGTGGGCGCGGAAGGCGGCGCGGATTTTTTCGGGGTTCTGGCCGGAAACGAGGCGGAAGGAAATCTTGGCGCTTGCCTTGGCCGGGATGACGGTCTTGAACCCGTCGCCGATATAGCCGCCGCTCATGCCGTTGATTTCGCAGGTCGGGCGCGCCCAAAGCGTTTCGAGCACGCTGCGGCCTTGTTCGCCGGCCGGCACGGAAAGGCCGACATCGCCGAGGAACGCCTTTTCGTCAAAGCCAAGGCCCGCCCATTGCGCCTTGATCTCGGGCGAGAGCTCGGCGACATCGTCATAAAAGCCGTCGACGGTGACCGAGCCATCGGGAGCGCGGAGGCTGGCGATGATTTCGGCCAGGACCTGGTTGGGATTGCGCGCCGCATTGCCGAACATGCCGGAATGCAGATCCTTGTTGGCGGCGGTGATTTCGATTTCGTCGGCGACGAGGCCACGCAGCATAGTGTTGATCGAGGGCGTCTTGCGATCCCACATATCGGTGTCGCAGACGAGCGCAATGTCGGCCTTTAGCTCCTCGGCGTTTTCACGCATGAACGGCGGCAAGTTCTTGCCACCGGATTCTTCCTCGCCTTCAAGCATGAGCGAGACGCGTAGCGGCAGCGAACCGGTGGCGGCCTTCCAGGCGCGGCAGGCCTCGATGAAGGTCAGCATCTGACCCTTGTCGTCCGAAGCGCCGCGCGCCACGATGATCTTGCGACCCTTTGCATCTTCCTTGAGCTGTGGCTCGAACGGATCGGTATGCCACAGATTGAGCGGATCTACCGGCTGCACATCGTAGTGCGCGTAGAACAGCACATGCGGCCCGGCTTGCTCCGGCCCGTGGGCGACGACGACCGGGTGACCGGGAGTGGGGCGCGCCGCGGCCGAAAAGCCGAGATCGCCAAGTTCGGCCACGAGCCAGTCGGCGGCGCGCTGGCATTCGGCCGCAAAGGCAGGATCGGTGGAGATCGACTTGATGCGCAGGAGTTCGAACAGCCGCGACAGGCTTTGCTCGAGCCCGGCATCAACCTGGGCGAGAACGGCATCAATCTGGGCGGAATTAGGCATTTTCTGGTCCTGCGACGAATCCGGTAGGGTGCCGCACCATGACGCAGGGATAAGCGCCATGTCCACCCTTCGCAGGGGGGTGTTTATTGTCATACTAATGCGCCTATGATGAGCCTAGAAAACCACTTTACGGTGCAAGGATGACGGACATGGACCGATCGAGTGGGCGAGCACGACACTCGGGCGATTTGATCGCATCGCTCTCCGGTCGAAACCCCGCCCGCAATCTGCACTCCGATGTCCTCTGGCACCTCGGTTTCGCCATCGTCTCGGGGCGTTATGCCGAAGGCACGATCCTGCCATCGGACGGTGAACTGCTCGAGCAGTTTGGCGTATCGCGGACCGTGCTGCGGGAGGCGCTGAAGACGCTGGCCGCCAAGGGGCTGATCGAGGCGCGAGCGCGCATCGGCACGCGCGTGCTGCCGCGCAATCGCTGGAACCTGTTTGATGCCGACGTTCTGGCCTGGCACTTCGAGCTCGGCCCCGAAGTCAGCTTCCTGCGCAGCCTTGCCGAAGTGCGCATCGGCATCGAGATCGAAGCTGCGGCCCTCGCCGCCCATCGGCGCACCGACGAGCAGGCCGAAGCCATGGCCGAAGCGGTGAGCCAGATGGAAGCATCGACCACGCCGGAAGATTTCGCTCGGCACGATCTGCAGTTCCACCGGCTGGTCGCCGAAGCATCGGGCAATCCCTTCATGGCCTCGATCAGCGCATTGGTGGAAATGGCGCTGACGGCGGCTTTCACAATTTCCTCGCCGGTCAACGAGCCCACCGCACTGGCACAGACCGTGACCGTCCATGGCGCCATCGCAAAGGCGATCAGCGAAGGGGATGCCCAAGGCGCCCGGGATGCCATGCGCGTCGCCATTTCCGATGGCTTTGCCCGCGCCGCCGGCCGGATGGACCAGGGCTAGCCGGCAAGGAAGCGCTCGAGATTGTCGAGCGACGCATTCATTCCCGCGAGATGATCGGCCTGGGAAATGCCCTCGGGAACGTCATGGGCTTCCATGGTGACTTCCGTGCCCTGCGGTACTGCAAGAAGCTTCCAGTGCATCACCATGGTGCCGGCAAAGCGGGGATCGTCGGAAACGAAATCGACGGACTGGGACACCAGCGAGCCCGGGACAAGGTCGAGAAAGCGCAGATCCGAAATGTCCTCATTGTCCCCGCTCTTGCCGGATATGGCCGGATCGCAATAGCGCAGCACCATGCGGCAATGGCCACCGGGACGCAGATCGAACTGGAGGATTTCCCCGCTCATGCCGTCGGGCGGCAGCCAGTCGACGAGCGCGTCAGGATCGGTCATGGCGGCATAGACGGCCTCGGGCGAGGCCTCGATGATGCGGCTACAACGGTCGATGCGGGACATTTGGCGCCTCCTCAGACAGAGACGCCATTCTCAACTAGAGACCAGCCTTTTCCAAGGCAGGAAGCAATTGTGTGGCGACAGCATCGGCCGTAAGCGGCCCGACATGCTTGAAGGTGATGACGCCGTTTCCGTCGACGACGAAGGTTTCCGGAACGCCATAAACGCCCCAATCAATAGAGACGCGCCGGTCGCGATCGGCGCCTATGGCGTCATAGGGATTGCCGAGTTCGGCCAGAAACGCGCGTGCATTCTCCGGGGCATCGGAATGGTTGATGCCGAAGAGACGCACATTGGTCTGTGCCTTGAGGGTTTCAAGCAGGGGATGCTCGGCCCGGCAGGGAATGCACCAACTGGCGAAAACATTGACCACTGTGGGCTCGCCCTTGAGGGCGGCCGTATCAAAACCGGGAACGTTCATGCCCTCGACCGGCGCGAGGGTGAATTCGGGCGCCGGCTTGTCGATCAGCACCGAGCGGACGAGACTTGGATTGCGATCCATCGAGGTGGCGAAAATCGCCACCAGCCCGACCAGTGCCAGCAGCGGCACGAGGAACAGCGCATAGCGCATCAGCGCGTTCCGCCGCGCTTGGTGTCGCCAAGCTCTTCGAGCCGGCGCTTGGTGCGCCGGGCATCGATCAGTGTCCAGGCGACAAGCGCCGCCAGCCCCCCGAAAACCCCCACATAGGCGCCGACGATGAATTGGGCATGTTGGCCAAGTTCGATCATGCGGCCTCTCCCCGTGCGGCGCGGCGCTCCAGCGTTGCAACCCGGCGCTTGCGCACTTCGGTGCGCATGGCGACCAGCTGCAGAGTGACGAAGAAAAAGGTGAAGGCGAAGAACATGATGAACAGCGGCGTCAGGATCGAGCCTGCAACCGTGGGGCCATCGGCCCGGAAGACACTGGCCGGCTGATGCAGGGTCGACCACCAGTCGACCGAAAACTTGATGACCGGAACGTTGATTGCCCCGACGAGCGTGAAGATGGCGACGACGCGCGCGGCGCGTAGTTGGTCATCGAAGGCGCGCCACAGGGCGACGATGCCGAGATAGATGAACAGCATGACCAGCGTCGAGGTCATGCGGCCGTCCCATTCCCAGAACGTGCCCCAGGTCGGCCGGCCCCAGAGCGAACCGGTAAACAGGGCCATGGCGGTGAAGGCGGCGCCCAGCGGCGCTGCGGCCTTCATCGACACGTCGGCCATGGGATGGCGCCAGACCAGCGTGCCGAGCGCCGAGACGGTCATGGTGCCATAAACGAATTGGCTGAGCCAGGCGCTGGGGACATGCACATACATGATGCGCACCGTGTCGCCCATCTGGTAGTCGGCGGGCGAACTGAAGAAGGCATAATAGAGCCCTGCCAGGAACAGCGCGCCGGTCAGGACGGCGAGCGGCAGGATGAAGGGGCGCGACCAGATGACGAACTGGCCGGGATGGGCCAGCCGGCTCCACCAGCTTTGTTTTGGACTTGTCTCGATGCTCATGGGCCTAGGGCTTTAATCTTCTCCCCAGTCTATCGCAAGCGCCGCCGCAAAGGGAGAGAGCGCAATTACCATGAGACTGAGTGCCGCAAGCAGCAGCAAGGCCGCCCCGGCCTGGTCGGGTCCACCCTGCGAGGAAATGGCGCCGACCCCGAAGATCAGCACCGGCACGCAAAGCGGGGCGATAAGGATCGGCGCGATAAGCCCGCCCCGGCGCGTTGCCGCGGTGATTGCGGCGCCAATGGCCCCGAAAGCGGCCAGCGCCGGCGTGCCCACGAGCAACGACAAGATGGTGCGAATAAGCGTCGGCCCGTCCATGGCGAGGAGCAGGGCAAGGAAGGGTGAGGCGATGATGAGCGGCAGCGCGGCAGTCAGCCAATGGGCGATCACTTTTGCGCCAACCATGGCCGAAAGCGGCAGGTCTGCAAGCCGATAGAGGGCCAGGGTGCCGTCCTCGCGGTCTGGCCTGAACAGGCGATCGAGCCCGAGCAACATGGAAAGAAATGCCGCGATCCAGACGATGCCCGGTGCAATGCGCGCGAGCAACTCCTTGTCCGGCCCCACGGCAAAGGGCACGATTGCGCCGACAATGATGAAAAACAGCAAGAGCGTGAGAATTTCACCGCCCCCGCTGAGCGAGAGGCGAATTTCGCGCCGGAGGACGGCAGAGAAACCGGTCATGCCGTCGCTCCCAGCGTGAAGGCGGTGAGGCCAGGCACATCGATGGCGTCGTGGGTGGCGATGACGGCGAGCCCGCCACTGGCGAAATGTTCGGCCAGGAGCCGGACAAGCAGCCCCTGCCCCTCCGCATCGAGCGCAGCCGTCGGCTCGTCGAGCAGCCAGACCGGTCGGATGGACACGAGGAGGCGCGCAAGGGCGAGGCGCCGCTGTTGCCCGGCCGAGAGATAGCCGGCATCGACGCGAGCCAGCCGCCCCAGCCCGACCTGGTCGAGCGCTTTTTGGGGCGCAATGCCGGTCGCCCCGTTGATGCCCATCCAGAATGTCAGGGTATCGAGAACGCTCATGCGGGGCCGAACGGCGTTGCGGTGGCCGCAATAATGGATCGCCGGGCCGGCCTCTTCCGCATGTCCTTCAACCGAGACCTCGCCCTCGATGGGATCGAGTAGGCCGGCCAGGGTAAGCAGCAGGGTCGATTTGCCGGCCCCATTGGGTCCGCGCAGCAAGAGGCCGCTGCCGGAGGCGACGCTCAGCGTCAGCCCGCGCGCCAGAATTGTGTCACCCCGCCCGACGCTAAGCGACTGGGCGTTAAGGCGAAGTGGAGAAAAGACTTGCCGTTGCGTCATGGCCCCATCTCGTATTGAAGCCAAGGCAAGGCTGGCAAGGGCAATCTTCTTTCACTATAAGCCATCTAGATTGGATTCATTCCAGGAAAAGCGGCTTTTCCGGCGGCCCCATGTGGCCGGGCACCCCGCGTCCAGCAGCAAATTTTAGAGGGCGGAGCATCATGGCCTCACGAGACAGCTTCAAATCCAAGTCGACTTTGACGGTCGGCGGCAAGACCTACACCTATTATTCCCTCGCCGAAGCGGAAAAGAACGGCCTCACCGGCATTTCCAAGCTTCCCGGCTCGATGAAGGTGGTCCTGGAAAATCTGCTGCGCTTCGAGGATGACCGCACGGTCAAGAAGGAAGACATCCAGGCCATCGCCAAGTGGCTGGTGACCCGCACCTCCGACCACGAAATCCAGTATCGCCCCGCCCGCGTGCTGATGCAGGATTTCACCGGCGTTCCCGCGGTGGTCGACCTGGCCGCCATGCGCGACGCCACTGCCAAACTCGGTGCCAATCCGCAGAAGATCAACCCGCTGGTTCCCGTCGATCTCGTCATCGACCACTCGGTGATGGTCGACAGCTTCGGCACCCCGCTGTCCTTCGAGCAGAACGTTGAGCTGGAATATGAGCGCAATGTCGAGCGCTATGAATTCCTGCGCTGGGGCCAGTCGGCCTTCGACAATTTCCGCGTTGTGCCCCCCGGCACCGGCATCTGCCACCAGGTGAACCTCGAATATCTGGCCCAGACCGTCTGGACCAAGGATGAGGACGGCGAAACCGTCGCTTACCCCGACACGCTGGTGGGCACCGATTCGCACACCACCATGGTCAACGGCATGGCCGTTCTGGGCTGGGGCGTAGGCGGCATTGAAGCCGAGGCAGCCATGCTCGGCCAGCCGATCTCCATGCTGATCCCCGAAGTCGTCGGCTTCAAGCTGACCGGCAAGATCAATGAAGGCATCACCGCCACCGACCTCGTGCTGACCGTCACCGAGATGCTGCGCAAGAAGGGCGTGGTCGGCAAGTTCGTCGAATTCTACGGCCCGGGCCTCGACTATCTCAGCCTCGAAGATCAGGCGACCATCGCCAATATGGCGCCCGAATATGGCGCCACCTGCGGCTATTTCCCGGTCGATGCCGATACGCTGAAGTTCCTGGCCACCACCGGCCGCGATCCCGACCGCGTTGCGCTTGTCGAAGCCTATTCCAAGGCCCAGGACATGTTCCGCACCACCGAGACGCCCGATCCGGTGTTTACCTCGACCCTCGAGCTCGACCTCTCGACCGTCGTGCCCTCGCTCTCGGGCCCGAAGCGTCCGCAGGACCGCGTTGCGCTCAACGCCGTCAAGTCGTCCTTTGCCGCCGCCCTGCCCGAACTTTCCGGCGGCCGCATCGACCGCACCAAGCTGCCTGCCGACAAGCAGGAAAGCCGCTATGTGGACGAGGGCGCAACAGGCGTCGACGACATCCCCGAGGAGGCCGCCTACCCGGTTCAGGGCGCGGACTACCAGATCACCGACGGCTCCGTTGTTATCGCCGCGATCACCTCCTGCACCAACACGTCGAACCCCTCGGTTCTGGTGGCTGCCGGTCTCGTGGCCCGCAAGGCCCGCGCGCTTGGCCTCAATTCCCAGCCCTGGGTAAAGACCTCGCTGGCCCCCGGCTCGCAGGTTGTGACCGATTACCTCACGGCCGCGGGCCTACAGGACGATCTCGACGCGCTCGGCTTCAACCTCGTGGGCTATGGCTGCACCACCTGCATCGGCAATTCCGGCCCGCTGCCGCAGGCCATTTCCGACTGCATCAACGAGCACAAGCTGGTTGCCGCCTCGGTGCTCTCGGGCAACCGCAACTTCGAAGGCCGTGTGAACCCCGACGTGCGAGCGAACTACCTCGCCTCCCCGCCGCTGGTCGTCGCCTATGCCATCGCCGGCTCGCTCAATATCGACATCACCTCCGAGCCACTCGGCACGGGCAGCAATGGCCAGCCGGTCTATCTCAAGGACATCTGGCCCTCCAACCACGAAGTGGCCGAGATCGTGCGCGAGCACGTCAATGCCGACATGTTCCGCAAGCGCTATTCGGACGTGTTCAAGGGCGACAAGCACTGGCAGGCGATCACCGTCGAAGGCGGGGAAACCTATGGCTGGAACTCGTCCTCGACCTATGTCCAGAACCCGCCTTACTTCGAAGGCCTGACCATGGAGCCCAAGCCGGTCACCGACGTGGTGTCGGCCCGCGTCCTGGCGCTCTTCCTCGACTCGATCACCACCGACCACATTTCCCCGGCCGGTTCGTTCAAGTCGACGACCCCGGCTGGCAAGTACCTGACTGAACGTCAGGTCGCGCCGAAGGACTTCAACTCCTACGGCGCCCGTCGCGGCAGCCACGACGTCATGATGCGCGGCACCTTTGCCAATATCCGCATCAAGAACATGATGCTCGACAATGTCGAAGGCGGCTACACGCTCGGGCCCGATGGCTCGCAGATGGCCATCTATGATGCCGCCATGGCTTACCGCGCCCAGAACACCCCGCTGGTGATCTTTGCCGGCAAGGAATACGGCACCGGCTCCTCGCGTGACTGGGCGGCCAAGGGCACCAATCTGCTCGGCGTCAAGGCCGTCATCGCGCAGAGCTTCGAGCGTATCCACCGCTCGAACCTGGTCGGCATGGGCATCATCCCGCTGCAGTTCAAGGACGGCGAAAGCTGGCAGACCTTGGGTCTCGACGGCAGCGAAACCATCGACATCGCCAATGTCGAGCAGCTCGTTCCGCGCGCCACGGTCACCGTCAAGATCACGCGTGCCAATGGCGACGTGATCAATGTCGAAACCCTGTGCCGCATCGATACGGCCAATGAGCTCGACTACTACCGCAATGGCGGCATCCTGCACTACGTGCTGCGCAACCTCGTGGCTGCGTAAGCGCTGATTACATGGCCTTCTGATCTGATGGCGGTCCCTTTTGGGGCCGCCATTTTTTGTGTGCACACAGCACGCTGGGCCGCAGAGATCAGCACTGAAAAAACTTTGCGAGTCTCACCCTCTTTTGACTAGGCAGGCAATCGGGCCCCGGCTTACAACTTTGCCATGTTTCCGAGACCATTTGCCGGCCCCCTTCTCGGCCTTGTCGCCAGCCTCGCCCTCACCTCTGCCAGCCCTGCGGAAACCATCCGCACAGGGGCCAAGGCTGTCGTCGAGCTGTTCACCAGCCAAGGCTGTGTATCCTGTCCGCCCGCTGACGCCCTGCTCACCAGCCTAGCCGAACGCAAGGACGTCGTCGCACTCGCCTATCACGTCGACTATTGGGACTATATCGGCTGGGAGGACACGTTCGGGCACGAGGCCTTTTCGGATCGCCAGCGGGCCTATGCAAAGAGCTGGGGGTCCTCGCGCATCTACACCCCGCAAATGGTGGTCAACGGCTCCAAGGCCGTTGTTGGCTCCCGCCGCACCGAGGTGCACGATGCGGTGTCCGAAGCCGCCCTACCGCTTTCGGTCAGTCTTCACCGCAGTGGCGACATGCTCAAGATCTCGGTGCCGCCCGATGCCAGGCTGCCCAATGCGGTGGTGTGGCTCGTCACCTATATCGACCGGGCAGAGATCAGCATTGATCGCGGCGACAATGCCGGTAAATCCATGGTCTACACCCAAGTTGTGACGGGCCGGCAGATTCTGGGCATGTGGGAGGCCCATAGTGGCGCGGAACTGAAACTGCCGCTGACCGAGATGCTTGGTGCCGGCAATACCGGTCTTGCCGTGGTCGTGCAGCAGGAGAGCAAGGGACTGCCCGGCGCCATTCTCGCAGCGGCAACCTACGAACCATAAAAAAGGCCCGCTCCTTGGGGGAAGGAACGGGCGTGACTAACGTGGTCAACTCTAGATAGTTGGCTGGCAACCGGGCTTCATGGTTTGGGGGCTCGATCCGCCCGGCTGCCAGCCGCTGGAGGCAATGCTTGTATCCTGTCGAGGCAATGGGGCGCCTTGAGGGACGAAACATGGCCGAAATGGGGTATTTTGCCGGCCTTGCCATAGGCGCCAAATGCGGGGATCATGACGCTGTGTTGACCAAGTTCGGGCAGTGGAGAAACGCGTGCAGGGCCGTCCGCCAAACCAACTGAACGCTGGGCTATCCTTGGTCCATGTGGGCGAAGCCCCTGGCCAGCCGCCCCGTCAGCCGCAGCCCATAATTGCTTTTGATCGTCGGGAATTGATGCAGATCCTCTCGGTCTATGGCCGCAAGGTGAGCCAGGGCGAATGGCGCGACTACGCCATGGATTTCCTCAAGGACCGGGCGCTGTTCTCCATCTATGCCCGCGTCTCCGAACGTCCACTCTATGTGGTCGAGAAAAATCCGAAACTGCGCAACCGGCAGGGCCAGTACATGGTGGTCAACCAGGAGGGGCGCGTGCTCAAGCGCGGCCACGATCTCGGCCAGGTGCTGCGCGTGCTCGATCCCGATCTCGTGGTGGTGGGGTGACCATCCGGGTTCGCCCGGCGAGGACGAACGATGCGGCGGCCATGAGCGACGTGCTCGTCGCCTCGATAACCGAGCTCTGCAGTCTCGACCACGGAAATGACCCCCGGATCATTGCGGCCTGGACGGCGAACAAGACGCCGGAAGGCGTTCTCGCTATGCTCGCCAGCCCTGAGACGAGCATGTTCGTGGCCGTGCGCGATGGCCAGATTGTCGGCGTCGGCGCGCTGACTGACAACACGATCAGCCTGAACTATGTGAGCCCCAAGCATCAGCGAACCGGCGTCAGCAGCGCGGCGCTGGCGGAACTGGAGAGGATCTTGGCCGGCCGCGGCGTGGAGGTGGCCCAGCTCAAGAGCACGGCAACAGCACGCGACTTCTATCGGGCAATGGGCTGGAGCGAAATGGCCCCGCCCCGTGAAGGCCGGTTCATCACCTCGGTCGAGATGCAGAGGAAGCTGCGTTAGGGTCGTGGCGAAGCCAGGAGAGACTTCATTGCCGCAATGGCCCCGCCCTTGAGACGGTTGTACTCCAGCCGGCTGTCCGGCGCCTGAGCAATGGCAGCAGTTTTCACCGCGAGATAGCGCTGCCGCAGCGCTTCATCAGCGCGGAGCGCATCGCGAAATGCCAGATTGGACGTCCAGCTCACGCCGCCATGTTCGACCACATGAACCAGATGCGTCCGCTCAGTGAGATCCCGCCCCCGGCCAAAGATGTGGTGGCCGGGCACACCGGCCTGGGCCGCATAGTCGTATCCCAGCCCGATGAGCGGGTCGTGGCACTGTTGCCAGCCATCGAGCTCGCGCACCCCTAGCAGAATGTCGAGGATCGGCTTGGCGCTGAGGCCAGGGACCGCGGTCGAGCCATAATGCTCGATGGCGACGGCGAGGGGGCCAAGCGCCTCGGCAAGTCTTTGCCGCTCCGCCTCGTAGGCCAATGGCCAGCGCGGATCATATGGCACCATAATATTGCGGTCATGGGCCAGGCCGAGCATTTTTCGCCTTTGCTAGAGAGCCATCTGCAGGTGGACGATATCGTGCCAGCGGTCAAATTTGTAGCCGACCGCCTTATAATAGCCGACGCGTTCGAAACCGAACTTTTCGTGGATGGCGATGGAGTTTGCCGTGTCGGCGGTGATCACGGCGAGCATCTGCTTGAAGCCGAAGGCCTTGGATTGCGCAAGCAGTTCGGTGAGCAAGACGCGGCCGAGCCCCTTTCCCGTTTCATTGGGGTCGAGATAGAGCGAATCTTCGCAGGTGAACCGATAGGCGGCGCGGGGGCGGTAATAGCTGGCATAGGCATAGCCCAAAACCTGCCCGGCGCGCTCGGCGATGATCAGCGGATGGCCCAGCCGTGTCAGCGCCGCATATTTTTCAGCGATCGCGGTCTCGTCCGGCGCTTCGGTATCGAAGGTGATGGCGGTGTGATCGACATAGTGCCGGTAGATACGCGTGATGGCGGGAACGTCTGACCAGGCGAAGGGACGCAGGACGGTGTCTGACATGACAGAAAAACCAAAAAAAGGACCGCAGCCCTTGTAAGCTGCGGTCCCGAATTTCGTCCAACCAAATCGTTTGATCAGACCATCATCACTGATGCTGTTACTCGCGGTTGCCGAAGAGGCGCAGCAGCATCATGAACAGATTGATGAAGTCGAGGTAGAGGCTCAGCGCGCCCATGATGGCGTTCTTGGCCATGACGTCGGCACCAAAATGCTCGGAATAGCTTTCCTTGATCTTCTGCGTGTCATAGGCGGTCAGGCCCGTGAAGATCAGCACGCCCACGACCGAGATGATGAAATCCATCATGCTGGACTGCATGAAGATGTTCACGATCGAGGCAATGATGATGCCGATCAGGCCCATCATCAGGAAGTTGCCCATGCCGGTCAGGTCACGCTTGGTGGTGTAACCATAAAGGCTCATCGCGCCGAAGGTCGCGGCGGTGATGAAGAACACCTTGGCGATCGAAGCGCCGGTATAGACCAGGAAGATCGACGAGAGCGACAGGCCCATGACGGCCGCGAACGCCCAGAACACGCCCTGTGCTGCCGGTACGGACAGCTTGTTGATGCCGAAGCTCAGCACCAGCACGAAGGCCAGCGGCGACAGCATGAGAACCCAGGCAAGCGGGCTGGCATAGAGCAGCTCGGCATTGGCCGGGCTGGACATGGCCCACTGGCTGGTGAAATAGGCGACGAGACCCGTGACCACGAGGCCCAGGCCCATATAATTGTAGACGCGCAGCATGTAGCTGCGCAGGCCCTCGTCGATGGCTACGGCCGAGCCGGCCCGCGCATTGAGGGTCTGACGGTCATATTCAGCCATTGTCGGTTTCCTTTCCCTTGGAAGACTGCGGTCTTGTCACCGCCGGGGGCAATTGGCGTTGCCACTTGTTCGCAAATATGGAGACGGAAGCCTTGAGTTACAAGGCAAAATGGAACGAAGCGACGCCCGGGCTGGCCGATTCCCGTCATTGTGCTAGGCTCGCCGAACCGTTCCTACCTTCCGCCAGGGAGATCTTGCCATGCCCCGGCTCTTCACAGGCCTCGAGATTCCGCCCGATACCGGGTTTACCCTCTCACTCAAGCGCGGGGGCCTTACCGGCGCGCGCTGGATCGATCCGGAGGATTATCACGTTACGTTGCGTTTCATCGGCGATGTCGATCGCAACCGCGCCGAAGATGTGGCCGACAGCCTGGATTTCTTGTCCAACTCTCTGCGCTTTACGCTGCGGCTGACCCATCTCGGCGCTTTTGGCGGCGACAAACCGCGTGCACTTTACGCCGGTGTCGAGCCCAATGAGGCCCTGATCCGCCTGCAGGCAGCCCATGAGCGCATGCTCCAGCGCGCGGGTTTGCCGCCAGAGGGCCGCAAATTCGTTCCCCATGTGACCCTGGCCCGATTGCGCGGAATCAATGCCGGGGATGTAGCGCGCTTCATTGCCGAGGCGGGTCGGTTCGAGCCGATCACATTTTCGGTATCGCGCTTCGTGCTGTTCTCGAGCAAGGAGGGCGTAGGCGGGGGACCCTATGTGGTCGAGCATGCCTATCCCCTCGCAGCGTGAAGGCGATCACGCCAGTGTTAGCCTGGTTTTAACCGTATCCCTGCAAACCCACCCTATCGGTGGGGTTGGTGTCAAATTGCCGCCGCCTTTGCCGCGCATTTGACGCAAAAGCCGCCAATTTTGCGGGATTTGACGGCTTGGTAACCATGTCCGCGCCATGTTGAGCGGAAAGCATTCCGCGGACGGTCAGCTTTACAAGAGGATGAATTGGCAATGATGAACAAGACCGGTGGCCTCGCAATCGGGATCGCGATGGCAGCGGCCATCAGCTTTGCACCTGCCGTACAGGCACAGCAGGCAACCGAACTGGGCACGTTCAACGCATGGACGGCATGGCAGGCGACGGATGCCAGCGGGGTCATGTGCTATATTTCGGCGCAGCCGCAGAAATCTGAGCCGGCTGGCGCCAACCGTGATCCGATCCATTTCATGATCATTCATCGCAAGGGCCTGGGCACCAAGAACGAAGTGCAGACGCTGATCGGCTATCCGTTCAATGCCACCAGCGCAAATGCCAGCGCTGCCATTGACGGCAAGTCCTATCCGATGGTGACCGAAGGCTCCGCCGGCTGGCTGGCCTCGACCGGCGACGAGACCGGTTTTGTGACCGCCTTCAAGGGTGGTAGCCAGATGCTCGTGCGTGGCACCAGCCAGCGCGGCACCAATACGATCGATACTTATTCGCTCTCCGGCGCCACCGCCGCGATGAACGCCATCGACGCCGCCTGCAAGTAATTGAGGGCTTGCCCCTCGGCCCGGAACCGCCATAACTGGGCGCCGGGCCGAGGGGCCCATGCCCGACTGCCGTCAAGAGCCTGACCCAAGAGCCCGATTTTATGACCTATTTGCCCAAGCCCTTATTTGCCTTTGCCCTGATCCTCGCCGCAACGCTGCCGGCACAGGCGCAGTCGGCACGGGTTCTGGGTGATTTTCGCGACTGGTCGAGCTACGCGGCCGATGACGGCGCCGGCACGGTGTGCTTCGCCATGACCAAGCCGAAATCGGTCGACCCCGCGCCTGTGGGCGGTGGCCAAGCCTATCTCTACATCACCAATCGCCCCGGCGAGGACGTGGTCAACGAGTTCAATGTCGTGGCCGGCTACAATTTCCAGACCGGATCGCGCGCAACGGTCAATATTGGCGGGCAGAGCTTTACCCTGTTTACCCAGGGCGATGCCGCCTGGCTCGACGATAGCGCGCAGGAGGCAAACCTGGCGGCCGCCGTTCGTGCCGGCTCCTCGATGAGCGTGACCGGCACGGACTCCGCCGGGACGACCATCATCCAGAACTATTCGCTTTCCGGCGCCACTGCCGCGCAGCAGGCGATCGGCGCTGAGTGCTGACACGCCGCGGCACGGACGCCGATATTTCTCCTGCGGCTGACGCAAGGCACCTTCCCGACGGTGTTATTTTGCGCTTTGCCGCACCATATGCTATTGGCCGCCCACATCCTGCATTACCGGACACCCTTGGCCTGCCATGAGCATTGCGCTGAACCTCGACCATTCGACTGCCATCCGGCCCGCCATGGCCACAAGGCCGTCCCTGATCGGCCTCTCCAAGCAGCAGCTCGCGGAGACTTTGACGAGCCATGACGTGGTCTCGGAAAAGGAAGGCCGCATGCGCGCCAGCCAGCTCTGGAACTGGCTCTATGTCAACGGCGTCACAGATTTCGACCGCATGACCAATGTGGCCAAGCCGGTCCGCCAGAAACTGGCGGATACTTTTGTCCTCGATCGGCCCGAGATCGTCTCGGAACAGATTTCGACCGATGGCACGCGGAAGTGGCTGTTCCGCTTTCGCGATCCGCAGAACCCCAACATGCCGGCCGTAGAGGTCGAAACCGTCTATATCCCCGAAAGCGATCGCGGCACGCTCTGCGTTTCCTCGCAGGTGGGGTGTACGCTGACCTGCTCGTTCTGCCACACCGGCACGCAGAAGCTCGTGCGCAATCTGACCGCCGGCGAAGTCCTCGGCCAGATCCTCATGGCCCGCGAGCGTCTCGGCGATTTTCCAGGCGGGTCGCGTCCCGATGATGGCGGCCTCGTTCCCGGCGGGGAAAGCCGCGCCATCACCAATATCGTCATGATGGGGATGGGCGAGCCGCTCTACAATTTCGACAACGTCAAGCAGGCGCTGCTGATTGCCTCGGCGGGCGACGGCATGTCGATTTCGAGGCGCCGTATCACGCTTTCGACCTCCGGCGTCGTGCCCTATATCGAGCGCACCGGCAGCGAGATCGACGTGATGCTGGCCATTTCGCTGCACGCCGTGCGCGACGATCTGCGCGACGTGCTGGTGCCGATCAACAAGAAGTGGCCGCTCAAGGACCTGCTGGAAGCCTGCCGCAATTATCCGGGCCTTTCCAATGCCCGCCGGATCACCTTCGAATATGTGATGCTGGACGGCATCAATGACAGCGACGCCGAGGCCAAGGAACTGGTGCGCCTGCTCGCCGGCATTCCGGCCAAGATCAACCTCATCCCGTTCAACCCCTGGCCGGGTTCGAACTATGGCACCTCGCCATCGAGCCGCATCGAGCGCTTTGCCGACATCGTCAACCGCGCCGGCTATGCCTCTCCCGTCCGCACCCCGCGCGGCCGCGACATTTTTGCAGCCTGCGGCCAGCTCAAGAGCGAGAGCGAGCGGCTGACCAAGAAGGACCGCGACGCGCTGCTGACACTTTGACCGCAGAAGCGCGCCCACTGGCGAGCCCGACCCGATCTTGATATTCTGGCCTTCCTCCTGGGAGGCCAGAATGACACCCACCCCGTTCGGCAGCATCGGCCAGATCAGTCGTTCCGTTTCCAGCATCGGCGCCGCCGAGATCTGGTGGCGCGATGTCCTCGAAATCCCGCATCTCTACACCTTTGGCCCCCTCGCCTTTTTCGACTGCGGGGGTATTAGGCTGATGCTGAGCGCGGAGCCCCGCCAGGCCGAGCAGGCCAGCCTTCTCTATTTTCGGGTCGATGACATTCAAGCCAGCTATGCCAGCATGCGCGAGCGCGGCATCCATTTTCGCGAAGCGCCACACCTGATCCATCGCCACCAGGACGGGCTCGAGGAATGGATGGCGTTTTTCGATGACAATGAGCATCGGCCCCTCGCCATCATGAGCCAGTTCCGCCCGGGCTAGGAGACCCTATTCGCCCGCCACCCAGTCGACGCTCCAGCTGCCCCTGCCCTCATCGGCGAGGACATTGGCAAGAAGCGGCAGCAGGGTGCGCATTTCGTCTTCGAGAACATAGGGCGGGTTGACCACGATCATGCCGGTGCCATGCAGGCGCGGCGGGAAGGACGGCGCACGGATGGCAAGCTCTATACGGAGGATTTTCCTGATCCCCGTGGCCTCAAGCGCGGCGACATAGGCGCTCACCTCGTCGGGGTCCTTGATCGGATACCAGAAGGCATAGATGCCGCCGGGCCAGCGAGCATGGGCTTTTACGAGGCCCGCCACCATGCGGGAGAACTCACCCTTTTCCTCGAAGGGCGGATCGACCAGAACGAGGCCGCGCTTTTCCTTGGGCGGAAGATGGGTGCCCATGGCCGCCCAGGCATCGAGATGGGTGACCCGGGTCTGGACATCACCGGCAAAGTTCTCGCGGAGCTCTTCGACATCCTTGGGATGCAGCTCGAGCGCCATCAACCGGTCCTGCGGCCGCAGCATCTGGCGGATGATGAAGGGCGAGCCGGGATAATAGCGGAGCGAACCGTCCGCGTTTTGTGCTTCGACCGCATCGAGATAAGGCGCGAGCAGATCGGACACAGCCGGCGGCAAGTCGCGCTCGGTGAGCCGCAAGATGCCGTCCTGCCATTCGCCGGTCCGCTCCGCCTGATCGCCGAAGAGATCATAAATCCCAACGCCAGCATGGGTGTCGATGACCCGGAACGGCGCGTCCTTGCGCATCAGATAGGCGAGGATACGGGTGAGAATGGTGTGCTTGACCACATCGGCAAAATTGCCGGCGTGGAAGGCGTGGCGATAGTTCACTTGCGGCCCTCGGCAAACAGAATGGTGGCCGCAAAGGTCATGAACACGGCAGCAAAACTCCAGTTGAGCGCCTTGCCGACCCAGGCCTTCTCCTTGAGCGTGCGGGTCAGCCATTCGGCAAAGAGGACAGTTGCCACCACGACCGGGATCGAGACAATGACGAATTCGATACCGAGGAAGATCAGTTTGGCCGAGGCAGACGGGTCATCCGCGGAGACGAACTGGGGCAGGAAGGTCACGAAGAACAGCGCCACCTTGGGATTGGTGAGATTGATGCCAAGACCGGTGAGATAGGACTGCGCCCAGCTTGGCTGCTTGCCGCCCTGCTTGTTGACCACGAGGATCCCACCGCCATCGCGGATCGCCTGGATCGCCAGCCAGACAAGATAGAGCGCGCCGACGATTTTCAGCGCCCAGAAGGCGGCCGGGGCGGCAATGATCAGCACCGAAATGCCGAAGGCCACCAGCATGGTGTGGACGGCAATGCCCGTGAGCGCACCCATGACCGTGGCGAAGCCGTGGTTTCGCCCCCAATTGATCGTGCGCGACACAAACAGCGCCATGTCCGGCCCCGGCGTCACCGCCAGCACGAAGGCGGCAAGGGCAAAGGTGGCGATGACGGAGATGTCGGGCAGGAAGCTGGGCATTGAAATGTCTCGCGGCAAAGGGCGCAGGCCTTGCTCATAGCGTGCCAGTGCGGCCGGGACTAGGGCTCGCGATTGCGCTGGTACGGGATCATGTGCGGGAAGGCCGGTAGCCAGGCCTCGCGCCGAACCGTCCAGAGTTCGTAAGTCGGGACGAACATATCCGGTGCGTCCAGCGCACCCAGGCTGATCTCGATCTCATCGCCGCTGCGGGAGAATACGGGAGAGCCGCAAAGCGGGCAAAAACACCGCCCGTCAAATTCCCCGACCGGCCCGCTGATCGTGACCGCCTCGTTGGAAAATATCGCCGAGGCATGGAACAGGGCGCCGTGATATTTGCGGCAGTCGAGGCAATGGCAGATGCCGACGCGATCGGGCTCCCCCCGCGCCACTATCCGCAGCGCCCCACAACTGCATCCGCCTTCCACCTCGCTCATGACACCCTCCTCCTCAGGGCAGCGGCAGCTCGTGGCTGCGCTTGATGGTTTCCATCGGCACGTCGGTCTTGACGCTCTGCACGGAAGGGATGCGCATGAGATAATCGGACTGGAAGCGCCAATAGGCGTGCAAATCCGTCGTCACCACGCGCAGGATGGCGTCGCATTCTCCGGTGGTGAGATAGCATTCCATCACCTCGGGGAATTTGCGGACGGTTTCGGCAAACTGGTTGGTGGTTTCGGCATCCTGGGTCTTGAACCAGACGCGGGCGAAAACTGTGAGCCCGAGCCCGAGCCGGGGGGCATTGAGCACGGCGATATAGCGGTCGATGATGCCCTTTTCCTCGAGCAGCTTGACCCGCCGGAGACAGGGCGAGGGCGACAGACCCACCGCATTGGCCAATTCGACATTGGACATTCGCCCATTGCGCTGCAACTCTCTAAGGATACGGCGATCGACGGGATCAAGAACTTCTGACAGTTTCTGGCACTCTTCGATAAGATTTTGGCAGATCGTGCCAAAGAATGCGCCATGGGCGCGATGATCGCAAGATTATTGCGCATAGGGTGGCTTATCCTGTCACCATCAACCTTGGGATCAAGCAATGGCTAAAGAGATCAAAAAAGTCGTGCTCGCCTATTCGGGCGGCCTCGACACGTCCATCATCCTGAAATGGCTGCAGGAAACCTATAATTGCGAAGTGGTGACCTTCACCGCCGATCTCGGCCAGGGTGAAGAACTCGAGCCGGCGCGCAAGAAGGCCGAGATGTTCGGCATCAAGGACATCCGCATCGAAGACTTGCGCGAGGAATTCGTTCGGGACTTCGTCTTCCCGATGTTCCGCGCCAATACGGTCTATGAAGGCCAGTACCTGCTCGGCACGTCCATTGCCCGCCCACTGATCGCCAAGCGCCTCGTCGAGATCGCCCAGGAAGTAGGCGCTGACGCCATTTCCCATGGCGCCACCGGCAAAGGCAACGACCAGGTCCGGTTCGAGCTGACCGCCAATGCGCTCGACCCCTCCATCGCCGTCATCGCGCCCTGGCGCGAATGGGACCTGCGCAGCCGCACCCAGCTGCTCGAATATGCGGAAAAGAACCAGATCCCGGTATCCAAGGACAAGCGCGGCGAGGCTCCATTCTCGGTTGACGCCAACCTCCTGCACACCTCGTCCGAAGGCATGGTGCTGGAAGACCCCGCGATCCCCTTCCCCGATTACGTGCCACAGCGCACGGTCGATCCGGAAAAGGCCCCGGACGAAGCCGAAATCATCACCATCGGCTTTGAAAAGGGCGACCCGGTTTCGATCAATGGCGAAAAGCTGAGCCCGGCCGAACTGCTGACCAAGCTCAATGAGCTCGGTGGCAAGCACGGCGTCGGCCGTCTCGACCTCGTGGAAAACCGCTTCGTCGGCATGAAGTCGCGCGGTCTCTACGAGACGCCGGGTGGCACCATCATTCTCGTTGCCCACCGCGGCATCGAGTCGATCACGCTGGATCGTGGCGAAGCCCATCTCAAGGATGAGCTGATGCCGAAATATGCCGAGCTGATCTACAACGGCTTCTGGTTCTCGCCCGAGCGCGAAATGCTGCAGGCCCTGATCGACAAGAGCCAGGACTATGTGACCGGCGACGTGCAGGTGAAACTCTACAAGGGTTCTGCCACCGTCATCGCCCGCTCCTCGCCGCACAGCCTCTACTCCATGGACCTCGTGACCTTCGAAGAAGGCGCCGTGGCCTATGACCATAAGGACGCCGCCGGTTTTATTCGCCTCAACGGCCTGCGCCTCAAAACCTGGGCCGCACGCAACAAGAAGGCACAGGGCTGATTCTACCCCGGTTCTGGCCTTCGGGCATAAGCCGAATCGAGTTTGGGGGAGGCGCTGCACATGCAGCGCCTCTTCTTTTGCACTTCGTGCCATTGTGAAGGCACCGCCGGACGGCTAACTCTGGGCGACAGCCGCGGGAGCATGCCATGACCGGACGCATCGTCATCCTCAACGGCGCCCCGCGCTCGGGCAAGACGATGCTGGCCCGCGCAGTCCAGGCGCATGTGCCGGGACGCTGGCTCAATTTTGGCGTCGACGCCTTCAATGCCACCCTGCCCGCGGCGCTCCTGCCCGGCATTGGACTTCGGCCCGGCGGCGAGCGGCCTGACCTCGAGGCAAACCTACCCGCGTTGTTCGGCGCCTGCTTTTCGGCAATGGCAGATTTCGCTGGCCATGGCTTTGACGTGGTGGCCGATCTCGGCCTTCACACCCATTACGCCCGCCCCTTCGACCCCATGGCGCTGCTGACAGACGAGCTTGCCGGCTTGTCCCTGCTTTTCGTCGGCATCCATTGCGATATCGAGACCATCATGGCGCGCCGAAATGCCGATCCGCAGGGCGGGTTTTACGCCTCTGGTCCCGGTATTCCGGCGCCGGTGCAGAATTGGCAGGACGCGGTTCATGCCGGCAAGGATTATCACCTCGAACTCGATATGGGCCGCCTTACGCCGGAGGATGGCGCAGAGCGCATCGCCAAAGCCCTCGGCACCGCCGCCTGATCAGTTCTCGTCCCCGTTCATCGCCCGCCCGAAGCGTTGCCGATAGTGGCGCGGCGACACCCCCGCAAGCCTCTGGAAGATTTTTCGGAAGGCGGCGGGATCGGCATAGCCGACGCTCCAGCCGATCTGGTCGACCGGGCGATTGGTGGTTTCAAGCAGATCGCGGGCCTTCAGCACGCGCAATTGCTGGAGATATTCGGTCGGGGTCAGGCCCGTCGCCTTCTGGAAGCGGCGGAGGAAGGTGCGGTCTGCGAGGCCCGCCAGCCTTGCCAATTCGGAGATGGAATGGGCATCCGCCGCGACGGCATGCAGATGCTGCTGCACTTTCAAGATCTCGGCATCGCCATGGTCGAAGCGCGGCACGAAAATCCGATAGGGATCCTGAAGACGGCGAGGCGGATCGACCAAGAGGAAACGCGCCGTCGCCAACATGGTGCCGACGCCGAGGAACCGCTCGACGAGGGTAAGGCCGAGATCGGTCCAGGCGAGGATGCCGCCCGCTGTCATGATGTCGCCCTCGTCGACCACCATGTGCTCGGCCGCCAGTTCGATCTGGGGAAAGCGCCGCGCCAGCTGCTCGGCAAAGGCCCAATGTGTCGTCGCCCGACGCCCATCCATCAGACCGGTCTCGGCCAGAACGAAAGCCCCTGCACAGACCGAGCCCACCGTCACCCCTTCCCTATGCCGCTCCGCCATCCAGGCGGATTCGCGTGGCATCGGCGCCATGCTTTCGGGCATGATGATGCTCGGCGGCGCGATCACATGGGTCAGCTTGTGCGGCCGGCCGGGATGACTGTCCCAGACACACGCCATGTCGTCGCCCGCGATCTGCCAATGGCTGACGCGTATACGCCGCGCTGTGTTAGGCTCCTCGAGCGGCCCCGCCCATTCTCCGGCGATCCGGAAGAGATCGGTCAGCCCATAGACCGCTGCGAGCTGGCAGTTTGGATAGAGCACGAGGCCAATTTCGGCTGTAAGCGTCTCGTTGACGGCCATATTGTCACTATCGCCCCGTTCAATGTCATTTCTGCCACGTCTTTTTCGACCTGACTATCCCTAGATTGCAGTCATCGGCGCTGGACACGGTTCCGGCACAGCAAAAGCAAAGCAAGGAGACAGAGATTGAGCTCGAACTTCATCACCACCAAGGACGGCACACGCATTTTCTTCAAGGATTGGGGTCCAAAGACCGCCCAGCCCATCGTCTTCCATCACGGCTGGCCGCTCAGTTCCGACGACTGGAACAACCAGATGCTCTATTTCCTCGAAAAGGGTTTCAGGGTTGTCGCCTTCGACCGGCGCGGTCACGGCCGCTCCGATCAGACGGACATTGGCAATGACATGGACACCTATGCCGCCGACACGGCCGAACTGGCCAAGGCGCTGGATCTGAACAATGCCGTCCATGTCGGGCACTCCACCGGTGGTGGCGTCGTCACCCGCTATGCGGCCAAGGCCGCTGAAGGGCGTCTCGCCAAGGCCGTGCTGATCGGCGCCGTGCCGCCCATCATGGTCGCCAGCGCCTCCAATCCCGATGGCGTGCCGATGGACGTCTTCGACGGCTTCCGCAAGGCGCTGATCGCCAACCGGGCCGAGTTCTTCCGCGGCATTCCTGCCGGACCCTTCTACGGCTTCAACCGCCCCGGCGCCGAAGTCAGCCAGGGGCTGATCGACAATTGGTGGCGCCAGGGCATGAACGGCGGGGCAAAGGCCCACTACGACAGTATCGAGGGGTTTTCCGAAACTGACTTTACCGAGGACCTGAAGGCCATTCGGCAGCCGGTTCTGGTGCTGCATGGCGAAGACGACCAGATCGTGCCGATTGCCAATTCGGCACACAAGGCCATCAAGCTTCTGCCCAATGGCACGCTCAAGACTTATCCGGACCTCAGCCATGGGCTTTTCGCCACGCACCCCGATCTGATCAACGCCGATATCCTGGCTTTCATCCAGGCCTGATATGACTTCGGCGGGGCGAAACCCTTGCTCGCCCTGCCCTTCATTCGATCGCCCCTAAGCCTTGTGAGCGCTCGAGAAACGCGCGCGATGCCGCCCAATGAAATCGATGCACTTAACGCCCCTTTAAGTGACTGCACGTAGGCTTCCCCGGTCCGAGAGGGCAGGGGGACGTCTGATGGGCTCGGAGAAAACCACGCAGATGGGGGATGCAGCGGCTTTATTGCTTGATGCTGCGCTGGAGAGCATTCCCTACGGCTTTTGCGTCTGGTCACCGCAATTCCGCCTGGTCATGTGGAACAAGCATTACCGGGAACTCTATGGGTTCAGTGCGGACGCGATCTACAAGGGCATGACCCTGGAAGAGGTCGTGCAGCTCTCCCACAGGCTGGGCAATCATTCCGACCAGACACCCGAGCTTTTTTACGAGAATTACACCAGCGAACTGCTGTCCAACCGCTCCGGAGCCCGCGCCAAGGCACAGGAAATCGTGCATGGCGGCCGCGTGGTGGAGACCGCCCATGTCTATACCGACGTGCTCGGCTGGGTGGTGACGCACGAGGACATCACCGACGCCATCGCGCGATCCGAATCTGTCCAGAAGCGCCGCATGGAGCTCGAACGGCAGAATTTGCGGCTCGACGCCGCCGTCAACAACATCTCCATCGGCCTGTGCATGATGGACGCGCGCGGCCGGCTGGTGATCTGCAACGAGCCCTATGCGCGCATCTACAGCCTGCCACCCGACTATCTTCGACCCGGCACCCAGCTCGAGGATATTCTCGGACACCTCTTCGATTTCGGCATGAGCGCGGGCGGCACGCGGGAAGACTATATCGCCTGGCGTCGCGAGATCATCGCACGGGGCGAATACGGCAAGAATATCCACGAGCTCAACGGCCGCATCATCATGATGCAGCACCATCCGATGAAGGATGGCGGCTGGGTTTCGACCCATGAAGACATTACCGAGCAGCGGCAGAACGAAGCGCGCATCCAGCATCTGGCGCGCCATGACGCGCTGACCGACCTGCCCAACCGCATCGAATTCCTCGAGCAGATGGCCCGTACCGAGGCGGCGCTCAAGCGCGGTGAAATGGCGGCGGTGCTCTATATCGACCTCGACCATTTCAAGGCAGTCAACGACACGCTCGGCCATGCCGTCGGCGACGAGGTGATCAAGCAGGCCGCTGTGCGCCTCTGGGGCACGACGCGCGAAAGCGATCTGCTGGCCCGGTTGGGCGGGGACGAGTTCGCCCTGCTGCTGCGCCCGGTCGACAGCGCCGACACCGCTGCCAAGGTTGCCGACCGGATCATCAAGGCCCTGTCGGCCCCGATGAATATTGGTGGGCAGCGGATCGAAATCGGCGCCAGCGTCGGCATCGCCGTCGGTCCGGGTGACGGGGTCACCACCGACACGCTGGTCAAGAACGCCGATCTGGCCCTCTACAAGGCCAAGAGCGAAGGCCGATCGACCTATCACTTCTTCGAAGCCGGCATGGACGCCGAATTGCAGCAGCGCCGCGCCATCGAAGCCGGCCTGCGGGTCGCCCTTGCCCAGAACGAATTGCGGCTCGTGTTCCAGCCCTTGCTGGGCCTTGAGGAGAACCGGGTCACCTGCGTCGAAGCGCTCTTGCGCTGGGAGCATGGCGGCAAGACCATATCCCCCGTCGAGTTCATTCCCGTGGCCGAGGAAACGGGCCTGATCAGCTCGATCGGGCAATGGGTGCTGCGCGAAGCCTGCCGCGCCGCCGCAACCTGGCCCGGCCATGTGCGCGTGGCGGTCAACCTTTCTCCCGTGCAGTTCCGCCAGCGCGACCTCGTCGCCCAGGTCCGGGCCACGCTTGCCGAGGCCAAGCTCGACCCGTCGCGGCTGGAACTCGAGATCACCGAAAGCCTCTTGCTCAATGACAGCGAGAGCACCTTGCGGGCGCTGCACGAACTGCGCGCCATGGGCGTCCGCATTTCCATGGACGATTTCGGCACCGGCTATTCTTCGCTCTCCTATCTGCGCGCCTTCCCCTTCGACAAGATCAAGATCGACCGCTCCTTCATGCGCGATCTGGCGAGCCGCGCCGACAGCCAGGCCATCATCCGGGCCGTCATCGGGCTGGGCCAGTCGCTGGGCATGTCGACCACCGCCGAAGGCATCGAGACCGAGGAGCAATTGGCGATGGTGCGCGAACATGGCTGCTCGGAAGTGCAGGGATTTCTGTTCTCCCCGCCCCTTCCCCCCGCCGCGCTCGCCAGCCTGCTTCATTCCGAAGCGGCAAAGGCTCAGATTGCCCGCATGAAGGCCTCCTGAGCCCAGCCCGGCTCAGTCCTTGCGCCGATAGACCTGGATGACATTGCCCTTGGAGGTCGTGCGGCCGCGCACGAGCTCGAGGCGGGTGGTGGGATCGCCCGGCTCGAAGAGGTGCCGCCCCTCGCCGGCGATGACGGGGTGGGTGATGAGGACAAGTTCGTCCATCAACCCGGCAAAGAGCAGTTCGCGGACAAGCGAAATGCTGGCCATGGAAGCGATATCCCCGCCCGAGCCGGCCTTGAGGCCGCGCACGAAATCGAGGAAGTCGCCCTCGATCAGCTTCGAATTGGCCCAGGTGATCTGTTCGGGTTTGAGGGTTTCCGAGGCGACGAATTTTTCGACGCCGTTGATGAAGCCGGCGAAATCGAGGTCCTGGGTGGCATTGGGCCAATATTGGGCCCATTCGAGGTAGCCCACCCGGCCGAGAAGTGCCGTTTCGACATTGGCCAAAGTGGTCATCATTTCCTCGCCCAGCTCGTCATCGAAGCTGTCGAACTGCCAGAGGTTCGGGCTTTCCACCACGCCATCGAGGGAATGAAAGAGGCCGGCTGTGACTTTGCGCATGTTTTCTCCTTTGGTTCTTCGGGATCCTGGCCCTGTTGTCCCTGCGACGAATGGAACGTGACGGGTTCGACATTTTTGCGGTGCGGTAAGGGCGACCCCCTCCTAGCCTCCCCCTGGCCAGGGGGAGGGACAGGACGGAGTTTTGGCCGCGTCTTGCGTTTCCTTTCCTTCTCCTCCCCCTCGCGAGGGGGAGGCCGGGTGGGGGTCTGATTTTTCCCGCATCACGCAATCGAGCGCCAGGCCTCCCTCGGGCTTGACCCGAGGGCCACTCCGCGAGCCCGACACCGACAATTTTGACGTGGATGGAGGCCCTCGGGTCAAGCCCGAGGGAAGCTCCGTGCAGGGGCGGAGGCATCTAAGCTTCACAAGTACCAACGCCCTCCCCGGGGGAGCGTCGGGAGGGAATGACATCGTGGATGGGGTGACAGGCGTGCAAGCACCCCTGCCCTGCCCGCGTTTCCGCGTCAGGTTTTGGCACATGGGAACGGACCCCGAGGCGGTTTCGCCCCTGAGAAATTGTAAAAGAGTGAGACGAAACCGCCTCGGGGCGCCGAGTTTTTGGACAGCACCGGTTTCGCGCCCATCGATCGCTCGCGTCAGGGTCGGCCGGCGCCTGAACCCAGGTGGAGATCGGTCCACCCAAATCGGCCTCCCCGCAGCCGTCCGTCTCGACTCCGTCCCGTGCGGGGAATTTTTCGATTTTATCGCAAGGGGAACAGGCGGGGATAAGTTTCTGGAACGGCCCTGCCCCATTCCTACATCTCATGGAGACAAAAAGGCCCGGGATTGCTCCCGGACCTTCTTCAATTCAGTCCAGACGACGTCTGGTTACCCCCAATGGGCCAGGACGGCGAGGAGCAGTAGCGCCACGATATTGGTGATCTTGATCATCGGGTTGACGGCCGGGCCGGCCGTGTCCTTGTAGGGATCGCCGACGGTGTCGCCGGTGACGGAGGCCTTGTGGGCGTCCGAACCCTTGTAGTGTTTTACGCCGTGGCTGTCGGTAAAACCGTCTTCAAAGCTCTTCTTGGCATTGTCCCAGGCACCGCCACCGGCGGTCATGGAGATCGCGACGAATAGGCCCGTGACGATGACACCCATCAGCATGGCGCCGAGGGCGGAGAAGCCCGCGGCGGGACCCGCGATCCAGTTGATGAGGAAGAAGACGACGATCGGGCTGAGCACCGGCAGGAGCGAGGGCACGATCATTTCCTTGATCGCGGCCTTGGTCAGCATGTCGACGGCCCGCGCATAATCGGGTTTGGACGTGCCGGCCATGATGCCCGGATCGGCCTTGAACTGGCGGCGGACTTCCACCACCACGGACTGGGCCGCGCGGCCGACCGCCGTCATCGACATGCCGCCGAAGAGGAAGGGCAGAAGGCCACCAAACAGGAGGCCCACCACGACATAGGGATCGGCCAGCGAGAAGGTGAGCGCGCCCATGCCGGCAAAGATCGCCGGGGCATCGGGCAGATTGGCGAAGTAGATGAGGTCCTGCGTATAGGCGGCGAAGAGGACCAGCGCCCCAAGACCGGCCGAGCCGATGGCATAGCCCTTGGTGACGGCCTTGGTGGTGTTGCCCACCGCATCGAGCGCGTCGGTATTGTGACGCACGGAGGCATCGAGACCGGCCATTTCGGCAATGCCGCCGGCATTGTCAGTGACCGGGCCGAAGGCATCGAGCGCGACGATGATGCCGGCCAGAGCCAGCATGGTGGCCACGGCAAAGGCGATGCCGAAAAGGCCCGCCAGCGAATAGGTGACGATGATGCCGGCGATGATGACGAGGGCCGGCAGTGCCGTCGATTCCAGTGAGACCGCGAGGCCCTGGATGACATTGGTGCCATGGCCGGTAACCGAGGCCTCGGCAATGGAATTGACCGGGCGGCGATTGGTGCCGGTGTAATATTCGGTGATGACGATGATCAGCCCGGTGATGACGAGGCCGACCACGCCGCAGGCAAACAGCGCCCAGGGGGTGAAGATCTTGTCACTGGCCTTGATGGCGAGGTTCATGTCGCCGAACATCAGCCAGAGCACGGGCAGAAGCGCAACGAGCGAGAGCACGCCGGTGGCGATGACGCCCTTGTAGAGCGCACCCATGATGTTGTTGTCGGTGCCGAGTTTGACGAAATAGGTGCCGATGATGGAGGTGACGACGCAGGCCCCGCCAATGGCGAGGGGCAGCACCATGCCCTGGAGTTTGAGAGCCTCGGGCAGGATGATGGCCGCAAGAACCATGGTGGCGACGATGGTGACCACATAGGTTTCAAACAGGTCGGCCGCCATGCCGGCGCAGTCGCCGACATTGTCGCCGACATTATCGGCGATTGTTGCCGGGTTGCGCGGATCGTCTTCCGGAATGCCGGCTTCGACCTTGCCCACCATATCGCCGCCGACGTCCGCACCCTTGGTGAAGATGCCGCCGCCCAGACGCGCGAAGATGGAAATGAGCGAGGCGCCGAAGCTGAGCGCCACGAGGGAATCGATGACGACGCGGCTCGTGGGCGCATTGCCCATGCCGGTGAGAACAATGAAATAGAGCGTGATGCCCAGGAGGCCGAGACCGGCCACCAGAAGGCCGGTGACGGCGCCGGACTTGAAGGCGAGATCGAGCCCCTTGGCCAGCGACCCGATGGCGGCCTGCGCGACGCGCACATTGGCCCGCACCGACACATTCATGCCGATGAAACCGGCGGCGCCCGAAAGCACCGCGCCGATCAGAAAGCCGATTGCGGCATGTGCGCCGAGCAGCAGCCAGGCCGCCACGAGGATCACCACGCCGACAATGGCGATGGTGGTATATTGCCGTTTGAGATAGGCCGACGCCCCCTCGCGCACGGCCGCCGAAATTTCCTGCATGCGGGGCGAGCCGGCATCGGCTGCGAGCAGCCCCTGCGTCGTCACCACGCCATAAACGATAGACAGACCGCCACAAGCGACGATCAGCCAAAGTGCCAAATCCATGAAACCAGTTCCTCGAATGTCAAGATTCGAGGTCCGCCCCGGTCTAGGCCAGCTCTTGATGTCCGGTCCGCAACCGCCCTCCGGCGGACCTCCTCCCGCCAACGAGATTAGCGGGATTATCTCGTTAAGCAATTGGAAAGTGTGGCGCTTTGTCGCGGAATGCGGCGATGGCCGCTCAGGCGGGGATCAGCGCATCGAGGCGCGAGGCAATCTCGCCGCTCTCGCCGGCAAGGCGAAGCGTCTTGTGGCGGGAGGTCTCGCCGGAAACGAGGCTGATCGAGGATTTGGAGAGGCGCATCGCCTTGGCGAGAAGCGCGATGACGGCCGCATTGGCCTTGCCCTTGTCGGGCACGGCAGAGACGCGGATGCGCAGGACGATCGAGGCGTCGTCGCGGGTCTCGATGCCGTCAAGACTGTCCCGGCCGGCATTGGGCGTGACGCGCAGGAAGAGCAGAACCCCTTCCGGCGTCACGCGCCAGGGCTTTGCCGGGCTAGATGCCGGCTCGGGCAACGGCGGGATAGATGTAATAGCCGATGATCGACTGGATGAAGAAGATCAGGAGGAAGGCGATCAGCGGGGAGAGGTCGAGCCCGGAGAAATTGGGCATGAAGCGGCGAATGGGCCGCAGGACCGGCTCGGTGAGCTGGTTGATCACCTGCCAGACCGTGGCGACGAACTGATTGCGGGTATTGATGACGTTGAACGAAATCAGCCAGCTCATGATGATCATGATGAGCAGGACCCACCAATAGAGCTGGAGCAGGATGAGGATGATGTCGAGAACGGCGCGCATCGGCGTCTCCGCGGGAAAAAGTCCCGTTTATCTAAGGGCAGGACGGAGATAGGGCAAGCCCGGGGGCCAAAAACACCGGGACCCCGCACCGGGCAAGCGATGCGAGGTCCAAATGACTGACATCCGGTAAGCAGAACAAGGGTCCGGATAATCCAAGCATTGCACGAAGCGTGCCAGTTCGCGGCCGCCCGGAAAGCGGGCCTCGGAAGTTAAACTATTGTAAATTATTCGCTTTTGACGCGCGACCTGCCTTGCAGATTGCAAGGCGCGTTGCAAATTGCGAGGCAGGATCAGCCGATGGTCTTGATCGGCTTCCAGGTGACGAAGCGCCAGAGATAGATGACTACGGCCAGGATGACGACGCCGGTGGACACCGGATCGACCCAGGCTTCGACGACCGAATAGCTCTCATGCAGCAAAAAGCCGGCGGCCGTCAGGATGCCGGTCCAGGCGATCGTGCCGATTGCGGAGATGGCCAGGAAATTCCACACGGGCATGGCGGCAAGACCCGCCGGGACTGAGATCAGCGTGCGGATGGCCGGAATGAGGCGGCCGACCAGCACCGCCAGGGGGCCATAGCGCTCGAACCAGCGCACGGCGAGGTCGATATCGGCTTCGCTGAGCGTAGCGATGCGCCCAAGCTTGTTGCAGAGCCAGGTGAACCGGGCGAGCCCGAGAAGGCGCGCGGCGACATACCAGGCGGAGGTGCCGATGAGCGAGCCGGCGGCACCGGCCAGAAGCACGCCGAACGTGTTCAACTGCCCATTGGCTGCCACATAGCCGGCAAAGGGCATGATCAGTTCGGAGGGAATGGGGGGAAACAGATTTTCCGCCACCATGAGCAGGAAGATGCCGAGATAGCCCCATTCGGTGATGAAACCGATGATGAACTCGCTCATGGGATTTCTCCTCGCTGACCCCCACCTGGCCTCCCCCTGAGGGGGAGGAAGAAAGTGGAGGATTTGCCCAATCGAACCACGCCGCTGATGTGGTCCCTCCCCCTAGCAGGGGGAGGTTAGGAGGGGGTCTATCAGGAGGCCTTCGAAGCCCGGCTCATGCGCTTGCGATCATTGGGATCGAGCCACATCTTGCGCAGGCGGATCGACTTGGGCGTCACCTCGACATATTCGTCGTCGGCGATGTAGCCGAGGCTCTGTTCGAGCGTCAGCTTCTTGGGCGTCGTCAGGCGGACCGCTTCGTCCTTGGACGTGGTGCGGATATTGGTCAGCTGCTTGCCCTTGAGCGCGTTGACCTCGAGGTCGTTCTCGCGGGAATGCTCGCCCACGATCATGCCTTCATAGATGTCGACGCCGGCATCGATCATGATCGGGCCACGGTCTTCGAGGTTCCACAGCGCGAAGGCCACGGACTGGCCGGTGCCGTTGGAGATCAGCACGCCCGTGCGACGGCCCGGAAGCTCGCCCTTGAACGGCACGAAGGAGTGGAACAGGCGGTTGAAGATGGCCGTGCCGCGGGTGTCCGAGAGCAGTTCGGCCTGGTAGCCGATCAGCGAACGGGTGGGGACCAGCAGCTTGATGCGGGTACGGCCAACGCCGGACGGACGCATGTCGGTGAGTTCACCCTTGCGCTCGGTCAGCTTCTGCACGACGGCGCCGGTGTGCTCGTCATCGACGTCGATGATGACTTCTTCGATCGGCTCGAGCTTGACGCCGTTTTCTTCCTTGTACAGCACCTTCGGGCGACCGATGGTCAGCTCGAAGCCTTCGCGGCGCATGTTTTCGATTAGCACCGCCAGCTGCAATTCGCCACGACCGGCGACGTCAAAGCTGTCATTGTCTTCGCCCGGGGTCACGCGGATGGCGACGTTGCCTTCGGCTTCGCGCATCAGGCGCTCGCGGATGACGCGGGACTGAACCTTGTCGCCTTCACGGCCGGCCAGCGGGCCGTCATTGATGCGGAAGGTCACCGACAGGGTCGGCGGATCGATCGGCTTGGAGGGGATCGGGGTCAGGTTCTGCGGCACCGAGATGGTGTCGGCCACAGTGGTGGTCTCGAGGCCGGCAATGGCCACGATATCGCCCGCCATGCCCACATCGATCGGGTTGCGCTCAAGGCCGCGGAACGCGAGCACCTTGGAGACGCGGCCCTTTTCGACGATCTTGCCTTCACGGTTGAGCGTATGAATACTCTCGCCGGCCTTGACCGAACCCGAAAAGATGCGGCCGGTCAGGATGCGTCCGAGGAAGGGGTTGCGCTCGATGGTGGTGACCAGCATGCGGAACGGGCCTTCTTCGACCTTTGGCTCGGGAACGTGCTCGATGACCTTGTCGAGAAGCGGGGCGAGGCTGACGCGCGGGCCATCGGGCTCGTTCATCATCCAGCCCTGCTTGGCAGCGCCGTAGAGAACCGGAAAATCGAGCTGTTCGGGCGTGGCATCGAGCGCGATGAAGAGGTCGAACACCTCTTCGAGCACTTCGAGATGACGCTCGTCGGACTTGTCGATCTTGTTGATGGCAACGATCGGCTTGAGGCCCTGGGCGAGGGCCTTGCCAAGCACGAACTTGGTCTGGGGCATCGGGCCTTCGGCCGCGTCGACGAGGAGAACCACGCCGTCGACCATGGACAGGATGCGCTCGACTTCGCCGCCGAAATCGGCGTGGCCGGGCGTGTCGACGATGTTGATGCGGGTATCATTCCACATCAACGAGGTCACCTTGGCCAGAATGGTGATACCGCGCTCGCGTTCGATGTCGTTGGAGTCCATCGCGCGCTCTTCAACGCGTTCGTTCTCGCGGAAGGAGCCGGACTGCTTGAGCAGGACGTCGATGAGGGTCGTTTTGCCGTGGTCGACGTGGGCGATGATGGCAATATTGCGCAGGGACATGGGCACCGGGGCGTTGGGGCATGGTCCAGCGGCAGCAGGAGGGCAAACAGCCAAGACATGCAAAGAAACGGGAAACGCCAGCTGCATCCGGCAGACTGGCGCTTTTCGGGCTGGCTCTTACAGAAAAAACGCGGGTTTCACAAGCGCCCCTCACGCAAGGGGGGCCTGCGCGACGGGCGGATCACGGAAGCGAAAAAGCAAAAAATGCTGGAAAGCTAGGAGGAAGCCTGCATTTCCAGGCTCGCGATAATCTTACCCATGACGCTAAAAAAGCTGCGCCGTTCCGCCTCGCTGAGGGTTTGAAGGGCCATTTGGTTGATGGTGGAGACGACGCGCTGCACCTGCGGAACCCCCTCAAAGCCGGTCTCCGAGAGGCGGACGAGGACGCTGCGACCATCTTCGGGATTGGGTTCGCGCCTAATGAAACCGTCGCGCTCCATGCGGCCCAGCGTGGCCGTCATGGTCGGCTGCTCGACCGTCGCCCGATCGGCCAGCTCTTTCTGGGTCAGGGCCGAGCCATCGCTCAGGGCGAACAGGACCGGCATATAGGCGGGATTGATGCCGAGCGGGGCCAATTGCTTTTCGAGTTCTCGAAAAAACAGCCGCGCGGCCCAATTGGTCATGTAGCCGGCCGATTCTTCCCGAATAAGGGTCATTTACTTAGTATGCTCATTAGTTATATAGTAGGCTAAGGATATCGGGTGCAGCGCATGGAACCAAGGGGGATTTTTCATCATGCTCAAGAGTAGGCCGGACCGCTATGGCACCATGGCGGCAAGCATTCACTGGATTTCCGCCATCGCCATCATCCTCATGCTGACAAGCGGCCTGATCCTGGACGGCGCCGAGGATCCCGAACAGGTGCGAACGCTGCTGCGCGTCCATGTCCCGCTGGGGATTTGCGTGGGCCTGCTGACCCTGCTGCGGATCGTGTGGTGGCTTGCCTTCGACAAGCACCCCGACGCGCCACGCGATCTCAGCACGACCCAGCAATGGGCGGCCCGCCTTGTGCATCTGGGGCTCTATGGCGCCATAATAATCATGGTTGCCTCGGGAATTGCCATGGTGGTGCTGACCGGAGCCATGCCGCAGATCTTTTCGGGCGGCGCCTTGCCGGAGTTTTCCGAAGCCCCACCCTCTTTCGTCCACGGCCTGATGGGACGCCTGCTGCTGGTGCTGGCGGCCGGCCATATTCTGGCGGCGCTCTATCACCAGCTGGTGCGGCGGGACAATCTGATCGGCCGCATGCGGGTTGGCGGCTAGGCCACAAATTCCTCACCCGCCTCGCGCTGCCGGGCCTTGCGCAAGCTAGGTTTGGCCCTCAGGCCCTCATTTCATCCAGACGGGCAAGGATCTGGTCGCGCTCGCGGGCAAGACCCTTATAGGCGAGCTGTTCCGGCGTCAGGGCCGACACTTCGGTGTGGAGGTGAGCGGCGATGGCGGCGGCTTCAGGATGGGCGGCGAGATCGTCGAGCTTTTGCAGCGAAATGCGGATGGCAAAGACGATGGCGCCGGTTTCCGGCAGTTTTCGCAACACCTGACGCTCGACCCGCAGATAGACATTTTCCGCACGCGGGCCGGCGCCGAAACGGGGCTGGTCGGCGCCAGACACGTCCGGGTGGAAGAGAGTGTCATCGCCATAGAGCGACCAGTTCCAGCGGATCATCGGGGTTTCGGGGCGCATGGCGTCGAACATGCGCGCCATGATCTGGGCCGGCCGCGTGCCGGGACCAAAGCCGGGCACGGGATCGTGGATGGCATCGAGCCCCTGCCCGATTTTCTCCGACAGCGTCCAGGAGGAGGGAAAGCTGAGGCTGGCCGCAGTCAGTCGCCAGAAGGTTTCGGCGCCGCGCTCGAGGAGCAGGAGATCGTCCTGCACCAGTCTTGCGGCAATGGCGAGCGGAGCCTCTGGGTCTGCAAGACCGATGGTTTGACCGCTGGGAACAATGGAGATCGCCTCGGCATCCCGCCGCCAGAGTGCGGGAAAGCGCTGCGGCAGATAATCGGCGAGCGTCGCCAGAAGCTCGGCCTGGGCAGGACGGCTGCCGGCAATCTGGGCAAAAATCTCGGCCGGATGGGAGACGCGCAGCCGCGCCTTTTCGGCCAGCTGGGAGACGAGCGCGCCATCGGGAGCCAGCCAGTCATTCGGATCAAGCGGGCGGGTGCCGATCTGGAAAAGCCTGGCCGTGCCATCGTCGGGGAAGGGTCTGGACATGTTTCCGATTTCCCAAACGGTCCCGCGCCAAAGGGAAAGGCGGAGAAGATCCCCGCCTTTCTCAAGAAACTACTTGGCGTTGTTGGCCATCTCGATGGACTGGAGAATGACGCGGCGCGCATCTTCGAGGCCACCGACGCGGTCGATCTTGGCCCACTTGCCGGGCTCGAGATCCTTGTAGTGGGTGAAGAAGTGCTTGACGCGCTCCACCTGGATTTCCGGCATGTCGGCGATATCGAGGATATGATCGTACATGCGGGTCAGCTTGGAGACGGGCACGGCGATGATCTTTTCATCCTGGCCGCCATCATCTTCCATGAACAGCACGCCGACCGGGCGCGAACGCACAACGGCGCCGGGCACGAGCGGACGGGAGTTCATGACGATGACGTCGAGCGGATCGCCATCGCCGCACAGCGTATGGGGCACGAAGCCGTAATTGCCGGGGTAGCGCATGGGCGTATAGAGGAAGCGATCGACGAACAGGGCGCCGCTGTCCTTGTCGATCTCATATTTGATCGGCTCGCCGCCCAGGGGGACTTCAATGATGACATTGAGCTCGTCGGGCGGGTTTTTGCCGGTGGGGATCGCGTCGATGTTCATGGGTTTTCGGGTCCGGGTTCATCAAGGGGGAGCGGAACGGGGGCGTTCTGCCGCCATCCCGCCCCGAAGGCAAGCCGGAAAACCGCCGCAGCCCCTACTTGACGATCAGAACCGGTATGTCGGCATGCGACAGGACCTCCGACGCCTGGCTGCCCAGCAGCAGGCGCTTGAAGCCGCGGCGGCCATGCGAGCCCATGATGATGGTGTCGGCGTTTTCCCCTTTTGCCGCTTCGAGAATGGCATCGGCCGGGCGGGTGCGCGCCACATGGATCGTCTTTGCCGCGATGCCGGCGCCATCGGCCACGGCCTTTGCGGCCGCAAGGGTTTTGGCAGCCTCCTCGGTATAGGCCTCCTCCAGCCGTGCAATGACCGGGCCGGCGTCGATAGTGCCAAATCCGCCGCTGCCAATGCCCGTCGCCACAGGGTCGGTGGCGGTGATGATGGTGACGCGCGCGCCATAGGTCTTGGCAATGTCGATGCCGGCCGCGACCGCCTTGTTGCCCAGTTCGGAACCATCAGTGGCAATGAGCAGAGATTTGAACATGGTGAAGCCTCCTTGTTATGGACACCATAGCGCGTTCAGGATCCGGGGCAATTGATCTGGATCACGGGTTTGGCTGCAGGAGGACGGCAATGCGGATGGCGGTTTGGATGGCAGGAGGGCTGGCGGGCCTGTCGATGATGATTGCGCCGGCGCTCGCGCAATCGGGCTTTACCAGCGCCTATACCGATTTCGACCTTGATGCCTGCCTCGTGCTGGAGGCGGACGATTTCGGCGCCCAATGGGCCTGCCCCGGCTATAAGGGATTTCCCATGCTGGTGCGCGAAGGCGATCTGCGCTTTTCCGTTGCCTTCGGGTTTAACCCCGACGCCAATGTCGTTGGTTTCCAGACCCTGCCGCCGTTCAATTATATTCGCGGCAAGGTCGAGTGGCGCCTCTCCAATGCCGCGGGCCGCTGGATGCCCATCGCCACCATCATGCGCTATTTCACCGACGGGGCCGAAGAAAACAGCGATGACGGGCAGGTTTTGGTGGTGACCCAGATCGCCGACGGCAATTCCTGCCACATCGCCTATGTGGATGCGCTGGCCAATGAGAATGCCAATGAACTGGCGCGGCAAGCCGCAGACGCGGCCGGCGATTTCGACTGCGCCAGCGATGAGGTCGAGATCATCGGCGCCTTCGCCGCCTACTGATCCGACGAGGTCGAGATCATCGGCGCCTTCGCCGCCTACTGATCCGACGAGGTCGAGATCATCGGCGCCTTCGCCGCCTACTGATCCGACGGGCTCGAAATCATCGGCGCCTTTGGCGCTTATTGATCCTCGGCTTCGTTGGCCTGGCCGCGCACCTGATTGCGCAAAATGGTGCGGTCGCGGCTTGATACGCCGATGAGCTCGGCAATGCGCCAGACCATATTGTCCTCGAGCTCGTGATTATTGCGGTCGGCAAAGACCACGCTCCACATCATGCGGATGATCTCGATCCGGTCTTCCATCGGCAATTGGGTAATGCCCGAGGTGAAGCGGTAGAAATCAACAGCCTCCGCATCCCGCTCGGCAGCCTGCTTGATCAGCTTGTCGACCGCCGCCTCGTCGAGATCGTAATGATCCATCAGGGCCCCGCGAATGGTGCGGGTTTCCTCTTCCTTCATCGAGCCGTCAACGGCGGCAAGGTGCACCAGAAGGGCGGCCACGGAGAGTTTTGGGTCGTTCCGGTCTGCCGGTTGCTCGGGCTTGGCGAACAAACGGGTGAGGGCCTCGAACATGGCTGGCAGCCTTTAATCGGGGTGAAAGAGGAAAACGATCAATGTGATGCGCGCCGGTGGCAGGCCTTCAAATATTTAGTCATTGCGCCGCTGAGCTCAATGGCCAGCGATCGCTGTCACGCGGTCTTGACCGGCATTGATGCGTCTCGGTCACACTGTGAACAAGCCGAAAGGGACTCGACTCTCGCCGGATTAGGAGTCAACATGTTCCTGTTTTGTTCATGTAGACGGTCCCATCATGCAGGCCCCCGATCGCCAACAGCGCCTCTCCGCGCTGCGCGACATCATTGCCGATATCGAGCGAAAGCCGGCCCTGGCCGAGGCGCGCCAGAGCGTGGTCACGGCGGAACGGGACAGCTTTCCGAGCCTCGCGCCGGGCCTGTTCCAGGAGGTGTTCACCGATTCGGCCCGCAATGGCGGCGCCAGTTTCGGCTTTGCCCTCAGCCAGTCCAAGACCCTGCTCACGCCCCGCCGCCCGGTCATCGTCTACCTGCAGCTTTTTTCCGACAGCCAGTTCTTCGGCCTGCCCTATGGGCCGGGCCTCGTCGCGGAGGATTTTGATCCGGCCTGCCTCATCATGGTGCGCCCCCGCACCATGGCCGAACTGCTCTGGGTGGCCGAGGAGGCGCTGAGCTGCCGGGCCGTGGCGGGGATTGTTGCCGATATTGGCGGGGCCCCCAAACTGCTCGATTTCACCGCCAGCCGGCGCCTCGCCATGCGGGCCGCCGAGAATGGCACTTCGCTTTTCCTTTTGCGCTATGGCACCGCCCGCGAAGCCAGCGCCGCCCATCTGCGCTGGCACCTCACTCCGCTGCGCTCGGCCCGGCAGGATTTTGACCCCGGCGCGCCCGGGGCCGCCCGCTGGCGGCTGGCGCTCGAGCGCGGCACGACGATGAAGCGCCCCGGCGCCTGGTTCCTGGAGTGGACGAAAAATGGCTTTGCAACCCTTCCTGCCGGGCCCCATGGCGCGCCTCGATTTGCGCCGGAACCGGCGTTTCCTGGCGCTCTACCTGCCGCACTGGCCGACGGATTATCTCAAACGGCGTAATCCCGCCCTCAAGGGCCCCATGGCGCTGTTCGAGCGCATCAAGGGCGGGTTGCGCCTCGGCGCACTCGACAGCGACGCCATGCGCGAGGGCCTGCGGATCGGACAGAACTTGGCCGACGCCCGCGCCATCCTGCCGACCCTCACCGTCGAGGAGCTCGACCGCCCCCTGCTGGCCGCCGCCTTCGAGGATTTTGCCGACTGGCACTCCAATGCCAGCCCCATGGTTTCGGTAATGACCGATATCAGCCCCTATGGCGATCTCGTGCTCGACATTACCGGGGTGGATCATCTCTTCGGTGGGGAGGCAAAGATGCTGCGCACCCTGCTCAGCCGCCTGCGCGCGCTCGATTATACCGTGGCCGGTGCTATAGCCCCCACCATCGGCGCGGCCTGGGCGGTGAGCCATTTCGCCCGCAGCCAGATCGTGGCGAACGATAATCTGGTGCCGCTACTCGACACAATGCCGATCGGGGCGTTGCGGCTGACAGCGCAGCAGATTTCCACCCTCGCCCAGATGGGGCTCACCACCATTGGAAGCCTGCGCGAAAAACCGCGGAAATCGCTGCAGGCCCGGTTCGGGCAAAGCCTGCTGCTCCGGCTCGACCAGGCCTATGGAGAGATCGAGGAGCGGATGACGCCGCGCCTGCCCCAGGCCGACTATAATGTCGAGCGCCGCTTTGCCGACCCGATCGCGCTGATGGACGACGTGCTGGCCACCACCCATGATCTGGCCGTGCAATTGGGCTGTACGCTCGAAAAGGACAATCTGGGGGCCCAGAGCTTTCACCTCTTTCTCTACCGGGTCGACCACAAGGTGATGACCCTCTCGCTCAATGCCGCAAGGCTGACGCGCGACCCCAGCCACATCACCGATCTCTTCCGCAACCGCGCCCAAAGGCTCGAAGCCGAATATGATGCCGGTTTCGGCATCGACATGGTGCGGCTGGCCGCCGGCTCCATCGACCGCATGGATGCGGTGCAGATGGGGGTTTTTGCCAAGGCCAGTGGTGAGGAGGATGTGAGCCGTCTCCTCGACCGCATCGGCAGCCGGCTGGGTGTGGAGGCGGTGCTGCGCAACCAGATGATGGCGAGCCATATTCCCGAACGCGCAGTGCGGCTCGTGCCGGCCATGGCGATTCCGGCGCAAAGCCAATTGCCGCCCGGCCTGCCCAAACGGCAAAGACCCCTGCGCCTCTTGCCCGCGCCCGAGCCGGTGGCCATCAATGCCGAAGTGCCCGATGGCCTGCCCGCCTCGATGATCTGGCGGCGCGACAGCTATCGGCTGGTCAAGGGCGCCGGGCCCGAACGGCTGGGCGCCGAATGGTGGCGCAGCGGCGAACGCCTCAAACTGGTCGAACCGCCAAAACCAAAACCGGCCGAACCCGGCGAGGCCCCACGGCCACCACCCTATGTGCCCGAGCTCGACCTCTTCGATCCTGAGGCCAGAACGCGGGACTATTACGTGGTCGAGGATGAGGAAGGCCGCCGCTTCTGGGTGTTCCGCCTCGGCTTTTATGGCGGGCCGACCCCGCCGATCTGGTATCTGCACGGGTTCTTTTCATGAGCCAGATTGTTCCCCTTGTCGGGCAGCGGCCGAGCCGGCCGGCGCAAAAAAGCCCACCGACCCCCCATGCCGAGCTGATCACCACCAGCAATTTTTCCTTCCTGCGCAGTGGCTCGCACCCGGAAGAACTGGTGGCGGCGGCCATGCAGATGGGATTGTCCGGGCTCGGCCTTTGCGACCGCAACAGCTTTGCCGGCGTGGTGCGCGCCTATGTGACCGCGAGGGACAACAGGGAGAATTTTCCGTCCTTTCGCTATCTGGTCGGCGTGCGGCTGGTGTTTTCCGACGGCACGCCCGACATCATCGCCTATCCCACGGACCGCACGGCCTATGGGCGGCTCTGCAAGCTTCTTACGCTCGGCAATAAGCGCGGCGAAAAAGGCAATCCCGATCTGCGCTTTGAAGATTTGTTTGGACGCAACGACCCCGTGTCGGACATCGAACACGGGCCCACGGAAAATTTCGGCCAGGGGCAGCTTTTCATCCTTGTGCCCGATGAGGGGGATTGGGGCCACACCGAAGCGACGCTCTCGCGCCTTTCCCAAGCTGCACCGGGCCGGGTCTGGGTGGCTGGAACGGCAAAATTCGACGGGGGGGATCGCGCCCGGCTCAATCGCATCGACATTCTGGCGCGCCGGCATGGCGCGGCCATGATCGCCAGCAATGACGTGGCCTATCACGAGCCCGACCGGCGCATGGTGCTCGATGTGGTGACCTCCATCCGCGAGCATGTCACCCTCGACGAAGCCGGTTTTCTGCTCTCTGCCAATGCCGAACGGCATCTGAAGACGGCGCGGGAAATGAACCGGCTTTTTGCCGAGCATGCCGATGCCATTGCCCAGACGATGATCTTCATGGGCCGGATCAGCTTCTGCCTCAGCCAGCTCGAATATAATTACCCCGAAGAAACCGTGGGCGATGGCGAGACGGCGCAGGAAACGCTCGAACGCCTGACCTGGGCGGGCGCGGCAAAACGCTTTCGCGACGGGCTGACCGACGCGATAAAACGCTCGATCTGGTCCGAGCTGAGCCTGATCGGCTACAAGGGCTATGCCGCCTATTTCCTGACCGTGCACGACATCGTCCAGTTTGCCCGTCACGAAAAAAACATTCTGTGCCAGGGGCGCGGCTCGGCGGCCAATTCGACGGTCTGCTATTGCCTCGAGATCACCGAGGTCGACCCGCGAAAAGCCAATCTCGTCTTTGGCCGCTTCATCTCCACCGAGCGCGACGAACCGCCCGATATCGACGTCGATTTCGAGCATGAGCGGCGCGAGGAAGTGATGCAATATGTCTACAACAAATATGGCGGCCGCCGCACCGGGCTGACCGCCAATGTCATCTCCTATCGTTCGAAAAGCGCCATTCGCGAGACCGGCAAGGTGTTTGGCGTTTCCGACGATGTGATCGGCGCTTTCAACCAACTCCATTGGGGCTGGGGCGCGGGCGTTGACCTGCGCAGCGTCGCCAATATCGGCCTCAACCCCGATGACCCCATCCTCGCCCAGATGTTCGAGGTGGTAAAAGTCCTGCGCGGCTTTCCCCGGCACCTCTCCCAGCATGTGGGCGGCTTCGTCATCACCCGCGATTCGCTGGAAAGCCTCGTGCCGATCAGCAAATCGGCCATGGACAGCCGCACCATCATCGAATGGAACAAGGACGACATCGACGCGCTGAAAATCCTCAAGGTCGATATCCTGGCGCTCGGCATGCTGAGCTGCCTGCGGCGCGCCTTCGAATTGATGGATGAGCACTACGACCATCAGGTCACGCTGAGCGAGCTGCAGAACGAGGAGTTTGCCGACCCCGAAGGGGCCAAGCCGGTCTATGAAATGACCCACCGCGCCGACACGATCGGGGTGTTCCAGATCGAGAGCAGGGCGCAGATGTCCATGCTGCCGCGCCTCAAACCCAAGGAATTCTACGACCTCGTCATCGAGGTGGCGATCGTCCGGCCAGGGCCGATCCAGGGCAATATGGTCCATCCCTATCTGCGGCGGCGGCAGGGTCTGGAGAGGGTGGACTATCCCAGCGAAGCCTTGCGGGCGGTGCTCCACCGCACGCTGGGCATTCCGCTGTTTCAGGAGCAGGCGATGCAGATCGCCATTGTCGGGGCCGGCTTTTCACCGGGCAAGGCCGACCAGCTGCGCCGCGCCATGGCGGCCTGGCAGCGCACCGGAAAACTCGCCCAGTTCCACGACGATTTCATCGGCGGCATGATCGGCAATGGCTATACGCCCGAATTTGCCAAGCAGAGCTTTGCCCAGATTCAGGGCTTTGCCGAATATGGTTTTCCCGAAAGCCATGCGGCCAGCTTTGCGCTTTTGGTCTACGCCTCGTGCTGGCTCAAATGCCATTATCCCGATGTCTTCGCCTGCGCCCTGCTCAATTCCCAGCCCATGGGCTTTTATGCGCCCAGCCAATTGGTGCGCGACGCCGTCGAACATGGCGTGACGGTGCGGCCGCCCGATATCAACGTCTCCGATTATGACAGCACGCTCGAACCCGATATCGGCTCTGCCCCCGATCGGGTCTGGCCGCGCCACCGGGAAATGGCGCCCCATGTCTGGACCGCAAAGGCCATGCGGCTCGGGCTGCGGCAGGTGGAGGGGCTGGCCAAGAAAGATATCGAGCGCCTCGTCGGCGAGCGGCTCAATGGCCCCTACAGCTCGGTGCGCGACCTCTGGATCCGCACCCGCATTCCTGTTTCCAGCCTCGAAAAACTGGCCCAGGCTGATGCCTTTTCATCCTTCGGGCTCAACCGGCGCGAAGCCCTCTGGGCGGTGAAGGGTCTCGTGGGAACCCATGGCGCCGACACCCTGCCGCTGTTTGCCGCCCTGCCCGCCGAGGCCAGCCCCAGTGAGGAGCCGGCCGGCCTGCCGCTGATGGCGCCGGGCGAAGAAGTGATCCACGACTACGCCACGCTCTCGCTCTCGCTCAAGGGGCACCCGGTGCAGTTTTTGCGGCCACTGCTCGACGAGCGTGGCACGACCCGATCGGCGAACCTGATGACAGTGACACCCGGCCACAGGGTGGAAGTGGCGGGACTGGTGCTGGTACGGCAACGGCCGGGCACGGCGAGCGGGGTGATCTTCGTGACGCTCGAGGATGAAACCGGGGTGGCCAATATCGTGGTCTGGCCAAAACTGTTCGAAAACGACCAGATGCGCAAAACCCTGCTCTCGGCGCGCATGCTGGCCATTTCAGGCCAGGTGCAGCGCGAGGGGCTGGTGATCCATGTGATCGCTGATAACATGGTCGATCTCACCCCGCAATTGCTCGATCTCTCCCATGGCAAGGATTTTGGCGACAAGATCATTGCCCGCGCCGACGAGGGCAAATCGGGCCCGCCCGGCAGCCAGAGCCGCGACCGCCAGGCCCTGCGGGACCAGGAAATGGCGCGCCGCCGGGCCTATGCGGCCATGCCCAGCGGCCGCAATTTCCATTGAGCTACAAAAGCGTGTCGATGGCCTGGGCGAGATCGAGATCCTTCTGGCTCACCCCGCCCGCATCATGGGTGGAGAGGGCAATGCGCACCTTGTTGTAGCTATTGGACCAGTCCGGATGGTGATCCGCCTTCTCGGCAAGAAGCGCCACCCTCGTCATGAAGGCAAAGGCCTGGGAAAAATCCTTGAAGGAAAATTCCCGCACCAAGGTTTTGTCGTCGCGATGGTGTTGCCACTCACCCAGCTTTGCCAGACCCGCTTCGAGTGCGCCGGCATCGAGTTTTTCGACCATTTTTCCACTCTCCTGTTCATCAGGCTCAATTCGGACCGCGGCAAATCGATCCACCGCCGCCACCTTAACGCTTCATTCATCCTTCCCCGGAATTTCCGCAGCAATCTCGGCCCGCAAGCTATTCTGGCAAGGCCCTGTTAAGGCCTCTCGCGCGCAATGCAGCGGTAACCGGGGGAATACCGTGCTGATCTCAGCCCGCAAGACCATGCCCGCCTTGGACTACGTGTCCCTTATCCGCTCGGTCTATGGCGACCGGCGGGCGCTGCTCGCCGGAGCCTGCGCCAGCGCGGGGGTGGCGGCCATGTCCGGGATCAAGGCCAATGCCCCGGTCCTGTTCGCGGTTGCCGCCATCATCCTGATCGTGGGGATCGTCCGCTTCGCCAATATGCGCGCCTTCTGGGATGCCGGCATCGGCGCCGAAGATGCCGAGGCGGCCGAACACTGGGAAAACCGGGCGCTCTGGGGCGGCGCCATGGTCGCGCTGAGCCACGGCATCTGGTGCCTCGTCGCCATTCTCTTCGTCCAGGAACCCTTTGCCGAACTGGCCGCCTGCACCCTTTCGATCGCGTCGACCGTCGGCATGGTGGCGCGCAATTTCGCCCTCGATCGGCTCATCACCATCCAGACCGTCGCGCTCAGCGTGCCGCTTTGGGTGGCCATGCTGCTGCGGGGTGATATCTATCACGCCATGCTTGCCGCCATGCTGCTGGTCCTGCTCATCAGTTTCCGCAAGCTGGCCGGCGATATCAGGGCGATCCTGATTTCGGCGCTGCACGGCCGGATCGAGGTTTCGCGGCTGGCGGCCGAGCTCGACATCGCCATCACCACCCTCGCCCATGGCCTTTGCATGCTGGACGAGAACGGCATCATCACCGTGGCCAATTCCAAGGCCAACCGCACCTTTGCCCGGCTCGGCATCTTCAACCTGACGGGGCGCCCCTTTGCCGCCGTGCTCGAAGCGCTGGCGACCAGTGGCAAGGTGCCGCGCACCGCGATCGACCGTCTGCGGGACATGATCACCCGACCATCCTCGGGCAAGGTATTGCTGGCGCTGGGGCCCGGCATCTATTTCGAGGTAACGATCAGCGCCCGCAAGCAGCGTTGCGTTCTCCTCTTCGAGGATATCAGCGAGCGCGTTGCCGCCGAGGAGCGCATCAGCTTCATGGCCCATCACGACACGCTGACCGATTTGCCCAATCGCAGCCATTTCAACCAGCTGGCGAGCGACGATCTCTACGCAAGGGCCCTGGCGCGTCAGGCCAGTGCCCTGATGGTCGTCGATGTGGACGAGTTCAAGCACGTCAACGACACGTTTGGCCATGTGGTCGGCGACACGCTGCTGCGCCAGGTGGCCCAGAGGCTGCGTCGCGCCGTGCCGGCAAACGCGCTGGTGGCGCGGCTTGGCGGTGACGAATTCGTCGTGCTGGCCGGCTATGAAGGCACCGACCATGCGGCCAGCCTCATAGCCGAGGCCATCCGGCAGGCCTTCGTGGCGCCCTTCCTCTTTGAGGATCTGACACTCAACGTCGATGTCAGCATTGGCCTCGCCACTGCGCCGGCCAGCAAGACGACGCTGGAAGAATTGATGACCAAGGCGGATCTCGCCCTCTACGCCGCCAAGGGCGAGGGCAAGGGACGTGCGCAGCTGTTCCACGCGCAGATGGATATCGACTACCATTATCGCCAGCGCCTCAAGACAGATCTGCGCACGGCCATCGCCCGCGGTGAACTGAGCCTGGCGTTCCAGCCCCTGTTCGATATCGAAACCCGGCGGGTCGTGAGCTGCGAGGCCCTGGCGCGTTGGACCCATCCCGAGCTTGGCCCCATCGCTCCGGCAACTTTCATCCCCCTGGCCGAAGAGATCGGCCTCATTTCCGACATTACCGCTTTCATGATCAAGAGCGCGACGCGCGAGACCGCCGGCTGGCGCGGGGACGTCGGCGTCGCGGTCAATATTTCGGCCCGCGATTTCCGCGGCCTCGACCTGCCGAGCATTGTGGAACAGGCGCTGGCCGCGTCGAGGCTGGAGCCGGACCGGCTGGAACTCGAAGTTACCGAGACCGCCCTCATCGAGGAACGGGACCTGGCCCAGAAGGTGCTGACGCATCTGGCCGATCGCGGGGTATCGATTGCGCTCGACGATTTCGGCACCGGTTATTCGTCGCTGAGCTATCTCAACGCCCTGCCGCTTGCCAAACTCAAGATCGATCGCTCCTTCATTACCAATATCGACACCAATCCACGCGCCCTGCGGCTTCTGACCGGCGTCGCCCGGATCGGTCGGGACCTCGAATTGACGGTCGTCGCAGAGGGGGTCGAGACCCAGGCGCAATTTGAAACCATGCTGGCCCATACCAGCGTGCAGCAGGTCCAGGGCTATCTGTTTAGTCGCCCCCTGCCCGCCGCCGATATTGCCGAATTGATCCTCCGCCTCAATGGCGCCCCCTCGCGGCAAATAACAAACGTAGTTAACGCAATCTAAGCGATTGTGATTATTACCACAATTCTGTGGAACAGCAGCCAGGCCCGCTACAGGGGTCAAATTTCCCCATGCGGTTATGGTGAATAGAAGGTTAATATCCCTTCGACTTTTCGGGGGGCAGGTAATGAGTGAGGCAACCGAACAGGCGACCGGCGCGTCGTCGCGCTTCGCAACGACTTTGATCGATCTGCTCGATCGGGTTCGATATCGGCGGGTGTCGGAGAACGAACAATTCGATCCGATCTATCGCCTTCGCTACGAAGCCTATCGGCGGGAGGACTTCATTCCCTTCAATTCGCAGGGCGTCACGCGGGACGAGTTCGACGACCTGCCCAATTGCTACTGCTTCGGCGTCTATATCGACGACCGCCTGGTCAGCTCGCTCCGCTTTCACCATGTGACATCGCAGACGCCCCACTCGCCCTGCATGTCGGTCTGGCCCGATATCCTGCGGCCCCATCTCGATGCCGGCCGCAATTTCATCGATCCCGGCCGGTTCACGGCCGATTTCGACGCCTCGCTGGCCTTTCCAGCCCTGCCCTACCTGACCTTGCGCCTCGCAGCCATGGCCTGCGAATATTTCCCCGTCGTCTATTGCATGTCTGCAGTACGACCCGAGCACACGGCGTTTTATCGACGCGTGTTCGGCGCCAAACCCCTCGGGGATCAGCGCAGCTACGCCAATCTGGCCTTTCCGATGCAGCTTTATGCAGCCGAAGTGCCGGTCATTCGCGACATGGTCGCGCGCCGCTATCCCTTCTTCATGTCGACGCCGGACGAGCGGGAGGCGCTTTTCGGCAGCGGCCAGCCCAACGTCCCCGCCATAGCGCCCACGGCGCGCCTGGCACAGCGGCTGGAAGAACTCGAAAAAGTCGGCTGAGAAGAATGGTGCCGCTTAGGTGACTCGAACACCTGACCCCATCATTACGAATGATGTGCTCTACCAACTGAGCTAAAGCGGCATTGCGGACCCCTGGGTCCGATTTGATGGGCGTCTTTTACTGAGGGTTTTCAGAAGGCGCAAGAGGCAAGACGGTCTGCTGTGCAGCCAAATCATTTGATCCGCCCGGCACCATCGCGGCAAGGGCCGTGGACCGGCTCGTGCTCGAGACCGGCACCTTCCACTCGAAGGCGTCAAGTCGGCCGGTAACCGGCGAAACCGGCTCCCATTCGTCGCTGATCATGCCATCGGCGGTCCAGACCGGATCGCGCGGCGCCCGCATGGCCCGGGTCAGCCATTCGCGGGCCTTGCCCTGGTCGCCATGCTCGCCCTCTTCGATCTCGGCCATGAGGCTGGCAATGCCCTGCGTGGCGTCCGAGCCCGCAAAAGGCGTCAGGATCTGGCGCGCCAGCGGCCAGTCATAGGCGTCTATCGCCGCACGGGCCAAGGTCATGGCGGCGGCGCGATGCGGCGCCGGTATCTCGATGATCTCCTGCGCGCGCTTCAGCCGCTCCACCGCCGACGCGCCGGGCTGGGCATGGGCATAGAGCGCTGCGATATCGGGATGGCCGGTGGCCCGCCAGATGCGCCGCAAGAGGCTCATCGCCTTGCGCGTCTCGCCCTGGTTGATGTGAATGCGCGCAGCGATGAGGGCCGCAGGCACAAAATCGGGCAGGAGTTTGAGCGCCGTCAGGGCGTGTTCGAGCGCCATGAGCGGCTGGCTGGTTTCGGCTTCGCGGGCCCGGGCTGTCTCGATCACGGCCTGGCGACGCCGTTTGCGCGCCTTGTCCTCGCGACTGGCCGCCGCCTCAAGATTGACCATGGCCACCGCTTCGGCCCATTGGCCGCGCTTGACCAGATCATCGAAAACGGCGCTGGACGCCCATTGGCTGTCCGGGGCAAGGGCGAGAGCCTTGCGCGCAAAAGTGAGGGCAGCTTCCGGGCGATTCTGCGCCCGCGCCTGCTCATGCAGCCCCGCCAGCGCGGCAAGAGCGGTGTGTTCGCTGGCAATCAGGGAGCGATAATGCTCTCGCGCCGCCGGCATGTCGCCCAGGGCCAGATCGGCACGCGCCTCGAGAAGCCGCGCCGCCGAATTTTCGGGAAGGCGGGCCTGGGCCTCCTTGGCAAGGGCACGGGCCCGACCGGGATCGCCTGCCTGCAGCGCGATGAAGGCATCAGACAGGGCATCGACGCCCTGTTGCCGCTTCTTGGCCGCCCGGCGACGGGCCATGATCCTGGGCGCGATGATGATGCGGCGGATCACCGTCCACAGCACGATGACGACAAAGGCGGTAACGAGGAACAGGACCACCGCCGTGCCGAGGCGGGGCTGCATGCGATAGCCCGCGATTTCGAGCGTCAAGGTCCCTGGCAGAGCCATGATCCAGGCGCCAAGGGCGGCAATGACGAGGCTGGATACGATCCAGAGTGCGAGCCTGATCAAGACGCGCCCCCTTCGCCCAATGCCGTCTGGCGCAATTGCGTCAGGAAGGCGGATGCCTGGGCCTGGGCCGCGATATCACTCCCGACAGAACCGGCCGCAGCCTGCATCCCCGAGGGAAGCTGCGCGAATTCCTCGGCCGCGGCACCGAAATCGCGACGGGCCAGGGCCGCCTCGAGGCGCGCAATGATGGCCTCGGGGTCATTGCCCTCGACCTCGCCGGTGGGGCGCAGGGCGATGATGCCACGGAACCATTCGGCGGTCGCACCCTGCCAGCCTTCGCTGCTTTCGAGCGGGCGCGCGGCCAGCATGTCGGGGAGAACGGCGTTGAACTCGGCGGCGATGACTTCCGGCCGCTTGATGCCGGAGGCGGCATTGGCCGTCACCATTTCTGGCACGGTCAGATCCGGCAGCGCCGCGCGCATGGCACGCAGCGCGTCGGCATAATCCCGGCCATTGGCGAAGGCCGTCTCGAAGCTGGAGAGAATCAGCGGCAGGCGCGCCTGGTTCTGGTCTGCGCCGGCACTGGCCTCCTGCGCGGTTTCGAGCGTATCCACACGACCGCCCATGGCGTCGAGAGCGGTGCGGAGAGAGGCAATCTGCTGGTCGAATTCGCCGAGCCCGGACTGCAGGGCCGTAATCTCTGCCGAGTAATCAGTGCTCACATCTGCAGATGCGGAGTTCTGCGCTGCCATCTCGTCGAGACGAGCCTGGAGTGTGGTGATTTCCGCCGTCAGCGCATCGAGTTGGGCCGTATCAGCCGGCGCCGCTGGCGATGCGGCGACACTCGGTTCGGCCGCAGGCGCGGTTTCCAGGGCACCGACGCGATTGGTCAGCACCGAAAGTTCGCTCTGAATGGTGTCGGTAACTGTCTGCAGCTCCGGCAGCGCCGTCGAAATCTCGGCGACGCGCGGATCGGCCGCCGGGGTCTCTATGCCGGGCGCGGGCCAATAGCCGAGCGCAGCCAGCCCATAGGCACCCCCGAGGCCCAGCACGCCACCCAAGACACCGGCCAACCAGGCCGGGCTCGACGATGCCGGGCGGGTTGGCACCGGAGGCGGCACGGGTTTTGGCGGAATGGGCGGCACGCTCCTGGACGGGCCGGCATCGACCGGGTCCGGCTTCTTGTCGCCGGCTGTTTCAAAAGGCTTGCTCTCGCCCGGTTTGGCCTCGCCGGCCTTGGTCTCGGTCGCGGGCCGCGCCTTGCCTTCGAGCACGGGCGGTTTGACCGCCGCGGAGCGGGCAGGCTTTGGGTCGGTCGGTGGGGTCAGCGTATCCTTGGGGTCAGCCATGGGCCATCCTTCCTCCATTTACCGATCATGGCCCAGTTTGCTCTCGGGCAAAAGCCAGCGCCAGCGTCATCATTGCGTCTTCATCGGGGTGATCTGCGAGATGGACCCGGGTGAAACGGTTCGCCAGCAAGGGCCGGGCGACCTTTTCCGACATGCAGATCAGCGCCAGTCTTTCTCGGGCGTCGGCCGAAAGCATCGATGTCGCGGCACAGAAAATTTCGGCCGTGCGCTGCGAATAAACAAGGACAGCACCGATCGCGCCCTGTTCTAGCTTTTCCGGCACGCCATCGGGCATTTGCGGCTGGGCCACCATGTCATAGACGGTTGATGTGACAACCATCAGTCCGTGCGGGGCAAGAGCATGGGCCATGTCGCCGCTGAGATGTTTTCCGGCCGGATAAAAGACCGGCCCCTCGATCCGCGCGAGGGCAATCAGCGTCACGAGGCTCTCGAGCGTCCCGGCGGCCGCCTTCACATCGGAAAACCCCATCTGCCGCGCTTCGTGGGCGGTGCGATCGCCGACGGCAAAGACCCTGAGATGGCTATAGGCCGAGAGCGCATCCTGATCGGCCAGGGCGCGCAGCGCATTGGTGCTGGTCACCGCAATCGCCGCGAACCCGTCGGCGGGCGGCAGGCTCGGCGTCAGCGTGCGGCGCACCATCAGCGGGGCAGCGATGGCCTCAATGCCAAGGGCGTCGAGACGGGCAACGCTCGACTGTGCGTCGGGCTCGGGACGCGTCACCAGCATCAACATGCATTCACCCCTGCCATTGGGCCAGCCAGTCGGGCCCGGCCTGGGCCAGAAGCTCACGGCCGACCTTGTCGCCCAGGCGGAGCGGGTTGCTGTCGCTGCCTTCAGCGCGGAAAGTGGTCTGGCCGTCGAGGCTGAGGATCTCGCCCTTGAGCGAAAAGACGCCGTTGGAGACGGTGCTCAGCGCCCCGACGGGCGTTCGGCACGAGCCGTCGAGCACGGCCAGCATGGCGCGTTCGGCGGCAATGGCGGAATGGGTTGCGGCATGGTCGAGCGGAGAGACGACATCGGCAAATCGCGCGTCGCCCGTACGGATGGCGATGCCGATGGCGCCCTGCGCCGGAGCCGGCATGAAATCGTCCGGCGACAGAACCGACGTCACCCGATGCACCTCGCCCAGCCGGTTGAGGCCGGCCATGGCCAGAAGCGTGGCATCGGCGACGCCGTCCACAAGCTTTTGCAGCCGCGTGTGCACATTGCCGCGGAACGGCACGATCTCGAGGTCCGGACGCAGGCGCTTTGCCTGGGCGGCGCGACGGATGGAGGAGGTGCCGAAGCGCGCCCGCTCGGGCAGGCTGTCGATATCCTTCACCGAAACCGACATGAAGGCGTCACGCACGTCTTCGCGCTCGAGAAACGCAGCCAATTGCATGCCCTCGGGCAGGCCGGTGGCAACATCCTTGCTCGAATGCACGCCGATATCGATTCGACCCGAGAGCAGCGCCTCGTCGATTTCCTTGGTGAAAACGCCCTTGCCGCCCATGGTGGAGAGGCTGACATTGGAGGCCTGGCTGCGGTCTCCTCCGGTGGAAAAGACCTCGATCTCGATCTCTTCTTCGGCCACCCCATGGGCCGTTGCGATCAGTTCGCGCACGAGTTTGGCCTGGGCCAGCGCCAAGGGGCTGCCACGTGTTCCGATCCGGGCGAAGGGGGCTGACGATTGCATTGTCCGTCCGTCCTAGTGTAGGCGATAAGCTCGCTGATGGGAGTAGACCACTCGCCGTGACCGGGCAAGCACAAGCCACCATTCTGGGCATTGAGACCAGCTGCGACGAAACCGCCGCCTCCATCGTCGTGCGGGATCAATCCGGACGCGGGCTCATTCGTTCCAACGTTGTCCGCAGCCAGCTCGACGAGCATGCCGCCTTTGGCGGTGTGGTGCCCGAACTGGCGGCGCGCGCCCATGTCGAATGGCTCGACCACATCATTGCCCAGGCGCTGGACGAGGCCAAAATGGACCTTTCCGAGGTGGACGCCATCGCCGCGACCGCTGGGCCCGGCCTGATCGGCGGCGTGCTGGTGGGCCTCACCACCGCCAAGGCGCTCGCCGCCTCCATCGACAAACCCCTCCTTGCCATCAACCACCTCGAAGGCCATGCGCTGACGGCGCGGCTGACCAATGGGGTGGCATTCCCCTATCTGATGCTGCTGGTGTCGGGCGGGCACAGCCAGTTCGTGCTGGTCCGCGGCGTCGGCGACTATGAGCGCTGGGGCGGCACCATCGACGACGCCCTCGGGGAAGCCTTCGACAAGGTGGCCAAGCTCTTGAGCCTCGGCCATCCCGGTGGCCCGGCCGTGGAAGCCATCGCCAAAAAGGGCGACCCCAAGCGGTTCAAATTTCCGCGCCCGCTGCTGCGCGAAGCCCGGCTCGATTTTTCGTTCTCAGGTCTCAAGACGGCGGTGCGCCTCCAGGCCGAAGCGCTGGCCCCGCTCAGCGACCAGGACGTTGCCGATATTGCCGCCAGTTTCCAGGATACGGTGGCAGCCGTGATCGAAACCCGCGCCGGACAGGCGCTGGGGAAGTTTGCCGAACTGTTCCCGGGACAGGAGAAGCGCCTTGTCGTTGCCGGTGGCGTCGCTGCCAATCAGCGCATCGCCGCAGCACTTGAGGGCGTCTGCGCGACCCACCATGCGCAGCTCGTCGTGCCCCCCATCGCGCTTTGCACCGACAATGGCGCCATGATCGCCTGGGCCGGGGCCGAGCGGCTGGCGCTGGGTGCACAAAGCGCGCTCTCCGTCGCCGCCCGCCCGCGCTGGCCGCTCGATGACCCTGATATGAATGTGAACCCCGATGCCGCTTGAGAGTGTCTGCGTGATCGGAGCCGGCGCGTGGGGCACCGCCCTCGCCCAGGCCGCGGCCATGGCCGGCCGCACCGTCCACCTCGTCATGCGGACGCCCGAGCGCGCTGCCGCGCTCAATGCCGGCCACACCAATGAAAGTGCCCTGCCCGGCCTGCCTCTGTCGGAGCGAATCAGGGGGACGAGCGAAGCGGTCCCGGCGGATTTCTTCATCCTCGCGGTTCCCGCCCAGGCGACACGGACCGTGCTGGATACGCTCGACATTCAGTTGCTCGCCCAAAAGCCGGTTGTCCTGTCGGCCAAGGGGCTGGAAACGGGAACGCTCGCCCGCCAGAGCGAAATCCTGACCGACATGGCGCCGGCCATCCCCTATGTGCTGTCCGGCCCGAGTTTTGCCGCCGATGTCGCGGCTGGCCGGCCGACCGCCGTCACCCTTGCCGGGGACGATGCCGATGCGACCTCCGATCTTGCAGCCGCCCTCGCCGGTCCAAGCTTCCGCCCCTATGCCGCCGATGATCGCATCGGCGTCGAAATTGCGGGCGCCCTCAAAAATGTCTACGCCCTGGCCTGCGGGGCTGTGGAAGGCGCTGGTCTCGGCGCCTCGGCCCGCTCGGCCCTGATTGCCCGAGGCTATGCCGAAATGGCCCGCATGGTCGCCGCCATGGGCGGGTCGGCCCATACGCTGACCGGCCTTGCCGGTCTGGGCGACCTCACCCTCACCTGCACCTCGGTCCAGTCGCGAAACTATCAATTCGGCATGGCGCTCGGCGCCGGTCGGCGCACCGAGGATATCCTCGCCGGTGGGGCAAAGCTGGCTGAAGGCGTCGCCACCGCCCCCGTTGCCGCCGCGCTGGCGAAAAGCCTTTCCGTCGATGCGCCGCTGATCGACGCCGTCGACGCCTTCGTCGCCGGACGCGCCGACATTGCCACCATTGTTGCGGGGCTGATGTCCCGTCCGCTCAAGAGGGAACACTGAAAATGCTCTATGCCATGATTGCCAAGGATGCGCCCGGCGCGCTGCAGACCCGGCTCGATACCCGCCCGGTCCATCTCGACCATCTCAATAGCCTGGGCAAGAAACTGGTCTTTGCTGGCGCCCTCCTGGATGCCGACGAAAAGCCGGAAGGCTCCATCGTGATTTTCGAAGCCGACAGCCTGCAGGAAGCCGAGCAGATGGCGGCGGCAGATCCATTCGTGTCCGCAGGCGTCTTTGCCAGCTATGAAGTCAAGCGCTGGCGCGTGGCCATCAACACCACCGGCGTGGAGTTCTGATCCATGGCCTATTGGCTGATGAAGTCCGAGCCGGACGTCTTTTCCTTCGAGGACCTCGTCGCCAAGACAGCCAGGGGCGAGGCCGAAGAGTGGCATGGCGTGCGAAATTACGCGGCGCGCAACAATATGAAGGCGATGGAAGTGGGCGATCTCGCCTTCTTCTATCACTCCAATATCGGCAAGGAGATTGTGGGGATCATGAGAATAGTGGTTCCCGCCCACCCCGATACGACCGCAGACCTCAACGCCAAGGGCGAAGTGGTCTGGGAGTGCGTCGATGTCGAGGCGGTAAAGCCTTTTCCGCGCCCAGTGACCCTGGCCGAAATCAAGGCGACGCCTGACCTGACCGAGCTCGAACTGGTCAAGCTCTCCCGCCTCTCGGTGTCAAAAGTCTCCGAGGAGGAATGGAACCTGCTCTGCAAGATGGGCGGGCTCTAAAACCTTTCCACTAGAGTTCCGGTCCCTTGTCGCGCGGCACGAAGGTGAATTCGGCCTCGTTGCCGCCGGCGGGATCATCCGAGACTTCAATGGCAAGATCGCCCTTTTCGAGGGCAGAGAACCATTCTTCCCAACTGACCAATTGATATCCATCGACGCGATCGGGGCCCTCATTGCCGGTGGCATTGAGCGCATATTGCCCGAATGTCAGCTGCAGGACCGTCCGCATGCTGCTGCCATCGGGCACATCCATCAGCATCGGATTGCCGCCGCGGGCTTCGGCCCATTCGCGAATGGCCTGCCGATCGGTCAGAATCTGGGACATGTGACGCTCCTTTATCGTTTGCAGTGAGAAAGGCATGTCGGGCCTGCAAGGTTCCACATTCCCCCTCGGGCGCGCTCCTGCTAAAGGAATGCCCCCCAGAACAGGAAAACAAGCCATGGCACCGGGACAGAACCGCATATTGATGGGCAAGATCGGCGCCGCCCACGGTATCAAGGGCGAAGTGCGCATCACCTCGTTCACGGGTGAGCCCGAAGGACTTGCCGATTATGGACCGCTCGAGACGGACCGTCCCGGGCTGATTGTCACCATTGAAGCCGCGCGGCTGGGCAAGAACGTACTCGTCGCCCGCCTCAAGGGCATCCGGGATCGCGATGCCGCCGAAGCGCTGAATGGCGTCAGCCTGTTCATTGCCCGCGAGCGTCTGCCCGAACCGGAAGACGAGGACGATTTCTACCATGCCGATCTGATCGGCCTCGATGCGCGCCTCGAGAACGGGGTCAGCATCGGCGCCGTCTCCGCCCTGCCTAATTTCGGCGCCGGCGATCTGCTCGAAGTGCGCGACCCGCGCTCTGGCGACACCTTTCTTTATCCCTTCACCAAGGCCGTGGTGCCCTCGATCCACATCGACAAAGGCTATCTCGTGATCTCCCCGCCGCTCGACGCGGATCCTGGCGAGGAAGAGCCGGCGTGATCTTTTCGGCAGACATTATCACCCTGTTCCCCGAACTGTTTCCCGGGCCCCTTGGCGCCTCGGTGCTGGGCCGGGGCATGGCTGACGGCCTCTGGTCGCTCAAGGCCAACCAATTGCGCGATTTTGCCACCGACCGGCATCGCACAGTGGATGATACGCCTTCCGGCGGGGGCGCCGGCATGGTGCTCAAGCCCGATATTCTGGCCAGGGCCATCGACAGTGTCGCGCCCGAAAATGACCCGCGCCCGCGCATTCTGATGTCGCCGCGCGGAAAACCGCTGACCCAGGAACGCGCGCACCAGCTCGCCGTCGGGCCCGGCGCGGTCATCGTCTGCGGGCGATTTGAGGGTGTCGACCAGCGCGTCATAGAGGCCCGCCAGCTCGAGGAGATCTCGATCGGCGACTATGTGCTGGCCGGCGGCGAAGTGGCCGCCATGGTGCTGCTGGAGGCCGTCGTGCGGCTGATCCCCGGCGTCCTGGGCGCGCTCGACAGCCGCGACGAGGAAAGCTTTGAAAACGGGCTGCTGGAATATCCCCAATATACGCGCCCGCAAAGTTTCGAGGATCGCCAGATTCCGGCCGTGCTGACATCGGGCGACCACGGCAAGATCGCCCGCTGGCGCCAGGAACAATCCCTCGCCCTGACCCGGGAACGGCGCCCCGACCTCTTCGCCAGGGTTCAACCCACCGCGTCCAGGCCCAAATCGCGCTGATTGCAATGGCGAGGCGGCAAATGGCCCGCCAAGGCTGGACTCTTGGCGTGATTTCGCCTATGAGCCGCCCATTCGTGTGACCGGCAATTCGGAGCTGGTCCGCGGCAAGAAGAAAAAGACGACCCTCCGTTATCAACCAAGACCGGGTGGCGGGCCCTGCAAAGAGCCCTGCAATCACCCCTGAGAAAAGATCAGAACGGATCGACAATGAGCAGCATTATCGAACAGATCGAGGCCGAGCAGGTTGCCGCCCTCTCCGCCAAGCGCCAGCTTCCTGACTTCACCCATGGCGATACCGTCAAGGTGTGGGTCAAGATCCGCGAAGGCGACAAGGAACGCCTCCAGGCCTATGAAGGCGTCGTGATCGCCCGCTCCGGCGGCGGCATTATGGAAAGCTTCACCGTGCGCAAGATTTCGTACGGCGAAGGCGTGGAACGCGTGTTCCCCATCTACTCCCCGAACGTTGCTTCGGTCGAAGTGATCAAGCGCGGTAAGGTCCGTCGCGCCAAGCTTTACTATCTGCGCGATCGTCGCGGTAAGTCGGCTCGTATTTTCGAATCGACCAATTCGCGTACCCGCAAGATCGAAGCGTCCGAGCGCACTGCCGCTCACGCCGCCAAGGAAGCCCGCGAAGCCGAGAAGATCGCTGCTGCCGAGGCATTTGCCGCTGAGCAGGCTGCCAAGGACGCGGAAGCCGCAGCAGCCGCTGCTGCCGCCGCCGCCCAGGCTGCCGCTGAAGGCGAAGCCAAGAGCGAATAAGATTTGCTGGCCAGCCTCCGGGCGGGTCACTGAAGTCTGCGAACCCGGCTCCTTCATTGGCGCCGGGTTTTCTTATGCCTGATTCACGTGAAACGTCCGCGATACCCCCAGCGCCTGCCCGAGGACGAACCCTGCTGACACACCCTGTCCGCACCCAGCCATTTCCGGCTTTACCCGGCAAGCCTGCTTGGTGATAAGAAGGCCATGCCCGTCGCCTCTTTCATAGCGGATCCGCAATGACCCTTTCCGTCGTCACCTGGAACATCAATTCGGTTCGCCTGCGCATCGGCATGGTGCTCGATTTCCTGGCCCAATATCAGCCTGACGTGCTGATGCTGCAGGAGATCAAATGCACCAATGACCAGTTCCCGCGGAACGCCTTTATCGAGGCCGGCTATCCGCACATGGCCGTGCATGGGCAAAAGGGCTATCACGGCGTCGCCATTGTCTCGGAATTTCCGCTGACCGATATTTCCAGCCGGGTGTTCTGCGAAATCCCCGAATCACGCCACATCTCGGCCTTGGTGGACATCGGGCATGGTCCCCTCACCCTGCACAATTTCTACATCCCGGCCGGCGGCGACGAGCCTGACCCGGAGATCAACCCCAAATTCAAGCACAAGCTGGGTTTCCTCGACGAGCTGAAATCCTGGTTCGGCGAGCCGATGTTCTCGCGCGGCCAGTTGATTGCCGGCGATTTCAACATCGCCCCGCATGAAAATGACGTCTGGAGCCACAAGCAATTGCTCAAGGTCATCAGCCACACCCCGATCGAGACCGAGGCGCTCGACGCCCTGCTGACGGGCGGACCTGGCTGGGTCGACCTCGTGCGCAAGCACGTGCCCTATGACCAGAAAATCTATAGTTGGTGGAGCTATCGCGGGCTCGATTGGGAAAAATCCGATCGCGGCCGGCGCCTCGACCATATCTGGGCCACGCCCGATGTGGCCGAACATTGCATTGCCGCAGAAATCATCCGACCTGCCCGCGGCTGGACCGACAAGCCGTCCGACCACGTCCCGGTCATCGCGCGTTTCACGCGGCCATAGGGCCTTAGCGGCCTTTCATCTTGCGGCGGAGGGGATCGAGGGCGTTCAGATAGGAATTGAGCTCCCGCTCCACCCGCTGCACGGCCTTCTGGGCCAGGTCGGGGTAGTTGCGCAACAGCTTGAGAAACGCCGTACGGGGAACGAACAACAACTCGCAATCGGTAACGGCGGTAATCGTCACCGGTCGCGGCTTGTCGAGAATGAGAGCTGTGGGAGAGATGACACTGCCCGGCTCGGACAGGGCGTAGGGCTTGCCGGCTTCCGGACCCTCATGCCGCGCCTTGAGCGTGCCTGAGATCAGCACATAGGCGCCCTTGGGGACGTCGCCAGCCTTGTAGACGACTTCATCGGCATCAACGCGCTGCCGATCACTGGCAAAGCCCAGCATGGCGCGCTGTTCGTCCGTGCACATATCGAAGAAGTCAGCCCGCCCGAGGACAGCGGCTGCATCGTCCATTCTCATTCGTCAGACCCAACTGCGCCCGCCCGCCGGATGCCGCTCCGGCGGGGTCAACTCAATTCCTATAGGGCAGTTCGATCCGCTGTTGAACCTCTTTGTCCCGATCAGGGGACAAGACGATAACCACCATCTTCCGTCACGAGGAGACGGGCATTGGAGGGATCGCGCTCGATCTTCTGGCGCAGCCGGTAGATGTGGGTTTCCAGCGTATGGGTGGTCACCCGGTTATTATAGCCCCAGACCTCCTTGAGGAGGACGTCGCGTGTAATGGTCTTGGGGCCCTGGCGGTAAAGATACTTCAGGATCGACGTTTCCTTGTCGGTCAGGCGCACCTTTATGCCATCATTGGTCTCCAGCACCTTGGCGGCCGGCTGAAAGCTGTATTGACCGATGGTGAAGACCGCATCCTCGCTCTGGTCGTGCTGGCGCAGTGCCGCGTTGATACGCGCCAGGAGAACCGGGAAGCGGAAGGGTTTGGTCAGGTAGTCATTGGCACCTGATTCGAGGCCCTTGATCTCGTCGGCCTCGCTGTCATGGCCGGTCAGCATCAGCACGGGGCTTCGGATCCCCTCTTCGCGCATGATTTTAACGGCTTCGCGCCCATCCATGTCCGGCAGCCCGACATCAAGGATGGTCAATTCAATATTGTTCTCGCGCAGCGCTTTGAGCGCGTCGTTGGCAGTGCCGGCCTCGTAGATCTCGAACTCGGCTTGCCCTCGCAATTGCTCGACCAGGGTTTCACGAAGATCCGCGTCGTCGTCCACAACAAGGATGCGTCGCTTGTTCATAAGGTTCTCCGGTCAATAGCTTTGGTCGACCAAGGTCACATCATTGCGACTGCGTTTAGGCCGGCCAATCACATCGGCGTTATTCGACTGATAGCAACGTGTCTCCCGTGGAAAAGTTGCAAACCAGATCAGAAGCCGCACCGCCGGAAATCCCCGGTCTTTCTGACCGGGCCGTCTGTCGAACGCCTCGCCGCCAGCACGCTTCGTCAGCTATATGACTGACCGGAATGGCGAAATTACGATCAACGCTTGCCGAACAGCGCCGAACCCACCCGCACATGGGTGGCGCCCATGGCGATAGCGGTTTCGAAATCTCCGCTCATGCCCATGGAAATTCCGGTGACGCCGGCCGTTCTCGCCAAGGCGGCCAATTGGGCAAAATACGGCCCCGCCGGAACGCCATCGGGCGGAATGCACATCAGTCCAACAATATCGAGGCCGTGCTCGGATCGGCATCGCTCGACAAAGGCGACCGCCTCATCGATCGGAATGCCCGCCTTTTGCGTCTCTCCCCCAATATTGACCTGGACGAAACAGGGAAGACGCTTGCCGGCCCGTTCCATTTCACTCGCCAGCACACCCGCCAGCTTGTCGCGGTCGACGCTCTGGATCACATCGAACAGCGCAACGGCCTCGCGGGCCTTGTTGGTTTGCAGCGGTCCGATCAGGTGCAATTCCAGATCCGGGTAGCGCTCGCGCAGGTCCGGCCATTTGTCCTTGGCTTCCTGAACCCGGTTTTCTCCGAACACTCTTTGCCCCGCCGCAAGGAAAGGCTCGATCTGCCCAGCGTCGAAAGTCTTGGAAACCGCCACCAATTGGACATGGTCCGGCGGCGCGCCAAAGCGGCGGCGTGCTTTTTCAACCCGGCCATTGATGGAGGCGAGCGCTGTTTTCGCCCGCGTGAAACTGTCTGCCTGCTTGTCGGCCATGACACGGCCCCGTTTCTGTTGACCTTGGAGGGGATTTCTGGTGATGGTCCCGGTAGCCAAATACCCCAAAAAACGCAAGCTGTGCCGCTCTTTTGCGCCGCAGCGACGCTAATCTTGCAAGGACGAGAACAGTGAGCGGCGAACGCTACAATCCGCGCGAAAGCGAACCGAAATGGCAGAAGGTGTGGGAAGACGCAAAGAGCTTCGTCACCGCCAATGACGACCCGCGCGAGCCCTACTACGTCCTCGAGATGTTTCCCTACCCGTCCGGCCGCATCCACATGGGCCATGTGCGCAATTACGCCATGGGCGACGTCGTCGCGCGCTATCATCGTGCCCGCGGCAAGAACGTGCTGCATCCCATGGGCTGGGACGCCTTCGGCCTGCCGGCGGAAAATGCCGCTATCGAGCGCAAGACCCACCCGGGAACCTGGACCCACCAGAACATCGAGGCCATGAAGGCCCAGCTCAAGTCGATGGGCCTCTCCATCGACTGGACGCGCGAGATCGCCACCTGCGATCCCTCCTATTACCGCCACCAGCAGGCCATGTTCCTCGACATGCTCGAGGCCGGGCTGATCACCCGCAAGAGCTCCAAGGTCAATTGGGACCCGGTGGACATGACCGTGCTCGCCAATGAGCAGGTCATCGACGGCAAGGGCTGGCGCTCGGGCGCTCCGGTCGAGCAGCGCGAGCTGACGCAGTGGTTCTTCAAGATCTCCGACTATGCCGAAGACCTGCTCGAAGCGCTCGATACGCTGACCGAATGGCCCGAGAAGGTGCGTACCATGCAGCGCAACTGGATCGGCAAGTCCGAAGGCCTGCGCCTGCTGTTCGAACTGGTCCCAAGCGAAAAGACCGATGCGACCAGCATCGACGTCTTCACCACGCGTCCCGACACCATTTTCGGCGCGTCCTTTGTCGGCCTTTCGCCCGACCATCCGCTGACCACGGCGCTGGCTGCGGACAATGCCGGCCTGGCCGAGTTCGTCGCCGAGTGCCATCGCCACGGCACCGCCACCGAAACTCTGGAAAAGGCCGAAAAGCAGGGTTTTGACACGGGCCTGCGGGTAAAGCACCCCGTCATCGAGGGTGAGACGCTGCCCGTCTATGTCGCCAATTTCATCCTCATGGATTACGGCACCGGCGCCATTTTCGGCTGCCCGGCCCATGACCAGCGCGATCTGGATCTGGCCCGTAAATACGGCCTTTCGGTTACGCCCGTCGTGCTGCCGCCAGGCGCGGATGCGCAAACCTTCGAAATCGGCACCGAAGCCTATGTTGACACTGGCAACATCTTCAATTCGGGCTTCCTCGATGGTCTGTCGATCGATGCGGCCAAGCAGAAGATCGGCGAGTTTTTTGGCGCGCGCACGGTCGATGGCAAGGCCCAGGGCCATGTAGAAGTCAATTACCGCCTGCGCGACTGGGGCATTTCCCGCCAGCGCTATTGGGGCTGCCCCATCCCGGTGATCCATTGCGAGGTCTGCGGCACGGTTCCCGTGCCCAAGAAGGACCTGCCCGTCGTCCTGCCGGACGATGTCAGTTTCGACAAACCGGGCAACGCCCTTGACCACCATCCGAGCTGGAAGCACGTCAATTGCCCGCAATGCGGCGGCGCGGCCCGTCGCGAGACGGACACCATGGACACGTTCGTGGACAGCTCCTGGTATTTTGCCCGCTTTACCGCGCCCGATGCCGAGACCCCCACAATCCCCGACGTGGCCAATCGGTGGCTGCCGGTCGATCAGTATATCGGCGGCGTGGAGCATGCGATCCTGCACCTGCTCTACTCGCGCTTCTTCACCCGCGCCATGAAGGCGACGGGCCATGTCGGCATCGACGAGCCCTTCAAGGGTCTCTTCACCCAGGGCATGGTGACCCACGAGACCTACAAGTCCGAGGCGGGCGAATGGGTCAATCCCACCGAAATCGTGGTCGAAAGCGAAGGTGACACCCGCACCGCCCGACACATCCAGACCGGCGCGCCGATCCGGATCGGCTCCGTCGAAAAGATGAGCAAGTCCAAGAAGAACGTCGTCGATCCCGACGAGATCGTCGCCACCTATGGCGCCGATACTGCCCGCTGGTTCATGCTGTCCGACTCCCCTCCCGAGCGGGACGTGCAGTGGACCGAATCGGGCGTCGAGGGTGCAAGCCGCTTCCAGCAGCGTATCTGGCGGCTGGTCCATGACACATTGGACATCGTCAATGCACAGTCTTCCGAGACTGTTGCAGAAAACGACGACAACGAGGCGCTTGCCCTGCGCAAGATCGTCCATCGCTCGGTCCATGGCATCGCACAGGATATTGAAGGGCTGCGCTTCAACCGCGCCGTCGCTCAGATCTATGAACTGAGCAATGCCCTCATCAAGGCCGCGGGCAAGGGAAATGGCCTGGGCGCGGCGCAGAAAACCACCCTTGCGGACGGTGTCGCGAGCCTCATCCAGCTGCTTTCCCCAATGATGCCGCATCTGGCCGAGACCTGCTGGCAGGTCCTGGGCAAATCCGGCCTCGTAGCTGATGCCGCCTGGCCGGACGTCGATCCAGCCATGCTGGTGGACGACGAAGTCACCATGCCGATCCAGATCAACGGCAAGCGCCGGGCCGAAATTTCGGTGCCCAAGGACACGCCTGCGGCCGAAGTCGCGAAGCTGGTCTTGTCACTGGACGAGATTGTCCGCATTCTGGAAGGCAAGGCGCCCAAGAAGATCGTCGTCGTACCGAACAGGATCGTCAATGTCGTTATTTAGGCCCGCTCGCATCGCGCTCATCGCCCTCTCCCTCGCCGGGGGAGTGGCTGTGAGCGCCTGCTCCTTCCAGCCGCTCCACTCGGGTCGGCAGGCGGAAGCAGCGCAGCTGCAGCTGGCCTATGCGGCGCCAAACACGCGCCTCGAGCAGATCGTCTATCAGGAGCTGTCGTTCCGCCTGGGCAAGTCCACACGGCCCGACGCGCCGCTCGTCAATATCTCCGTCAGGCCTGAGGTAAATGCCGCTTTCCTGAGCCAGACGGCGAACCCGAACAAGCTTCATGAAGCTCGGGTCATCGGCGATCTCACCATTACCTACCGCGACCAGAGCGGCCGCGCCCCTGTGCGGCTCACACGCACCGCCACGGCACAATTTAACCGAGATGGGCAGGTCCTGGCCGAGCGCGCTGCAGAGACCGAGGCGCTCGAGCGCGCCGCAAAGGCGCTGGCAGAATCCCTGCGGCTTGCCGTTTACGGTTCACTGGCGCACTGATGACAGCGCTCAAGGCTCATGAGGTCGCGCGATTTCTCGTGCGGCCCGATATCTCCGAGGGTATTTTCCTAGCCTATGGAACCGATGGTGGATTGGTCCGCGAAACGGCGGAGCGCCTGATCCGACAGCTGAGCGGCAATGACCCGGCCTCTGCAAGCCTGACCATTTTCGACGGCCCCGAGCTCGATGCCGAGCCCGGGCGCCTGATGCTGGAGGCGCGGAGCGTTTCCCTCTTTGGCGGCAAGCGTATCATCCGCGTGCGCAATGCCAGCAAGGCGCTGGTGATGCCGCTGACCGAACTCAGGGATGACCCCGGCGGGGCTGCAATCATTCTCGAGGCGGGAAATCTGACGCCACGCGATGCCCTGCGGGCACTGGTGGAATCGGCCAAGCTCGGCCGCGCCCTGCCCTGCTATCCCGATAGCGATGAGACGCTCGCCAATTTGATGCGGGACACGTTCAATCAGCAGGGCATTCGCGCCGACGCCGATGTCATCCCGACACTGCGCGATATTTTGGGCAATGACCGCGAGATAACGCGTCGCGAACTCGAAAAACTGACGCTGTTTGCAGCTGCCAGCAAGAGTCTGACGCGCGAAGACGTGCTGCTCCTATGTGCCGACAATGGCGCCCTGGCCATCGACGCGATCCTCGATTCCTCAGGCGGCGGTCATGCGGAGAAGCTGGAGATGGCCCTTAACCGGGCGTTGGCGGCCTCGGTGAACCCGCAACAATTGCTGGCCATGCTGGCCAATCATTTTGCCAATCTGCGTCGGTGGCGCGTCGAGGTCGATAACGGCAAATCACCGCGAGCCGTGCTCGAAGCGGTAAAGCCTAAGCCGCATTTCTCGAGAATTGGCAATCTGGAGCAGCAATTGCGGCTCTGGTCGGAGCCGGCTTTGGCCAACGCCACCGAGCGACTGCTCAACGCCACCAGCGACAGCCGCCGCAAGCCCGTCCTCGCCGAAACGATCTTGCGCCGGACGACGCTCGCGCTCTGCATGCAGGCCGCTACGCACTAGCCAACGTTTCACGTGAAACGCTGGTTAGTGAACTTGGCCGGTGAGCTTTCCACAAATGTTGTCCAGCTGTTCGAGCGTCTTGTAGCGGATTTCCACCTTGCCACCCTTTTCGGAGTGGTTGAGGGAGACCGATAGCCCTAGCGCATCCGACAGGCGGCGCTCAAGCGCCACTGTGTCAGCGTCCCGAGAAGTCTCTTCCCGCGGCTTGGGGCGAACGGGTTCGCGCTGCTGGCTCAGCGCCTCCGCCTCGCGAACCGATAGTCCACGGTCGATGATCTGGCGAGCCAAATGGCCAGGGTCTTCCGTTGTAATCAGCGTCCGGGCGTGTCCCGCGGACAAAGTGCCGCTTGCCACCATGCTCCGGACATCCTCCGGGAGCTTTAGCAGGCGCAAAGTGTTGGCCACATGCGACCGGCTCTTGCCGATCACCTGGGCGAGATCCTGCTGGGTATAGTCGAACTGCTCGATCAGCTGCCCATAGCCCATGGCTTCTTCGAGTGCATTGAGATCGGCGCGCTGGACGTTCTCGATAATGGCGAGCTCAAGCGCTTCCTTGTCATCGACCTCACGGACGATCACCGGCACATCGTGCAGCCCGGCCATTTGCGAGGCCCGCCAGCGGCGTTCGCCGGCGATCAATTCGAAAATATTCGGGTCATCGGTGGGTCGCACCAGTAGGGGAGACATCACCCCTTTTTCCCGAATGGAGTTCGCCAGCTCTTCGAGCTGCTCGGGGTCAAAGGTTCGCCGCGGATTGGCGCGGTTGGCGATAATGAATTCGACGGGTAGCTTCTTGCTGCCGGATCCCGATTCGGTGACGCGCGCACCCTCGAGGGTGGCCATGTCTCCGATCAGCGCGGCGAGACCACGGCCCAAACGTGTCGGCTTGTCGTTCATCTGGGGGCTCCTACGCTGCGTTTAAGCGCCGCTCGCGGCGGATGACTTCAGTGGCTAGACGCAGATAGGCCTGGCTACCCGCACATTTCAGATCATACAGCAGTGCAGGCTTCCCGTAAGAGGGGGCCTCGCTCAGCCGAACATTCCTAGGAATGACGGTGTCGTAGACAAGATCGCCCATTTCGCTGCGTACGTCATTCAGAACCTGTTCCGAAAGATTGTTGCGCTTGTCGAACATGGTCATCACCACGCCCTGGATAGAGAGGCGTGGATTGAGGGTCGAGCGGATCTGTTCAATCGTTTGAAGCAATTGGCTGAGACCCTCGAGCGCAAAGAACTCGCACTGCAGCGGGACGAGTACTGCGTCGGCGGCCACGAGAGAGTTGATCGTCAAGAGATTGAGCGACGGCGGACAGTCAATGAGGATATAGCTCACCGCCTTCTCATTGATCTGTAACTCACTGATCTGCTTGAAGGCGTCACGCAATTTGAAGGCACGATCGCCATGACCGGCAATCGTCAGCTCAACCCCGAGCAAATCCATGGTTGACGGGACAATGGCGACATTGGGCACGCTGGTCATGATCGCGGCTTCGGCGACGCTGGCCTCCCCCACGAGCACATCATAAGCCGAAATTTCGCGGTCGGTACGCGAAATACCCAGGCCGGTAGAAGCATTGCCTTGCGGATCGAGGTCCACGATCAACACACGTTCGCCAATGGCTGCAAGAGCCGTAGCGAGGTTGATCGCCGTCGTCGTTTTGCCCACGCCGCCTTTTTGATTGGCCAGAGTCAGAATACGAGGTGCCAAAGCAGGCCTCCGCTATTGTCGCCAGAGTACGACAGGGAATCACGACCTAAGAGGAAATGAACCTAACGCTATGATTTTGCAGACAAATTCTGCAGTGTCAGGATCACGCCACCGGGATCGGTATCGCTCTTGTCTATTAACACGTCGTAGTTCCACAGCACACTTGTTTCGCGCAACTCTTCAACATGTTCCCGCCCCTTGTGGAGCACAGCACGGCTACTGGCACCAAAAAAGGGGGCCATCCAGCTGCACAATTGCGGTAGGGCCGCCAAGGCACGTGAGGTAATCACGTCGGGAACTTGTGTTTCACGTGAATCAATCTGGTCGCTGCGCCGGCCGATAACCTCAACATTAAGCCCAAGTTCGCGCGACACCGTCCTCAGGAAGCTCACCTTGCGAGCCGTCGGCTCAATCAAGACGAACCTCCGATCGCTCCCCTTGCAGGCTATAGCCATTGGCAAGGCAGGGAAGCCGCCGCCACTGCCGAAATCCAGGAAATTGCGATCTTCTCCACGCACAAGTTTTAGAGCCTGGAGGCTGTCAACGAAGTGACGCTCCCAGACCTGACCCAGTGTTTCACGTGAAACAAGATTCTGTACGGCCTGCCACTTCCGCAATAGATTGGCATAGGATTCCAGATCTCGCGCCACATCGGCCGCCGGACGCGCGAAATATGCAGCGTAAGGCGCAATCAAATCGATATTGGACATTAACTCGCCCTGCGCAGATCGCCGCGCTTGATGACAGCCAGAAGCAGTGTCAACGCAGCCGGCGTCATCCCATCTAGCGCCTGGGCCTGGGCAATGGTTTGCGGCCTGAACTGCGTCAATTTCTGGCGCATCTCATTGGAGAGCCCATTGATGACATCATAGTCGATGTCATCTGGAATCCGCCTCTGTTCGTCCCGACGCATGCTTTCAATATCGGCCTTCTGGCGATCGAGATAGACGGCGTATTGGGCATCAATCGAAAGCTGGTCAGCTATGTCGGTGTCGATTTTTTCAAGCTGCGGCCACAGCTTGGTCAGCACATCCATGTTCATATCTGGATAGGACAGGAGATCGAAGGCTGTCCGCCGCTTGCCGTCTTCATTGACCATGATGCCAGCCTTGCGCGCTTCGCTGGGAGACGCAACCGCTTCGTGCAAAATTTGGCGGCCGGCTTCGAGGCGCGAGTGCTTCGCGGCAAAATGGGCGTGCCGCTCCTCACCGACAAGGCCGTGCTCGATGCCGAGTGGCGTCAGACGCTGGTCGGCATTGTCTGCTCGCAAGTGAAGACGGAACTCTGCGCGGGAGGTGAACATGCGATAGGGCTCGCTCACGCCACGGGTAACGAGATCATCCACCATCACGCCGAGATAGCTTTCGGTCCGGGAGAGGATCATCGGCGCTGCGCCCTGCCCCGCCAGCGCTGCGTTGGCGCCCGCTAACAAGCCTTGCGCGCCAGCCTCCTCATACCCGGTTGTGCCATTGATCTGGCCGGCAAGGTAGAGGCCCGGGAGCTTTTTCATTTCCAGCGTCGGGCGTAGTTCGCGCGGATCGACATAATCATATTCGATGGCATAGCCATGCTGGATGATGCGAACATTTTCGAGCCCAGGCATGGAGCGCAGGAACTCGTCCTGCACCTCTGCCGGCAGCGAGGTCGACACGCCATTGGGATAAACCGTCTGGTCGTTCAGCCCCTCAGGCTCCAGAAAAATCTGATGACTGTCGCGATCGGCAAAGCGAATGATCTTGTCTTCGATGGACGGGCAGTAGCGCGGACCGCGTGACTGAATGCGCCCGGAGTACATCGCCGATCGATGGACATTCGCGGCAATGATGGCGTGGGTTCCAGCCGTGGTGCGCGTGATGTGGCACGACACTTGCGAGGTCGTGATGGCCTCGGTCAGCATGGAGAACGGCTCGGGGGGCGTATCGCCTGGCTGCTCTTCGAGCACGGAATAATCAATGCTGTCGCGATCGAGCCGCGCAGGTGTCCCGGTTTTCAGACGGCCCAGAGTGAGGCCAAGATTCTCCAGGCGCTTGGACAAACCGAGCACCGGCTTCTCGCCGATCCGCCCTGCCGGATAGCTGTGATCGCCGCTGTGGATCAGGCCGCGCAAGAAGGTCCCGGTGGTCAGAACCACGGCGGTGGTTGAGTAGCGACGGCCATCGAGGAGGACCACGCCGGTGATGTGACCATTGTTCACTTCGAGGTCGTCGACTTCCCCCTCGATGACATCGAGATTTGGCTGTGTCGAAATCGCAGCCTGCATTGCAGCGCGATAGAGCTTGCGATCAGCCTGGGCGCGAGGGCCGCGCACCGCCGGGCCCTTGCGCCGATTGAGCACGCGGAACTGGATGCCGGCCTGGTCGGCGACACGTCCCATCAGGCCATCGAGTGCATCGATCTCGCGGACAAGATGCCCCTTGCCCAGGCCGCCAATGGCCGGGTTGCAGCTCATCTCGCCAATGGTTGAAAATTTGTGGGTGATCAGCGCCGTCGGAACCCCAAGCCGGGCCGACGCCGCTGCGGCTTCACAACCGGCATGTCCGCCGCCAACGACAATGACTGCATAATCGGTCATCTGTGTGTCTTTTCAATTCGATGTTTCACGTGAATCCATCCTCTTCGGCGGATCAGTGTTTCACGTGAATCATTTTCCAATACAGAAACTGGCGAACAGCCGATCAAGCACCTTTTCGGCATCCAGCCGGCCAATCAGTCGTTCAAGACTTGCCGAAGCCTGGCGCAGCGACTCAGCCGCAAGCTCCCAATTGTGCAGCTGATGTTCCGCCTGGAGGACGGCGCTGATCGCGTCTTGCAGGGCAATTCGGTCACGTTCATGGCTGACAAGTGCGGGTTCCCCGCCGGCCAGCTTTTCGCCGATAATACGCAGACGGTCAACCAGACTGTCCAGCCCCTGCCCTGTCTGTGCCGAAAGTTTGATATCGGCAGATGCGGATGGCAGGAGGTCAGTCTTGGTCCCGACGACAAGGATCTGCCCATTGATCAGGGGGCGTTCGACGGGGTCGGCATCCGGAGCTTCGAGCCAAAGCACAATGTCCGCATCCGCTATTTCGCGTTCAGCGCGGCGGATGCCCTCGGCCTCTGCGCGGCTCTCTGTCTCCCGCAGACCGGCCAGATCGAGGAGGACAAAGAGCTGTCCGCCAATATCAAGCGGCACTTCGCGCACATCGCGGGTCGTGCCGGCTTCGTCGGAAACAATGGCCACATCGGAGCGCGACAGGGCATTGATAAGGCTAGACTTGCCGGCATTTGGAGCGCCGGCCAGGGCGACGCGGATCCCTTCGCGGACAATACGGCCGCTATCGATGCGGCCGAGAGCGTCTTGCAGATCCGTCTTGAGCGCTGCGAGTTTGATCTGGAAGTCCGGCGGGAGGTCGTCGGCGACGTCGCCTTCATCCGAAAAATCAAGGCGCGCTTCGATCTCGGCGCGGAGGTCAAGGAGCGCGTTCCGCCAGGCATCGATGTCCTGGGTCAGCCGGCCGTCATAGCGGGCAAGCGCCTGCTGGCGCTGCTTTTCGGTTTCCGCACCGAGGAGATCGCCAAGGCCTTCTACGGCGACGAGGTCCAACTTGCCGTTTTCGAAGGCGCGACGGGTGAACTCGCCCGCTTCAGCGAGCCGCAGGCCCTGCTCTCCAAGAGCGCGGAGGATGGCCTTCACGCCAGCAGGAGAGCCATGGACATGCAGTTCGGCGCAATCCTCGCCGGTAAAGCTCTGTGGTCCGGGAAAGAACGCGACCAGCCCCTGGTCGAGTTGGCGCTGCTGGCCGATGCGGCGGAGCACCATTTTACGCGGTTCCGGCAAAGTGCCGGCCAGAAACGACAGCGCCTCCCGGACCTCTGGGCCCGAGAGGCGGATGATTGCGACGCCGGAGGGAAGACTTCCCGACGACAGCGCCATGATTGTATCGCCGTGCATTGGCTCTTCGGACCTGATCAGAATCAGGTATTCATCGAGTCGAAGAAATCGGAATTGGTCTTGGTCTGGCGGACCTTGTCGACCAGGAATTCCATCGCATCGATCGTGCCCATCGGATTGAGAATGCGGCGCAGCACATACATCTTCTTGAGGATGTCGGCTTCGACCAGCAGTTCTTCCTTGCGGGTGCCTGACTTGGTGATGTCGAGCGCGGGGAAGATGCGCTTGTCCGCCACCTTGCGATCGAGGATGATTTCCGAGTTACCCGTGCCCTTGAATTCTTCAAAGATCACTTCGTCCATGCGGCTGCCGGTATCGATCAGCGCGGTCGAGATGATGGTCAGCGAACCGCCGTCTTCGATATTGCGCGCGGCGCCGAAGAAACGCTTGGGGCGCTGCAGGGCGTTGGCGTCCACACCACCGGTCAGTACCTTGCCGGAGCTTGGAACGACGGTGTTATAGGCGCGGCCGAGACGGGTGATGGAATCGAGGAGGATGACCACGTCGCGCTTGTGCTCGACGAGACGCTTGGCCTTTTCGATGACCATCTCGGCAACCTGCACGTGGCGGCTCGCCGGTTCGTCAAAGGTGGAGGAGATGACTTCGCCGCGCACGGAGCGCTGCATGTCGGTCACTTCTTCCGGACGCTCATCGATCAGGAGCACGATGAGATAGCATTCGGGATGATTGGTCGCGATAGATTGTGCAATATTCTGCAACAATACGGTCTTACCGGTACGCGGAGGCGCAACGATCAGGGCGCGCTGGCCCTTGCCGAGCGGAGCCACCAGATCGAGCAGGCGCGCAGAACGATCGCGCAGTGTCGGATCGGGCATTTCCATCCGCAGCCGCTCTTCGGGATAGAGCGGGGTGAGGTTGTCGAAATTGACCTTGTGGCGAACCGCTTCGGGATCTTCAAAGTTAATGGTGCTGACTTTGAGCAGCGCGAAGTAGCGCTCGCCTTCCTTGGGAGAGCGGATTTCGCCCTCGACCGTATCGCCGGTCCGCAGGCCGAAGCGGCGGATCTGGCTGGGGCTGACATAGATATCGTCCGGCCCTGGAAGGTAGTTCGCGTCGGGAGAGCGCAGGAAGCCAAAGCCATCTGGCAGAACTTCGACCACACCCTCACCAACAATGTTGATGTCCTGAGCTGCCAGTTCCTTGAGGATGGCAAACATCAACTCTTGCTTGCGCATGGTCGAAGCGTTCTCGACTTCGAGTTCTTCGGCGAACGCCAGCAATTCGGCCGGGGATTTGGCCTTGAGCTCGCTGAGCTTGATATTCTGCATGTAGGCGATGGACCCTTGAGGGAAATCGGTAAGGAAGGGACTAGAAAAAGGGGGGATTGCACCGCGCAGCGACAGGGATGGCCGCGCCTAGAAGAGATGCGAGATGCAAATCATGTAACGCTTTCCGCCGTCGGTTTCAAGAAAGAAACCGACGGCGGAAATGGCAGATTCACGTGAAACAGATCAGAACGGCTTCACGATGACCATGATGACGATGCCGATCATCAGGACGGTCGGCACCTCATTGAGCATGCGGAAGTACTTTTCCGGCTTGGTGTTCCGGTCATTGGCGAAATCCTTGAGGTGGCGCGCCAACATGCCGTGGCACCCGCTGAGCAGGATCACGAAAAGCGCCTTGGCCCAGGTCCAGCCCGAGCTCCAGTCGGCGCCACCCAGATGCACAAGGCCAAGCCCGAAGAGCCAGGTCGCGATCATCGCCGGCGTGGTGATGGCGCGGAGCAGGCGACGCTCCATGACCTTGAAGGTTTCAGACTGCACCGAGCCGATCTCGGCCTTGGTGTGATAGACGAACAATCGCGGCAGATAGAGCATGCCCGCCATCCAGGAGATGACGGAAATGACGTGCAGCGCCTTGACCCATTCATACATGGCCGGGCTCCTAACCGTTCTTGACCAGATCGATCAGCCGCTCGACATGGGCGATCGGGGTTTCCGGCACAATGCCGTGCCCGAGATTGAAGATATGCGGGCGATCCGAGAACGCGGCGATGATCTCGCGGGCCCGGCTTTCCATGACCTCGCCACCGATGACGAGGCGCAGCGGATCGAGATTGCCCTGCACGGTCAATTCGGGCGGCAAGGCCGAGCGCACGAAGTCGAGCGGCGTTGCATAGTCGATCCCGAGCACGTTGACGCCGGTTTCCCTGGCGAACCGGGCCAGATTGCCGGCGGCACCACGCGGAAAGCCGATGATCGGCGCGTTGGGAATACGGGCCCGCACGCCATCGACGATGCGCTTATTGGGGCCGATCACCTGGGTCGCGAAGGCATCCTCGTCGAGGTTGAGCGCCCAGCTTTCAAACAATTGCACCACATCGGCGCCTGCTTCGAATTGGGCGACCAGATAGTCGATGCTGGTTTCAACCAGAATATCCATCAGCCGGGCAAAAGCCTCGGGGTGCTCGAGGGCAAAGCGACGGGCAACCCATTGATCGGGAGAGCCGCGCCCGTTCAGCATATAGGTCGCCACCGTCCAGGGAGCGCCACAGAAGCCGATCAGGGTCTTGTTTGCGGGCAGCGCCGCACGCAGCCGACGCACGGTCTCCAGAACCGGCTTCAAATGCTCCCCAGCCCTGGCGGGTTCAAGCCGCTCCACCGCACTCGCCTCGAGGGGCTCGAGCAGCGGGCCTTCACCCACTTCGAAGCGAACCTTCTGTCCCAGCGCATCCGGAATGACCAGAATGTCCGAGAACAGAATGGCTGCGTCGAGGTCGAATCGACGAAGCGGCTGCAGCGTCACTTCGGTTGCCAGCTCGGGTGTGTAGCACAGCTCGAGAAAGCCACCGGCCTTCTGGCGCACTTCGCGGTACTCGGGAAGATAGCGGCCTGCCTGGCGCATGATCCACACAGGGGGGCGGGTCTGCTTGCGTCCCAGCACCGTTTCGAGCATGGGCTTGGGGGTCACCTCGGTCACTCTGCCTACCTTTCAAAAACCCAAAAGAGTCTTTCTAACTTCGTATCTCTATTATTATGGCGGTGTTTTGAGCCAATTCACGGCCCTCCACAATCTCGGCCCTCGGTGACACTTGCGCGCAGGTAATCGTTAACGCCCTATTAACGCCTGTGACAAACGCGCCATTTCCCTGCCCCTTAATGGGAATTAACGAAAGGTTAATTGAGGCTTCGCCGAGTCAAGGGACCAAAATAGATTGCATTTTAACGAGTTGATAACCTCTCATGGGCTATGGCACTTGTCCCCACAGATTCACACAGCGCCATCGCGACGGCTTGCGACGGCGTTTGTGGACTGTTTTGCGGTCAGGTCGAACAAATCCGGCCAAGGCCCAAACTTATGAGTCATTCCCACAATTGGCTCTTGAGATGGGGATGACAGTGTGGAAAAACTCCTCTCATGCTGATCCTTGCTTCAAGCAGTGCAACCCGCAAAGCCTTGCTGGACAAGGCCGGATTGCCTTTCATCGCCCAACCCGCCGCCATCGATGAACGCGCACTGGAAACGGGCGCTTTGGACGCCGGCGGCGATGGTCGGGACGTTGCCCTTCTTCTGGCCCGGCACAAGGCCGAAGCCGTCTCCGCGCTGCACCCCGGAGCTCTCGTGATAGGCGCCGACCAGACCCTGGCCCTCGGTCTCGAGCTGCTTCACAAACCGATCGACCGCCCGGACGCTGAAGCCCAGCTCGATCATCTGCGCGGCAAGACCCACCGTCTTCATGCCGCGGTGACGCTGGTGCGCAATGGCGAATTGATCTGGTCCGATATCCAGACGGCCGAGCTCACCATGCGCGATTTTTCTCCCGAGGAACGCGATATTGTCCTTGATCTCGAAGGCGAGGCTGCGCTCCACTCGGTGGGCGGCTATCGTCTCGAAGGTCCCTCTATCCGGCTCTTCGAAACCGTTGCCGGCGATTATTTCACCATTCTGGGCCTGCCGCTGCTCCCGCTTCTGGCCGCCTTGCGCGATATAGCGCCCGAACTTTTGTCCCCCCAGGCCCGCTCGTGACCATCAAAGCCTTCGTTATCGGGCATCCCATTGCCCATTCCCGCTCGCCCCTTATCCACGGAACCTGGCTGGCCGAGCATGGCATTGACGGCACTTATGAGGCCATCGATGTCGCTCCCGCCGATCTGCCGACCTTTTTCGAGCGTCTGCGCAGCGGCGAATTTTCTGGCGGCAATGTCACCATCCCGCACAAGGAAGCGGTCTTTGCGCTCTGCGACGCGGTCGATCCGCTGGCGCGAACCATCGGCGCGGTCAACACGCTGGTGGTGCGCGACGGCAAGGTCTTCGGCAGAAATACCGATTATCTCGGCTTTTTGGGCAATCTCGATGCCGCGGCACCAGGCTGGTCCGATGGCCCCAACGACGCCGTGGTGATCGGGGCCGGTGGAGCGGCACGCGCCGTGCTGGTGGCGCTGCGCCGTCGCAATGGCGGCAAGGTGCATGTGCTCAATCGCACCCTCGCCAATGCCCAGGCCCTGGTCGAAGAGATCGAGGGCCCTTTCGAGGCGCATGGTTTTGATGATTTCGCCGGATTGGCTGCCCATACCGGGCTCGTGGTCAACACCAGCGCGATCGGCATGCACGGCACGCGCTTTGATTGGCTCGACATGGGCCTTCTGCCCAAGAGCTGCCTCGTCACCGACATCGTCTATACGCCCCTGATTACCCCGCTGCTGGCCGATGCAAGGGCGCATGGCCTGCAGACTGTCGACGGGCTTGGCATGTTGCTGCATCAGGCCGTGCCCGGTTTCGCCGCCTGGTTCGGTGTCGAGCCCCAGGTGACTCCGAATTTGCGGGCGCGCGTCGAAGCCACGCTGGATCATTGAGCATGTGGCGGATCGGCATAACCGGCTCGATCGCCACGGGAAAATCCACTCTTCTCGCGGCGTTTGAAAAGGCCGGGGTTCCTGTCTTTTCGGCCGATACGGCCGTGGCCGAGCTTTATGCCGGGGATGCAATCGCCCCCGTGGAAGCCCTGTTTCCCGGCGTCACCCAGAACGGCGTCATCGATCGCCAGCGTCTCGCTGCACGGCTTGCCGCCGATCCCTCCGGTTTCAAGCGCCTCGAAGCGGTGGTGCATCCGCTGGTGCGCGCCGCGATTGCAGATTTTCTCGCCGCTGCCGAGCGCCGGGGCGAAAAGATGGCTGCAGTCGAAGTGCCGCTGCTCTTCGAAAGCGGCCATGATTATGGCTTTGACGCCATTGCCATCACCCATGTCGATGAGGCCATCCAGCGGGAGCGCGCCCTGGCGCGGCCGGGCATGACCGTGGAAAAGCTCGACACCATCCTTGCCCGGCAGATGCCGCAGGCCGAAAAGAAGGCTCGCGCCGATTATCTTTTCGACACAGCCCTGCCCCGCGAGACCATCGACGCAGAGGTCAGGGCTTTGGTCGAGACGCTGAAAGAAAAGACCAGGCCATGATCCGGGAAATCGTCCTCGATACCGAAACCACCGGCCTTTCCCCAAACGACGGCGATCGCCTCGTTGAAATCGGCTGCGTCGAGCTGATCAACCACATTCCGTCGGGCAAGACGCACCACGTCTATATCAATCCCGAACGCTCCATGCCCGAAGAGGCGTTTCGCGTGCACGGGCTCAGCGACGAGTTCCTCAAGGACAAGCCGCTGTTCAACGCTGTGGTCGACGATTTCCTGGCCTTTATCGGAGATGGCACGCTCGTCATCCACAACGCGCCCTTCGACATGGGCTTTCTCAATGCCGAACTGCAAAAGGCCGGTCGGGAGCGGCTGACCAACGAGGTCATCGACACCGTCATGGTGGCGCGCAAGAAGCACCCCGGCGCCCGCGTCAGCCTCGATGCGCTCTGCAAGCACTATGGCATCGACAATTCCCGCCGCACGCTGCACGGCGCGCTGCTCGACAGCGAGATCCTCGCCGAGGTCTATCTCGAGCTGATCGGTGGCAAGCAGGTGAGCCTGGCCCTCATCGCCGATGCGGGCAATGAGGGCGCCGACGCCCTCCTGCAGCGCGTTCCGGCCCGGCCGCGTCCGGTGCCCCTGCCCTCCCGCGTCACCGCGGCCGAGGCAGAAGCCCATTTTGCCTTCCTCGCCAAGATGGGCGACAGCGCCATCTGGACCCAATATGACGAGCGCCCCGCCGCCGAGTGATTTCTTGCGCGTCGGTTTGTCGCCGGCTATGGACGCGACTGACAAAAAAAGCCCCGGTCTCCCGGGGCTTTTCTGTTTTGGCAAAACCAAAAAAAATCAGTTCGGCTTGTCGGTCGGCACCGGTGCGGCGCCACCATCGGCCTGCTGCTTGGCCGCAAGCGCGGCAAGGTTCTGGCGGTAGATGGCGAGGAAGTCGACCGGCTCCATCATCAGTGGCGGGAAGCCGCCCTGCTGGGTCACGCTGGCGAGAACCTGGCGAGCAAACGGGAAGATCAGGCGCGGGCATTCCACCATCAGCAGCATGCTGATCTGGTTTTCCGGGATGTTCTTCATGCGGAACACGCCGCCATAAACCAGCTCGACGTTGAACAGCAGCGTTTCTTCGCGCTTGGCCTGGGCCTTGAGGTTCAACTCGACGGCATAGAGATCGTCGGCCTGTTTCTTGACGCCCACCGAAATGGAAACGTTGAAGGCCGGATTGCCGCCACCGGCCATGATCGAACCCGGTGCGCCTGGGTTCTCGAACGAAAGGTCGCGCACATACTGGCCCACCAGGTTCATGCTGGGTGCATTGCCGGGCTGCGGCGCGGCGGCGCCCAGGGTTTCATCAGCCATTATCAGGTCCTCGTTATTTCCGAAAAGCGGATTATTCTTGCCGCGCTGGCTAGCATTTTTGCCCCTTGGCGACAAGCAAAGAGCGGCCCGTCAGGGTTTGCGTTGCCAGTCATCATCATCGAGATCGATGGTTGGCGGCCCCGAGAGCGGGGTGGGATCATTATCGTCGGCAGTGTCATATCGGCGATAGCTTGTCGTCGTGGTGGTGACCACCATGCCGGCGGTCAATCTCTCATAGAGCCAGGACCGCACGGCCGGGATCAGCAGCACCAGCGCAATGATATCGCCGAGGAATCCCGGGATGATCAGCAACAGTGCCGCGACGCCCAGCACCATGCCGTCGAACAAGGTCTGACCCGGCAGGGTGCCCGAATTCATGTTGGTGCGCATGCGGTTGAGCACGCTCAACCCTTGCTGGCGCAGCAATAGCCCGCCCAGGATTGCCGCCAGAACGATCAGCGCCAAGGTCGGCAGCACGCCGATCGCCCGGCCGACGACGATGAACATGGCGATCTCGAGCAGGGGCAGCGCGAGGAGAGCGATGGGAATGAAACGGGCCACCCGGGTCATCCTTTGTTAGCGTTGAAGGCGCAGCAAAAACGGAACTCGCCCCATAGTGAACTGGTTTTGGGCTAAAGCTTTGCTTATATAGGGTCCAGCATGGCGCTTCGCGAGCGCCGAAATCCGACTTTTTCGACGTCTCCAGGCTTTAGGTGCATCATTTCATGGACGATTTTCTCGATCTGCCCACTCTTATCGCCATTGTGGTAGCCGTCTTCGTTCTGTTCCGCCTGCGGTCGGTCCTGGGGACACGCACTGGCAATGAACGTCCGCCGATCGATCGCAGCCGCTCCACCCCGACCGAAAAGAAGGCCGCTGTCGGCGACGACAATGTGGTGCCCCTGCCACGCACTGCGCGTGCCCCCGATCTCGATGACGAACGGCGCGCCCGCAAGCTCGAGGCCGAGATCGAACAGGCCGCGCATGGCGACGATGTTCTCGCCGCAGGCCTGCGCAGCGTCAACGAAGCCGATCCAGGCTTCACGCCCAAATCCTTCCTCGAAGGCGCCAAGCAGGCCTATGAGATGATTGTCACCGGCTTTGCGCAAGGCGACCGGCAGACCCTCAAGAACCTGCTCGAAAAAGATGTCTTCGAAAGCTTTGCCCGCGCCATCACCGAACGCGAGTCAGCCGGCCACACCAATGACTTCACCTTTGTGGGTCTGCCCAAGGTCGAAATCTCCCAGGCCGAATATGACAAGAAGAATGTCCTCGTGACCGTGCGCTTCCACGCCGAGGTGGTTTCGGCCATCCGCGACCGCGAGGGCAATCTGGTGGAAGGCAATGCCGATCAGGTCCAGACTATCGCCGACGAATGGACTTTTGCGCGCAGCCCCAAATCGCGCGACCCCAATTGGAAAGTCATCGCGACGAGCCAGCTCGACTAAGACCTATCCGGCAGGCCGTCTTCCATGTCCAAGCGCAACCCGAAGCGCCTGCCGCACGATTTTCACCTCTGGACCACGGTGGCTGCCACCGTGGATCCCTTGCGGCGCAAAGGCCTGCTCAAGCATGGCCTCGGCACCCTCCCCGTGCCGGACCCGGAACCTCAGCTTCCCGAAATCAAGGCGCCGCCCAAAAAGCTGGCCCCGCGAAAACCCTTCCTTGCCCCCTACCAGGCGCCGCGCCAGCCTTCGGCGCTGCCCGATAAGGCTGTCGACCCCGCCATTCACAAAAAGGTCCGCCGCGGCAAGATCGAGATCGACGGCACCATCGATCTGCATGGCATGACCCAGGCCGAAGCGCGCCAAACCCTCCATCGTTACATTTCCGCGCGCTTTGCCCGCGGTGACCGGACCATTCTGGTCATTACCGGCAAGGGCGTCCGGAGCGACAATGACTATGTCATGGCCATGACCGAGCGGGGAATCCTGCGCACCATGCTGCCGATCTGGCTCAACGAGCCGGGGCTTTCGCCGATGATTTCCGGCTGGAGCGTGGCCGCCCGCGGCCATGGCGGGGATGGCGCCTGGTATGTGCGGCTGAGGCGATCATGACCCCGCTCGGCGCAAAATTGCGGGCCATGCGCGAAGCCCGCGGCATTTCATTGAAGGAAATGGCGGCGGCGCTCAACGTGTCGAGCGCCTATCTTTCCGCGCTCGAGCATGGCCGGCGCGGCGTGCCGACCTCGTTCCTGCTCCACCGCATCATCGCCTTCTTCAACGTCATCTGGGATGAGGCGGAAGAATTGCAGCGGCTCTCCGAGATTTCCGACCCCAAGGTGACCATCGACACCGGCGGCATGACCCCGGAAGCCACCGAATTCACCAATCGCCTGCGCGACAATATCGACCGGCTGGATCCCGAAGATATCAAATTTCTGCGCGATGAACTGGTGAAGCGCTCTGGCCGGAAGCGCGTCTGAGGAGTGCTGGAAAACCACCCCCTGAAGGCGTATTTTCGTCTTCAGCAGGAGGAGGTTTTCATGCACACATTGAGTGTCGCGGCCATCCTTGCCGCGCTGACCCTGCCCACCCTGTCTGCCGACCTGACCCCGTCAGCTATCCGCTCGCTTCTCGAGGATGAGGATGCCGGAATGCTGCTGGAAGGGCTCGACGACAGTTCCTGGGCCGCATTTCTTGGCCATGTCGAGGCAGGCCATCGGGGCTGGATGGATCTGGTGCCCGAATTGGCACCGGCCAGTGCTGGCCCCATGGCGGTGGGGCTCGCTTCTGCCCTCTCCCGGGCCCTGACGGAAAACCCGGCCGGCGTGTTGAGCGTCATGGCCGCCGCCAACTACAAAGCCGGCGATATCTGCGGGCCCGTTCATACCGATCTATCGACCAGGCAGAACGTCCGCTTCATCGACGCGGCGCTGGTGAAAGTCGCTGCGGTGCTCGAACCCGATCTCTTCGAGCTGCGCAATGCGTGCCTTTTCGCCCTGGGCCGGGCGAGGATCACAGTGCTGACCGAAGCGGACTTTCCATAAGCTGCCGGGCGGAGCGCCCGGCAGGTCAAGCATGGTGCCTCAGAGAACGAACTTGGAAAGGTCCGTGTCCCCGGCGAGGACGCCTACCTTTTCACGGACGAAGGCGGCGTCGATATCCACCGTCTGGCCGGCGCGATCGGGTGCGTCGAAAGAAATTTCCTCCACCAGCCGCTCCATCACCGTCTGGAGGCGCCTCGCCCCGATATTTTCCACCGAGGAGTTCACCTTGACGGCGGCATCGGCAATCGCCTCGATGGCGTCGGAGGTGAAGGTCAATGTAACCCCTTCGGTGCCCATCAGCGCCACATATTGGCGCACCAGGCTGGCCTCGGTGTCGTTGAGGATGCGGATGAAATCCTCGCGCGTGAGCGCCTTCAGTTCCACCCGGATCGGCAGGCGCCCCTGAAGCTCGGGCAGTAGATCGCTCGGCTTGGACACATGGAAAGCACCGGAGGCGATGAACAGAATATGGTCGGTCTTGACCGGTCCATATTTGGTGGCAACGGTCGTGCCTTCGATCAGCGGCAGGAGATCCCGCTGCACGCCTTCGCGCGAAGGGCCACCGGAGACGCCGCCCTCGCGGGCCGCGACCTTGTCGATCTCGTCGATAAAGACGATGCCGTGGTTTTCCACGAGCTCGATGGCTTCGGTCTTGAGCTGATCCTGGTCGAGCAGCTTGTCCGCCTCTTCGGCGATCAGCGGCTCATAGGCATCCTTGACCTTGACCTTGCGCTTGACCCCGCGGCCGCCCATGGCCTGCTTGAACATGTCGGACAAATTGATCATGCCGATGCCGCCATTGGGCATGCCCGGCATTTCGAAGCCGCCCGTATTCGCGGCGGGCTGCATTTCGATCTCGATTTCCTTGTCGTCGAGCTCGTTGGCGCGCAGCTTGTTGCGGAAACTGTCGCGCGTCGAGGGCGTGGCGGAAGTGCCGACCAGGGCGTCGAGCACGCGCTCCTCGGCATTGTGGTGGGCCTGGGCCTGCACGTCGCGGCGGCGCTTGTCCCTGAGGACAGTGATACCCGCTTCGACGAGGTCGCGAATGATCTGCTCGACGTCGCGGCCGACATAGCCGACTTCGGTGAATTTGGTGGCTTCCACCTTGACGAACGGCGCCTGGGCCAGGCGCGCGAGGCGCCGGGAAATCTCGGTCTTGCCGACACCGGTCGGCCCGATCATCAGGATATTTTTCGGCGTCACCTCGCGCCGCAGCTCGGGGGGAAGCTGCTGGCGGCGCCAGCGATTGCGCAGGGCAACGGCCACGGCGCGCTTGGCGTCCTGCTGGCCAACAATATTGCGGTCGAGTTCGGAAACGATCTCACGCGGCGAAAAATTGGTTTCAGACATTGCTGTTACTTTCCAGGGTGCCTTGCTGTTGAACCGCATCGCGATCCAGGAAGCGCACCATCATGTGTTCGTCGATAAATCGACCGTTCACGAAGAGATATCGCGGCTCGGTGCCGTAGACGCTGAAGCCGAGCCGCTCATAGAGTTTGATCGCCGGCACGTTTTCTGCCCACACTCCCAGATGCACCTGCAGCACATGGCGTCGGGCATACTCGATCAGATGTTCGCAAAGCGCCTTGGAGAGGCCCGTGCCCCGATGGTCCGGCGCCACATAGACCTGAACCATCCAGCCGCGATGCCGCTCCTTAAGGCCGTCATTGCGAACGAAAGCGTTCATGCCGACCAGTTCGCCATCCGCGGTTTCGGCGCCGAAGACGGCAAGGTTTTCCAGCATCTGCCGGATCTCGTCGTCACTGCGCTGGGCAAAGCCCTCGGCACTGGTGAGGAAGGCCTCGGGATGGTTGGTAAGCGCCTCGAGCCGGAGCGCCCGATAGGCCTCCAGATCCTCTGGACCAAGCCTGCGGATGGAATAGCTCAATTGCCCAGCTCGATGGTTTCGACGCTGACATTGCCATTGGTGTAGACGCAGATTTCCTCGGCGATCTTCATGGCGCGGCGGGCAATATCCTCGGCATCGAGATCGGTGGCCTGATGCAGGGCCAGCGCCGCCGAATGCGCATAATTGCCGCCCGAGCCGATGGCGATGACGCCATGATCGGGAGTCAACACGTCGCCATTGCCGGTCAGGACCAGCGTATCGGTCTTGTCGGCCACGATCATCATGGCTTCGAGTTTGCGGAGATATCGGTCGGTTCGCCAGTCCTTGGCCAGTTCGACCGCTGCGCGCATCAACTGGTTGGGATATTGAACAAGCTTGGCTTCAAGCCGTTCGAACAGGGTAAAGGCATCGGCGGTGGACCCGGCAAAACCGCCGATCACCTTGCCGTCGGCCAGCCGGCGAACCTTCTTGGCGCCGTGCTTCATCACGGTCTGGCCCATCGATACCTGGCCGTCGCCGGCGATCACGACCTTGTTGCCCTTGCGCACGGAGACGATCGTTGTCCCGTGCCATCCGGGAAATGCGCTGTCACTCATTGGGGGAAATAACTCCAAACTGTTGAGTGATATTTAGGGGGCGAAGCCGGGATTGCAACACATGTAAGAAAACGCCGGCCGGCACGAAGCCGGCTTGGCCTCCGCTTACCCGATCTTCACGGAAGAGTGCCTATCTGCTAGGAGGCGCCGAACGCCGGAGGATCCCATGCGCACAGCCAGCATCGCCCGCAAGACCAACGAGACCGAGATTTCCGTCTCGATCAATCTCGACGGCACCGGCAGCCATGCCATGAATACCGGAATCGGCTTTTTCGACCACATGCTGGACCAGCTCTCGCGCCATTCGCTGATCGACATGGAAATCACCTGCCAGGGCGATCTCCACATAGATTTTCACCACACGGTGGAAGATGTCGGCATTGCGCTGGGCCAGGCGATCAAGGAGGCTATCGGCGACAAGAAGGGTATTCGCCGCTACGCCTCCTGCGATTTGCCCATGGACGGCACGCTGACCCGGGCAGCGCTTGATGTGTCGGGCCGCCCCTTCCTCGTCTTCAGGGCCGAATTCTCCCGCGACAAGATCGGCGACATCGACACCGAGCTGTTCCAGGAATTTTTCCAGGCCTTCGCCATCAATGCGGGCATAACGCTCCATATCGAGAACTTCTATTTCGACAACAACCATCATCTGGCCGAGTCGATGTTTAAGGCGGTGGCCCGGGCCCTGCGCGATGCGCTCGAGATCGATCCGCGACAGGCCGACCGGGTGCCATCGACCAAGGGCACGCTCTAGGCCTTTCGTTGGCCGCGCTTTTGCACTAAGTCAGCCCCACAAGCGGATGTCGCCCGGCCCTCGGCCGGAGGCCATCTCGCGATCTCAGGATGGATCCCGGCCTGACGCCGGCATGACATCGAGCATTTGGAGCGTCCCGTGACCCTCTTTGCCCTCTACCAATCCGTGGATGATCCCACCGCGATACCCGAAGTGGTGTCCGAGCGCTTTTCATGGTTTGCGGCCCTGTTGCCACCAATGCATGCGCTGATCCATCGCCATTGGGATTCTATGGGGCTTTTCGTCGTCGGGCTTGGGACCGCTCTGCTCACCGCCCGCTTCATGGGCGGCGATGCAGGCTTCTGGCTCTATGTGCTCATTGCCATTGCGTTTGGTTTTGCCGCGCCGGGGGCCGAACGCCGGGCCCTCCAGCGCCGCAATTTTATCCCGCTGGGCCATCGCCTGGCCGCCGATGCCGATCTCGCCCGCCTTGCCGTCCTGGAGTCCCGCCCATGAGTTCTGTCGCCATCATCGATTATGGCGCGGGCAATCTGCGCTCGGCGGCAAAGGCCTTTGAGCGCGTTGCCGCCTCCCAGACCAATGGTCCGGAGATCATCGTCACCGCCGATCCCGAGATCGTCCGCCGCGCCGAGCGCATCATGCTGCCCGGTGTCGGCGCCTTTGCCGATTGCAAGGCGGGGCTCGATGCCGTGCCGGGCATGGTCGAAATGCTCGAAGAACGCGTCCTCAAGAATGGCACGCCCTTTCTCGGCGTCTGCGTCGGCATGCAGCTGCTCGCCTCCGAAGGCCGCGAGAAGACTGTCACTGCCGGTCTTGGCTGGATCCCCGGCGCGGTCGAGAAAATCACCCCGTCCGACCCGAGCCTGAAAATCCCGCATATGGGCTGGAACACGATATCGATTGTTCGCCCCCATTCCCTGCTCGCGGGCATTCCCGATGGCCCCGCTGGGCTGCATGCCTATTTCGTGCACTCCTATCACATGGTCACCGAGCGCCCGGACACGCTGGTCGCCACCACCGAATATGGTGGCACGGTCACGGCATGTGTCGGTCGCGACAATATTTTCGGGGCGCAGTTCCATCCCGAAAAGAGCCAGGCTCTGGGCCTGAAACTGATCGAGAATTTCCTGGGGTGGACGCCTTAGTTTCATTTGGCGTGATGCCGCCTCTCACGCCGGCCAGACGCCTTCCCCTTGATGGGGGAGGATGGGTGGGGGTGAAGCCCCACGCACGGAGTTGCAAGTTATGATCCTTTTCCCCGCCATCGACCTCAAGGACGGCCAGTGCGTGCGCCTGAAACTGGGCGACATGAACCAGGCCACCGTGTTCAATGACGACCCTGCCGCGCAGGCAAAATCGTTCGAGGACCAGGGGTTTGAATATCTCCACGTCGTCGACCTCAACGGTGCCTTTGCCGGCGAAAGCGTCAATGGCGCGGCGGTGGAAGCCATTCTGAAAAGCGTAAAATTCCCCGTCCAATTGGGCGGCGGCATTCGCAATCTCGGCCATATCGAAGCCTGGCTCGACAAGGGTCTGGCCCGCGTCATTCTCGGTACCGTTGCCGTGCGCGACCCGGCGCTGGTCAAGGAAGCCGCCCGGAAATGGCCCGGCCAGGTCGCCGTCGGCATGGATGCGCGCAAGGGCATGGTGGCGGTTGAAGGCTGGGCGGAAACCTCCGAACTCAGCGTCATCGAGCTCGCCAAGCGGTTTGAAGGCGCTGGGGTTGCGGCCATCATCTACACCGATATCGATCGGGATGGCGTGCTGGCCGGCATCAACTGGGACTCGACGCTCGAGCTGGCCCGCGCCACCACCATCCCGGTGATCGCCTCGGGGGGCCTCGCTTCCATGGCCGATATCGAGCGCATGACCCAGCCTGAATATGCCGTGCTCGAAGGCGCTATTTCCGGTCGTGCTCTTTACGACGGGCGCATTGATTCACGTGAAGCACTGGCGCGGATCAGGGCTGCATGATGGCTGAGCGGCGTCGGGCTTTCCCTCTGCGCTACTATGTCATCATCATGGTGGTGATCATCCTGTTTGCCATCGCGCCGATCATTGCCATCATCGCGGCGGACGCCATTGCCACCGCGCATGGATGCAGCCTCAATGAGGGCGGTGCGAGCGTCTGCATGGTCATGGGGAGCGACTGGAGCGAAGCGCTCTACGCTGCCTTTGTCCTCCCCTGGCTGCTGTTTCTCACCCTGCCTCTGGCGGGCGGCGCCGTGTTGGTCTGGCTGGTCATATTGCTCATTCACTATGTCGCCTGGCGGCGGTCCACAGAGGTTTCGTCATGACACTGAAAACCCGCATCATCCCCTGCCTCGATGTCGCCGGCGGCCGCGTGGTGAAAGGCGTGCAGTTCGTTGATCTCGTCGATGCCGGCGATCCGGTGGAAGCGGCCATGGCCTATGACGCGGCCGGCGCCGACGAGCTAACGTTCCTCGACATCGCCGCAAGCCACGAGGGTCGCGACACGATTTTCGACGTGGTGGCGCGCACCGCCGAACATTGTTTCATGCCGGTGACCGTCGGTGGCGGCGTCCGCAGCATCGAGGACATCCGAAAACTACTGCTGGCCGGCGCCGACAAGGTGGCGATCAATTCGGCAGCGGTGAACGACCCCGATTTCATCGCCCGCGCCGCCGACAAGTTCGGCAATCAGTGCATCGTCGTTTCGGTCGATGCCAAGCAGCGCAGCGATGGCGGTGCGGGCTGGGAGATCTTCACCCATGGCGGCCGCAAACCCACCGGCATTGATGCCGTTGAGTTCGCCCACCGCATGGTCGAGCGCGGCGCCGGCGAATTGCTCGTCACCTCCATGGATCGCGACGGCACCAAATCCGGGTTCGACCTCAAACTCACCCGCGCCATTGCCGACAATGTCGAAGTCCCCGTCATCGCCTCGGGCGGCGTCGGTACGCTACAGCATCTGGTCGAGGGCGTCACCGAAGGCCATGCCAGCGCCGTGCTCGCCGCCTCGATCTTCCACTTCGGCACCTTCACCATTCCCGAGGCCAAGCGCTACATGATCGAGCATGGCATCGACATGCGCATGGACGCGCCGGCGCCGCGCGCCTGAGGGGGCCAGACAAAGGTTGCGGGTGACGCCCGCTGCCTTCCGTGATTTAAGCCACCTCAGACGGTGGGTGAGGAGACCTCTCCGAAATGACGCTCGAAGAACTGGAACAGCGCATCGCGCTGCGCGCTGCTGCTTCGCCTGACGAAAGCTATACGGCCAAGCTCATCTCGCGGGGCATCAACAAGGCCAGCCAGAAGCTGGGCGAGGAAGCCATTGAGGCGGTGATCGCCGCCGTCACCGGGGATCGGGCCGAACTGGTCAAGGAGAGCGCGGATGTGCTTTACCACCTGCTGGTCGTGTTGCGTGCCTCGGGCGTGCCGCTCGCAGAGGTGATGCACGAACTCGACACGCGCACGGCCCAATCCGGCCTCGCCGAAAAAGCCTCGCGGGAGCAAAGCTGATGGCCCGTCGTTCCCCCTCGCTCGATCCCTATCATCACTTCACCATTGCCGAATGGAGCCAGCTGCGCAACGGCCAGCCCATGACGCTGACCCAGAGCGATATCGACAAGCTCCACGGTCTGAACGACCCGATCTCGCTGGAGGAAGCCGAAGAGGTTTACCTGCCGCTGACGCGCTTGCTCTCGCACTATGTCGAGGCCATCCAGGACCTGCACAATGTGGCCTCGCGCTTCCTCAAGAAGCCCGACCATAAAGTGCCGTTCATCATCGGCGTCGCCGGTTCGGTCGCCGTCGGAAAATCGACCACGGCGCGTATCCTGCAGGCGCTTCTGTCGCGTTGGCCCTCGAGCCCGCGCGTCGATCTCGTCACCACGGATGGCTTTCTCTACCCCAATGCCGAATTGGGGCGACGCGGCCTCATGGAGCGCAAGGGTTTTCCCGAAAGCTATGATCGCGCCCGCTTCGTCAATTTCCTCGCCGACATAAAGTCGGGCAAGGAAAAGGTGGCGGTCCCCGTCTATTCCCACCTCGTCTATGACGTGGTCGAGGGCGAGGAAGTCGTCATCGACCGGCCCGATATTCTCATCGTCGAGGGGCTCAATATCCTCCAGCCTGGCGAATTGCCGAGGACCGGCAATCCGATCCTGTTCGCCTCGGACTTCATCGATTTCTCGATCTATATCGACGCCGAGACGGCAGATCTCGAAGACTGGTTCATCGAGCGCTTCTTCCACCTGCGCGAGACCGCGTTCCGCGACCCCAATTCCTTCTTCCGCAAGCTCACGGAAATGAGCGAGGCGGAGGCGGAAGAATTCGGTCGCCAGGTCTGGCGCAGCATCAATCTGCCCAACCTGCTCGAAAACATCCTGCCCACGCGCGGGCGCGCCGATCTGATCCTGAAAAAGGGCAAGGGCCACTTCATCGCCAATGTCAGTTTGCGGCGGGTCTAGGCCGCGGGAGCAAAGCCCACCGGCTCCTGCCCGCGTTCCCGCGCCGCAAGGGAACGGACGATCATAAGCCTGCCTCTCGTGGACGGGGCAGGCCCTAATAGGTTCCCGGCTGCGGCTGGCTCAGCACGATGAGATTGCCGTCGGGGTCGCGCAGTTTCGCCGTCTTGAAAAAATCGCCAATGGCCTTGGCCACGGGCGTGATCCCGAACATTTCGAGCCGGCCCAACTCGTCCGCAATATCGTCGACGATCAGCATGACGACGCTGGCGCCGGCACGGTCTGCATCGGTGGCGACATGAACCCAGCTGCCGCCAGGCAATTTCCATTCGGCCACATCGGCCATGGGACGGGCGTCCGCCGGCCGGCCGAAGAGATATTCATACCAGACAAGGGACTCGCTGAGGCTTTCTACGGCGATACTGGCCAGCGCATTCGTGATGGTCATTCCGGTTCCGTTCAACTTCTTCGTGCCCAGCCTAGTGTTTGTTTCCAATTGTGTCGATTGTGACGCGCAGTTGGCGTCGGCGCGCCGCACTGCTATAGGCGGGGCGACGGCAAGGAGAATTTCGACATGGCTGGATTGCGGACCATTATTGCGGGCGCAGGCGGGCGCATGGGCGCTGCGAATTTAAGAGCAATTGCCGCCCATCCCGGCATGGTTCTGGTCGGCGCTGTCGATCGCCCGGGCACCGCCGCCGTCGGCAAGGATGCGGGCCTGCTGGCCGGGCTGGAAGAACTTGGTGTGGCCGTGAGCGACGACATTTCGGTCCTGCTCGACACTGCAGACGTGGTCATCGATTTTACCGCCCCCGCCGCCAGCGTGGCGTTGGCGCAAAAGGCCGCCGAGCGCGGCCTCGTTCATATCATCGGCACCACCGGTTGCACCGAGGCCGACGATGTGGCCATCGCCGCTGCTGCCGCCGCTGGCGCTCGCATCGTAAAGTCCGGCAACTTCTCGCCCGGCATGGTCGCCTTGACGGCGCTGGTCGAAAAGGCCGCCGCCGCCTTGCCTGACTACGATATCGAAATCCTCGAAATGCATCACAATCTCAAGGTCGACGCCCCCTCGGGCACGGCCCTCATGCTGGGCGAAGCGGCTGCCAAGGGGCGGGACATTTCCCTCAAGGACCATTCGGTCCGTGTCCGCGACGGCCATACCGGCGCGCGCGAAGCCGGCACGATCGGCTTTGCCACGCTGCGCGGCGGCAATGTCATCGGCGATCACATGGTGATCCTTGCCGGCGCGTCGGAGCGCATCGAGCTCACCCACCGCGCCCAGGACCGCACCATCTACGCCAATGGCGCCATTCGCGCCGCGCTCTGGGCTGCCGGCCAGAAGGCCGGCCTCTATTCCATGGCCGATGTGCTCGGCCTCAACGACTAAGGGACAGAAAACAACATGACCGGCACGCTGATCCTGGTCCGCCACGGCCAGAGCGAATGGAACCTCGAAAATCTTTTTACCGGCTGGCGCAATCCCAACCTCACCGAGAAGGGGATCGGGGAAGCCCGTGCCACCGGCCAGGCTTTGAAGGCGGGCGGTTATGCGCCGGACCTGTTCTATACCTCCGCCCTGCGTCGCGCCCAGCACACGCTCGACCTCATCCTCGAGGAGATGGGCATTCTCAATGTCACCATCACCCGCAATATCGCGCTCAATGAACGCGATTATGGTGACCTCTCGGGCCTCAACAAGGACGATGCCCGCGCCAAATGGGGTGAGGAGCAAGTCCATATCTGGCGCCGTTCCTTCGACGTGCCGCCTCCGGGCGGTGAAAGCCTCAAGGACACGGCAGAGCGCACCCTGCCCTATTACGAAGCCGAAATCCTGCCCCAGCTCAAGGCTGGCAAGACGGTCCTGATTGCGGCCCACGGCAATTCGCTGCGCGCCCTCGTCATGGCCATCGAGGGCCTGACCCCCGACGAAATCCTCGCCCGCGAAATCGGCACCGGCGAACCCACGGTCTACAAGATCGGCCCGGACGGCAAGCTGGTCGAGCGGGTCCTGCTGTAAGGTTTCTTGGCCCAGGCACCCCCACCTAACCTCCCCCTGAAAAAAGGGGAGGAATGGGCCGGTGGCTCTCCAACATCGCAACACGCTCGATCAGTCCCTCCCCCTTCTCCAGGGGGAGGCTAGGTGGGGGTCTCTTCCCCAAGGATTCACGTGAAACTTCGACCCGTCCCGCAGGGCAAAAGGCGCCAGTGGCGCCATTTGAGGGGAGAAGGCCATGAGAGCTACGCTCGAATGGCAGGAGGCCTTGGATGAAGCGAATGGCGCGCTAGAGCATTTCACCGCGTCGTTGACGCGATGAAATCACTCTAAGTCCTTGTTTGTCGCATTTCCGAACCGGAAAAGTGGTGTCCACTTTTCCTGGAAACGCTCTAGTGCGCCGCCGAGACCACCCCGGCTTCCCATCCGAGGATGGCCCGTTTTCGCGGGACGCCCCAATGGTACCCCGTCAACGCGCCCGATGTACCCACGACCCTGTGGCAGGGCACGACAAAGCTGATCGGGTTCTTCCCCACGGCTGCCCCCACCGCCCGAGACGCGGTCGGCCGACCGATGGATCTTGCGACGTCGGCATAGGTGGTCGCCTGTCCCATGGGGATCTTCAGCAAGCGGTCCCACACCTGCACCTCGAAATCGGTGCCGATCAGCACGACGCGCACGGGGTGTTGATCCGCCCAGCGCCCCGGTTCGAACACCTGTCCCACAAGCGGGGCAATCCGCGCATCGTCGCGGACGAAGCGGGCATTGGGCCAGCGATTGGCGAGGTCGGCAAATGCGGCTTCGATGCTGGTGTCCGCATCGGCAAAGCCGAGGCCGGAAATGCCATATTCGGTCGCCGTCACCACCGCCGTGCCGAAAGGCGATGGTGCCGCCCCCCAGACCATGTCGAGCCCTGCCCCGCCGGCCCGGAACAAGCCGGGAGGCATGGCTTCATAGGTGACGAACAGATCGTGCAGCCGGGACGTCGAGCTGAGGCCCACCTCATAGGTGGTATCGAGGACGCTGGCCTTGTTCCGGAGCAATGATTTAGCGTGGTCGAGCGCCACTGCCTGCGCAAAACTTTTCGGGCTGAGGCCGCACCAGCGTCGGAAAAGCTCGGTCAGCTGTCGTTCACTCATGCCCAGGGCGCGGGAGAAGGCCGCCAGATCGGTAGCGTCAGGGCCGTTCTCGCTGAGATAGCGGATGGCGGCGCGGATAATGTCGTAGTCGTCCTGCGGGACGAGCTTGGCGAGCTGGTTCATGGCCTGGCCCTTCATCGATCAATCTGTCGCTGTTCTAGGACCGTAGTGCCGGGGAGGCGACCCGGTTTTGACCATCAGGCGCTTTGGCGGGCGCGGCGGAGGGCGCGGCCGAATTCCCGCGCAAAGCTCGACTTGTCGTCAGGCGCGAGGAAGGCACCAAGCTCGACCTCTTCGGCGCCATGGCGCAGATGCATGGCGGTTGTCCGCTCATTGTCGTCGCGCGTCAGAACCAGCCGCACGTCACGCGGCGAGAACCGGCGCAGGACGCGTTCATGCCCGGGTCCGCGCAGGGTAATTTCGATCTGGTCGGCCCAGACGATGATCTGCTGGGAAACCCGGTCCCGTCGCGCCTGCCGCAGGCTGAGCCCCACCAGTCCGCCGACTGCAAGCGCGAAGGCGGCCAGCCCGGGAACCAGAAATTCCGGAACGGCAATGAGGAAGGGAACGGATACGATGGCGGCGATAACAAGGGATACCCAGCCGCCCGTGGCCCGCAGCGACCGGTCGGGTCGCAGCGTGGCGGAAAAGAGCGGCGTGGTGGTTGTGGCTTGCATCGGCATGGCGGTCTCTCCAAGAACTATTGGCAGAGATTCGAAGGCGAGAGAATGGCAACCGCGAAAAAAGTTAAGAAATTGGGCCGGGCCGACGCCGAGGCCATCTTTACCCGCTTTCATGAGATCGAGCCCGAGCCCAAGGGCGAGCTCGATTACGTCAATGCCTATACGCTTCTCGTCGCGGTGGTCCTGTCTGCCCAGGCTACCGATGTGGGGGTAAATCGCGCCACGAAGAATTTGTTCCAGATTGCTCCCACCCCGGCTGCAATGGTTGCTCTGGGCGTGGAAGGCATCGAAAACGAGATCAAGACGATCGGCCTCTTCCGCAACAAGGCCAAGTTCGTTTTTGCGCTGTCACAGCAATTGATCGAAAAGCATGGCGGGGAAGTGCCGGACGATCGCGAGGCCCTGGAAGCCCTGCCCGGCGTGGGACGGAAAACCGCCAATGTGGTGCTCAATATCTTCTTCAAGCAGCCCACCATCGCGGTGGATACCCATCTCTTCCGCGTCAGCAATCGCACCGGTCTCGCCCCCGGCGCCACCCCGCTGGCGGTGGAGCTGGCGCTGCAAAAGCAGGTGCCGGAGCGCTTCATGCTCCACGCCCATCATTGGCTGATCCTGCATGGCCGTTACATCTGCAAGGCGCGCAAGCCCGAGTGCTGGCGCTGCCCGATTGCCCAATGGTGCCGCTTCGAGCCGAAGACGGAAAATCCGGCCCGCAGCTAGCGCGGTTCAGGCCCCATAGCCGCGCGCCATCGCGGCGGCAAAGATCGGGATGAAGAGCAAGGCCACGGCCTGGAGGTGCACATAGCGCCGCGCACTGACGATCTCGGCCGTCGACGGCGCAATGTCCCCCGCCTTGAGCCAGCGGCGAATGGCAAGGGTTGGCGGAATGGTCAGGATGCCCATGAGGGTGAAGGCGGCCATCTTGGCCCAGAAGGCCCAATTGCCGAGATAATAGGAGGGGTCACCGGTCCCCAGCCAGACCCGCACTATGCCCACGATGATGACGAGCGTGGCGATACCACCATAGGCGGCGTCGATGCGGGATAGTCCCGGCAATTGCGCTGGCGTCAGCCCGGGGCGGATGAGCGTGAACTCGGCCGCAAAGATGCCAGCCAGCGAGAACACGGCAATATGGTGGGCGCAGGCGAGGATAAGGCTCCAGTCCATTTGCGTCCCTCGGCTCCGGATGTTATCGATGCTCACATCTAGTCATGCCATGTAAGCGATGTCAACTTTAGCCAATAGCCCCTATCATCACGGCAATCTGCGGCAGGTTCTGCTCGAAACGGCCCTCTCCATTCTGGCCCGTGAAGGCGAGGCCGGCCTGGGCCTGCGCGACTTGGCCCGAGCGGTCGGCGTTTCCGCTGCCGCCCCCTATCGCCATTTCGACAGCCGGGCGGCGCTCCTCGAAGCCCTCGCCGTCACCGGCTTCCAGCGCTTTGCCGCGCGCATGCGGGAGGTGATCGACAGCCAGCCCGAAGATGTTCTTGCAGCCATGGGCAAGACCTATGTGGTCTTTGCCCTGCAGAACCCGAACCTTTTCCGGCTGATGTTCTCGCCGCAGTTGAAAAAGGATGCCCGCCCCGGCCTGCGCATGGCCGCCGACGCCGCCTTCGAGACACTGCGCGAAGCGGTGGGCGGCGAAGATGCGGCGGCGCGAACCCGGACCCTTGCCGCTTGGGCCAAGGTCCATGGCCTTGCCGTACTGCTGCTCGATGGGCAGATCGCCATCCGCGCCGGCGAGGATACCGAGACCCTGATTGCCCGGATCATCGAGAGCCTGTGACCTCATGGCCGCCGGCATGACGGGCGAAAACATTGCCCGTCCTTGCGCCTTGGGCTAAACCGGCCGGCGGCCCCGCGCAATTTCACGGAAAAACTCTTCATGACCCAGACCCGCTTCGATGTTCTCACCATCGGCAATGCGATCGTCGACATCATCGCTCCCGTCGAGGCGGGCTTCATCGAACGCGAAGGTATGCAAGAGGGCATCATGCACCTGATCGACACCGATCGGGCCGAAGAGCTCTATTCCAAGATGCCGTTGAGCCGGCAGCAGATCTCGGGCGGTTCGGCTGCCAATACGGCGGCGGGCGTCGCCTCGCTGGGTGGCCGCGCCGCCTTTGTCGGCAAGGTGGCCGATGACGTCCTGGGCGATGTGTTCGACAGCGATCTTTCGGCGGTCGGCGTCCACTATTCCACTTCGCGCCTCAAGAACGGCGCGTTGACGGCCCGCTCCATGATCTTCCTCTCCGAGGATGGCGAGCGCACCATGAACACCTATCTCGGCGCCTGCCACCAGCTCACCGAAGCCGATATCCGCCCCGACGATATCGGCGGCGCCGCCATCACCTATATGGAAGGCTTCCTCTGGGACCCGGTCGAGGCCAAGAAGGCTTTCGTGCTTGCCGCGCACTATGCCCATAAGCATGAGCGCGCCGCCGCCTTCACCCTCTCCGATCCGTTCTGCGTCGATCGCTTCCGCCCCGAATTCCTCGATCTCATCCGCTCGAAAACCGTCGACTACGTCTTTGCCAATGTCCATGAGCTGAAATCGCTCTACGAGACCGACGATCTCGGCGAAGCCGTGCGCGCCATCGCCCAGGATGCCGAACTGGCCGCCATCACCATGGGCGCCGAGGGCGCCATGGCTGTCTACAATGGCGAAGTGGTTTCTGTTCCGGCCTTTCCGGTCGACAAGGTGGTCGATGCCACCGGCGCGGGCGATCTGTTCGCCGCCGGGTTCCTGCTCGGCATGGCGCGCGGCCAGAACCTCGAATCATCGCTCAAGACCGGGTGCCTCGCCGCATCCGAAGTGATTTCCCACATCGGCGCCCGCCCCCAGCTCGATCTGGCCGACCTCTCCCGCCAGCACGGGCTGGCTGGCTAGTGATTGGGTTTTTGAGAGAAAACCCCCACCCGGCCTCCCCCTGATAGGGGGAGGAGAAGAATTTGTGGCTCCCAGACCACCCCACACACTCGATCCGTCCCTCCCCCTATCAGGGGGAGGCTAGGAGGGGGTATCCCCACTTCCCCAGAAATTACCCCAGAATATCCCGGCTCATGATCCGCTGTACGCCTGCTTCGGCCAGATCCGCCCAGGCTTTGTCCAGCGATCCCCCATTGTCGATGGCACGGGTGGCGTCTTCGATGATGGTGACGTCATAGCCTGCCGCCGCCCCGTCGAGTGCCGTCCAGGCGACGCAGAAATCGGTGGCGAGCCCGACGATATAGAGCCGGCCGGCTTCCCGTTCGCCGAGATAGCCGGCAAGCCCGGTCACCGTCTCGCGGTCCGCCTCCTGGAAGCCCGAATAGCTGTCGATGCCGCGCCGAAACCCCTTGCGGATGATGAGTTGGGCGTGGGCGATGTCGAGGTCTCCGCTGATTTCGGCTCCGCGTGTGTTCCAGACGCAGTGGTCGGGCCACAGCACCTGCGTGCCATAATCGAGTTCGATGGTTTCGAAGGGCGCCTTGCCGGTGTGCTGGCTGGCAAAGGAAATGTGGTCCTTCGGATGCCAGTCCTGGGTCAGCACCACATTGGTGAACTTCTTCGCCAGCGCGTTCACCAGCGGGACGATCTCGTCGCCATGCGCCACAGCGAGATTGCCTCCCGGCAGGAAATCATACTGCACATCGACGACAATGAGGAAATCATTGGGAGCAATGGCGAGGGTCATGGCGGCGTCCTTATGCTTTGATCCAATTGGCGCGGATGAGACCGCGCACGGAATTGCCGAGATAGAGTGCATCCGCCGTCTCGAGATCGGCAAGCCTGAGAACCGCCTCTTCGGCGCGGCCAGTGGCGATGAGTTCGGCCCGCAGCGTCCCCGGCAAGAGGCCTGACGAAAGCGCCGGGGTATAGAGCCGGCCGTTCTTCTCGATAAAGAGATTGGTGATCGAGCCTTCGGCCAGCTCATCCCGTTCATTGAGGAAAACCACCTCGTCCACCGCCAGGCGCTGCTGTGCTTCCTGGCGCGGAAGATCATAAAAATCGCGGTTCGTCGTCTTGTGCGCCAGCCAGAGCGAACGCGAATCGAGTTTTTGCGGCGCGATGGCGAACCGGAAAACTTCCGGGTTTTCCGGCAGCGGCACGGCGGTGAGTTCGGACCCCGCCTCGACCAGCGTGAGGCGCACGCGCATGGCCTGGCTCCAGTCCGCGGCCGCCGTTTCCAGTTTTGCTGCGATGGCGTCGCGATCAAACGCAAGGTCGAAATAGGCGGCGGAATCGCCCAGGCGGTCGAGATGCCGCTCAACTAGCCAAAACCCCTCCTCCGGCGTCCATTTCAGCGTTTCGATTAAGGTGACAGCTTCGGCAGGCTGGGACAGGAACTTCAATTTGAGCAGCGCTTCCTCATATTCGGCCTCGGCAATGCTGTCGGCAACGATGCCGCCGCCAATGCCGATCTCACCCTTGCCCGCTGCGTCGATGATTGCGGTGCGAATGGCGACATTGAAGGCAAAATCCCCATTGGGGGCAATATAGCCAATGGACCCGGTATAAAGGCCGCGCGGTCCGGCCTCGAGATCCCGGATGATCTCCATGGCCCGGATTTTCGGTGCGCCAGTGATGGAACCGCAGGGGAAAAGATTTTCCAGCACCTCGACCAGGCCCACATCTGCTCTCTTCCGCGCCTCGATGCCCGAAACCATGGTGTGGAGGCTCCGATAGGTCTCGACGGTAAAAAGGTCGGTCACCTTCACCGACCCCATTGCCGCGATCCGCGAGAGGTCATTGCGCAGGAGATCAACGATCATCAGATTTTCGGCGCGGTTCTTTTCGTCGCCGGCCAGCGCAGCGCGCCCGGCACGATCTTCGGCAAGCGTCCGCCCGCGTTTCAGCGTCCCCTTCATCGGCCGCGCCTTGAGCACTTCCCCCGTGCCGGACACGAAGAGTTCCGGCGAGCGGGAAAGTATCTTGTGGTCTCCGGCGTCGATAAAGGCGCCATAGGCGACCTTCTGGCTCTGGGCCAGGGTCCGGTAGAGCCCAAGCGCCTCGCCCTCGAGCGCAAAACCCGCCTTGAGCGTCAGATTGACCTGATAGATATCCCCCGCCGCGATCAGTGTCTTTGCCGCCGCGAAAGCCCGCGCATAGGCCGGAAAATCGAGCATCGGCGCAATATTTCGCGCCGCGCCGTCGCCGCCGCCTGAGAGCAGCGCATTCACCTCCTGGGCCGACAGCGCTAATGGCGCATCGTAAAGGCCGAACCAAAGGAGCGGCGTTCTGGTCTCTCCGGGCAAGAAGGCCTCAAGGCGCTCTTCGAACAGGAAACCCAGCTCATAGGCGAGATAGCCGGCCGCCCAGAGGCCTTCGCGGCCGGCAGCGGCGATGCGCCTGAGCGCAGTGCGCGCACTTGCCGCATCATGGGCGACAACAAGCTCGCGCGGCTCTGCAAACAGCAGGCTTTTCGCGTGTGGGGTCAGATTGTCGTGGAGCAGCACGCTCGCGGGGGTCAACATGGGGTCTATTTAGCCGGATTTACCGTGACGGGAAGCCGTTCACGCGCCCTCTTGGCTAGAATTTTGCGGCATGCCAGAAAGCGTCGCTCTGGCGCAGGTGCGCCAGATATGAGGGTTACTTCCATGACAATCAAATTTTGGGGCGCATTTGCCGCCCTGGCGCTCGGCGCCAGCTTTTCCGTGGCACAGGCACAAGCCCAGGATGTTGAGTTCTCGCTGATCAACAACAGCTCGCATACGCTGACCTATCTCTATGTCGCGCCGAGCAATACCGAGGAATGGGGCGACGATCTCCTGGGCGACAGCGGCATCCTGGAAGCCGGTTATGAAGCCACCGTCTTTATCGGTGATGGTTCGGACCAGTGCCTTTATGATCTGCGTTTCGAAACCGCCGAAGGCGCCGAACTGGACGTCTTCGAAGTCGATATCTGCGCACTCAACAGCTACACGCTGACCGACTGATTTGGCCCGGCGCTGCCTTTGTCGGGCAGCGCCACCCCAATGAAGGGGAAATCTGCTGCGACACGCGCTTGAAGCCCCAAGCGCACCCCCCTATATACGCCGCAGGCCCGGCGACGGGCGATTTTCAAACCTACGAGGGACCCGACCCCCTTTAGGACACGAAGCTGCTTTCGATTGAGAGGGCTTCGCACAGGGTTCGCTGAAAGAGAGGCTTATACAATGGCAAAAGTTATCGGTATCGACCTGGGCACGACCAATAGCTGCGTTGCCGTCATGGACGGCGCCAACCCCAAGGTCATCGAAAATGCTGAAGGCGCCCGGACGACACCGTCCATGGTTGCCTTTTCCAAGGATGGCGAGCGCCTGATTGGCCAGCCGGCCAAGCGCCAGGCCGTTACCAATCCCGAAGGCACGCTGTTTGCAGTCAAGCGCCTGATCGGTCGTCGCTATGACGACAAGGTCGTGGCCAAGGACAAGAATCTCGTTCCGTTCAAGATCGTGGCCGCCGACAATGGCGATGCCTGGGTCGAAGCATCGGGCGACAAATATTCGCCGAGCCAGGTCTCGGCCATGATCCTGCAGAAGATGAAGGAAACCGCCGAAGCCTATCTCGGCGAGACCGTCACGCAGGCCGTCATCACCGTTCCGGCCTATTTCAATGACAGCCAGCGCCAGGCGACCAAGGATGCGGGCAAGATTGCCGGTCTTGAGGTGCTGCGCATCATCAACGAGCCGACCGCTGCCGCGCTCGCCTATGGCCTCGACAAGAAGAACACCGGCACCATCGCGGTTTATGACCTTGGCGGCGGTACCTTCGACGTGTCCATCCTCGAAATCGGCGATGGCGTGTTCGAAGTGAAGTCCACCAATGGCGACACCTTCCTCGGTGGCGAAGACTTCGACATGCGCCTCGTCGACTACCTCGCCGACGAGTTCAAGAAGGAGCAGGGCATCGACCTGCGCTCCGACAAGCTCGCCCTGCAGCGCCTCAAGGAAGCTGCCGAAAAGGCCAAGATCGAGCTCTCGAGCGCGACCCAGACCGAAATCAACCTGCCCTTCATCACCGCTGATGCCTCCGGTCCAAAGCACCTGACGCTCAAGCTGACCCGCTCCAAGCTAGAAGCGCTGGTCGATGATCTCATCGCCCGCACCATCGAGCCGTGCAAGCAGGCCATGAAGGATGCCGGCGTCTCGGCCAGCCAGATCGACGAAGTCGTGCTGGTGGGTGGCATGAGCCGCATGCCCAAGGTCCAGGAAGCGGTCAAGCAGCTCTTCGGCAAGGAACCCCACAAGGGCGTCAACCCTGACGAAGTCGTGGCTCTCGGCGCTGCCATCCAGGGCGGCGTGCTCCAGGGCGACGTCAAGGACGTGCTGCTGCTCGACGTGACCCCGCTCTCGCTTGGCATCGAAACGCTGGGCGGCGTCTTCACCCGTCTGATCGATCGCAACACCACGATCCCGACCAAGAAGAGCCAGACCTTCTCGACCGCCGAGGACAATCAGTCGGCCGTGACCATCCGCGTGTTCCAGGGTGAACGCGAAATGGCTGCGGACAACAAGCTGCTCGGCAATTTCGACCTCGCCGGTATTCCGCCCGCACCGCGTGGCGTGCCGCAGATCGAAGTGACCTTCGATATCGACGCCAACGGCATCGTCAACGTCTCGGCCAAGGACAAGGGCACCGGCAAGGAGCAGCAGATCCGCATCCAGGCCTCCGGTGGTCTCTCCGACGCCGACATCGAGAAGATGGTCAAGGAAGCCGAGGCCAACGCCGAATCGGACAAGAAGAAGCGCGAAGCCGTCGAAGCCAAGAACCAGGGCGAGTCGCTGATCCACTCGACCGAAAAGTCCCTCAAGGACTATGGCGACAAGGTTTCGGCCGAGGACAAGACCGCGATCGAAACCGCGATCACCGACCTCAAGGCCGTGATCGATGGCGACGATGCCGAACTGATCAAGGAAAAGACCTCGGCGCTTGCCGAAGCCTCGATGAAGCTCGGCGAAGCCATGTACAAGGCAAGCCAGGCCGAAGCCGAGGCCAAGGCCAACGGCACCGCCGATGACGAAGACGACGACGTCGTCGACGCCGACTTCGAAGAGGTCAAGGACGAAGACAAGAAGTAATTCCTGTCCGCCTTTTGAGTTGGGCCCGGTGGAAACCGGGCCCTTTCTTGTTCCTCGACACCTGCAAACGTTCCACGTGAATCATTGCCAGTGGGTCAGCGCCGTTGCCCCATTGCGGAGCGCTTGCTAAAGCAGCACCATCAAAGCTGCCGCCTTGGCCCCTTGCAGCGGGCTGGCATGATTGCCATGTAGGGCGGAACAAAATGCAAGCCCTGAGCAGGGCGCGCGGATCGACGCGACCTGACTGTTGGAGACGATACTTGTCCAAACGCGACTTTTACGAGGTTCTCGGCTGCCAGAAGGGCGCCGACGAGGCGGCGCTGAAGAGCGCCTATCGCAAGCTCGCAATGCAGTTTCACCCCGATCGCAATCCGGGGAATTCTGAAGCGGAAGGCAAGTTCAAGGAAATCAGCGAAGCCTATGACACGCTGAAAGACCCGCAAAAGCGAGCTGCCTATGACCGCTTCGGCCATGCTGCGTTCGAAAATGGCGGCGCCCGCGGCGGGCACGGCTTCGGGCCGGAGTTTTCCTCCTCCATGTCCGATATTTTCGAGGACATTTTCGGCGACTTCATGGGCGGCAGCAATGGCCGGCGCGGTGGCGGCGGCGCGTCCAAGCTGCGCGGCTCGGATTTGCGCTACAATCTCGAGATTTCGCTCGAAGAGAGCTTTGAGGGCCGCACCGTCGAAATCGACGTGCCCTCACTTGTCGGCTGCGACACCTGCGAAGGCACGGGCGCAAAGCCCGGCACCGGCACCCATAATTGCCGCCAGTGCAATGGCCATGGCAAGGTCCGCGCCGCCCAGGGCTTTTTCACCATCGAGCGCACCTGCCCGGTCTGCCAGGGCCGTGGCGTGATGATGGACCAGCCCTGCACCGATTGCGGTGGCCAGGGCCGCCGCCAGCAGAATCGCAAACTCTCGGTCGATATCCCCAAGGGCATTGAGGACGGCACCCGCATTCGTCTCGCCAATGAGGGCGAGGCCGGGGTCCGCGGTGGCCCGCCGGGCGATCTCTACATCTTCATTTCCATCAAGCCGCATAGCCTCTTCCAGCGCGATGGCGCCGATCTTTATGCGCGCGTGCCCATTGCCATGACCACGGCGGCGCTTGGTGGCGAGTTCGAAGTCCCAACCCTCGATAATGCCCGCGCCAAGGTAAAGGTGCCGGCCGGCACCCAGCCGGGCCAGCGCGTGCGCCTCAAGGGCAAGGGCATGCCAGTGCTTCGTTCCAAGGATGTCGGCGATCTCTACGTCCAGCTCGACATCGAGACCCCGCAAAACCTCAGCCGCAAGCAGCGCGATCTGCTCGAGGAATTTGCCCGTCTCGAAACCGAAGAGACGAGCCCCGCCTCCGGTGGCTTCTTCGACAAACTCAAGAAAATGTTTGAGGCTTGAGCCCGGCGCTTTGCGCCAAATCGCTCCGGTGGAGCGATTTTAGGGCTCAAGACCACGAGAGCTGCGCTCGAATGGCGGGTAGACCGTAAAAATCGCCTCAGTGGGGCTATTTTAGGTCTTGGGACCATGCGGCCTATGGCTGAATGGCACGAAGCCCGAGGCTGACCAATACGCCACTGGCGATCCTCGCCTGATTCACGTGAAACCGAGCTTCCCACCTTCGCCGGAATGACCCGGTGATGTGCGCCCGTGTGTGGACTTCCACCCAAGCGGGCTTCCCTCGGGCTTGACCCGAGGGCCTCCATCCGCGCGCGCACTGGTGAAATTGGAGCTCTCGTTGTGGCCCCCGGGTCAAGCCCGAGGGAAGCTCGGTGCTCAATAGAGACGACCAGTCCAGGCCCCGCTCCCTCACCCCAGCGGCTTGATCACGCTCTCCGTCATCTCGCCGACAAACCCGCCGATCGCCTTTCGCGCCTCGGTCTCGACGTCTTCGATCTTTATACCGAACGGCACTTCCAGCCCCAGCCGCTTGGTCGGATCATCTGACCAAAGAAACGTCACAAAACTCTTTTTCGCCTGCAGATCGTGTCCGAGATTGGCGATGATCAGTTCGCTTGCCATCGGCGGTCCTCCTTGCTGGGGCCAAGCATGACCGCCTTTTGGCCTCCTGTCACGCCGCGGGCGCCTCCCCGCTCATATCCATCCAGACATGTTCCCACACATGCCCGTCGATATCGGCAATGGCGCGCGAATACATGAAGCCCATGTCCTGGGCCGGACGATATTCGCTCCCCCCTGCCCTGAGCGCAGTTTCGGCAATGGCGTCCACTTCGGCCCGGCTATCGCGCGAAAGCGCATAGAGCGCCTGGGTCTCTGTCTTGGGATCAGGGATCGGGCGGGAGGAAAATTCGGCGAATTTGGCGTGGGTCAGCGCCATCACGAAGATCGCGTCAGAGATGACGATGCAGGCGGCGGTCTCGTCGGTGAATTGCGGATTATGCTCGAACCCCAGCGCCTTGTAATAGGCCATGGAGGCGGCAAGATCCCTCACCGGCAGGTTCACGAAAATCATCGGGGCTGGCATTTCTGGCTCCTCCGCCAATCGGTTCAGACAGCTGTTAAATCTATGAGCCTCGCCCGATTCCGGTCAACGCTCTTGCATCGACGCTTCGGCCAAGCCAATTTCGACAGCCATTGCTTAAGGATATTGCATGACGCGCGCGCTCACCCTTTCCGGGTCCATTCGCCAGGGGTCCTATAATCGCCTGCTCCAGCACCATGTGGGGGAAAAACTGGCCGAAGCGGGCGTGGAGGTGACCGCGCTCGATCTCGGCGACTTCGATATGCCGATCTTCAATGAGGACCTCGAGGCCGAGCACACGCCAGAGGCCGCCCGGCGCCTCGCCGAACTCTTTGGCAGCCACGACATCGTCTTCATCGCCACGCCCGAATATAATGGCGGCGTCAGCCCGCTCATGGTCAACACCGTCACCTGGCTCAGCCGCCAGAAGCCCAGCCCATTCCGTCATGCCGTGTTCGGCATTGGCGGGGTCAGCTCGGGCAAATACGGCACCATCTGGGGGCTCAGCCATTTGCGGGAATCGCTGACCAAGCTCGGCACGCTGGTGGTCCCGACCCTTTTGGGCATCGGCCCGGCCGACGAGGCCTTTGACGCTGCCGGCAAGCCGGTCGAGCCGGCCATCATCCGCAAGGTCGACCAGATCGTGCACGAACTCACCCATTTCAGCCGGGGATGAAAATATGCTGGCGCTCTATCTGACCCATCCCCAGGTTCAAATGGACCCTCTCATTCCGGTGCCCCTCTGGTCCCTGTCGGATGAGGGACGCCAGCGCGTCGCCACTTTCCTCGCTCGTCGGACCATCCCGGCGGGCGCCTTCATTTTCTCGAGCCGCGAAACCAAGGCCATGCAGATGGCCGACATGCTGTCGGAAATTACCGGCACCCCGGCGCTCTCCGACCACCTCATGGGCGAAAACGACCGCAGCGCCACCGGCTTTTTGCCGCCATCCCTCTTCGAGCAAACCGCCGACGCCTTCTTCGCTCATCCCGAAGCCAGCACCGATGGCTGGGAGCGTGCCATCGACGCCCAGGCCCGTATCGTCGCCACGGTCGATCTGGCGCTGCAATCGGTGCCCCCCGATACCCCGGCCATCTTCTGCGGCCACGGCGCCGTCGGCACGCTGCTCAAATGTCATCTCGAAGGGCGCGCGATTTCGCGCTCCGAAGACCAGAGCCGGCGCGGTGTCCAAGGCGGCGGCAATGGTTTTGTCTTCGACATGAAAACCCGCGCCCTCCTCACCGACTGGGTCCCCATGGAGGATATTTTGCCCGATTGGTGGAAAGGCTAGACCGAAAACCTGGCGCGGATGCACCTGCTCCTTCGCCTCCCTCCCCCTTGTGGGGAGGGATTGGGGGTGGGGCCTTGTCTTTCCGCCAAAGAACAAATTTCCCACCAGCTTCCCTCGGGCTTGACCCGAGGGCCATTCCGCGAGCCCATGGGCAGCCGGCCTTCCGGGTTCGTGCCCCTCGGGTCAAGCCCGAGGGAAGGCCTGTGCGATGCTGGCCTTCGCCAGGGAGATGGCGCCCCCTACCCCTTCTCCACCAATCCGAAAACATCGAGCGCATCATTGAGCGCCTCGGTGAGCCTGTCGAGCCGGGCCGGGTCGGTTTCGATCTGCCTCAGCCGGTTCGGTCCGGCCAGCGGCACCGCCTTGACCAGCTCCAACCCCTTTTCGGTGATCGCCACCAGTCTGGCGCGCCGGTCGCGCGGATCGGTGCGCACGATACAGAGCTCCAGGCGCCGCAAGTCGTCGATCGACTGGCCAAGGGTCGCCGCATGCATGTTGAGTCCCTTCCGCAGCGCCGCCAGCGCCATGTGCGGGCGTTCTGCCAGCGTGTGGAGCACGGCCAGCTGCAGCCCGGTAATGCCGTGGCGGGTCTTCAGCATGGTGTGGAAGGCGGAGATGGACTGGTCGAGCCGCATCCAGGCGACAAGGGTCGAAAGAGCCTGTTGCTGCATGAAAATCCGGGCAAATCAGGAAGGGAATCGGGGCTCTTATGCTGCCATAGCATCCGGGAGGCAAGCTGCTATGGCGCCATAGCAGCGGCCAGTACTCGCAATTTTGCCTTGCCCCCACTCCGCTGATATGCGACCTCAGCGCAATCGCGACAGAAAAGGAAACTGCCATGGCCGGCCAGCTGATAGTGGGGCTCGACGTGTCGTCACGCGCACGCGCCGAGGAAATCGTGACCGCCCTGGGCGACACGGTGGATTTCTACAAGATCGGCTACCAGTGCTTTTACGGCGCCGATGGCTTTGCCCTGGGCAAGGATCTCATCGCCGCCGGCAAGAAGGTCTTTTTTGACCTCAAGCTGCTCGACATCGACAATACGGTCGAAAAGGGCGTCGCCGCCTTTGCCGAAACCGGCGCGGCGATGCTCACCGTCCATGCCTATCCAAAAACCATGCGCGCTGCCGCCAAGGCCGCCGCCGGATCGAACCTCTGCGTTCTGGGCGTTACCGTCCTCACCTCGATGGACGATGCCGACGTCAAGGAAGCCGGTTACGAGCGCGACGCCGCCGGCCTGGTTGCGCTCCGCGCCCAACAGGCGCGCGAGGCCGGCATTGGCGGCGTTGTCGCCTCCCCGCACGAGGCCGAGATGGTCCGCACCATCGTCGGCCCGAAACTGGCCATCGTTACCCCCGGCATTCGGCCTGCAGGCAGCGCCGCCGGCGACCAGAAGCGCATCATGACCCCCGCCGAAGCGCTGGCGGTCGGGGCCTCCCATCTCGTCATCGCCCGCCCCATCGTCGAGGCGCCCGATCCGGCCGCAGCTGCACGCGCCATCCTCGCCGAAATGGCCGGCTCCGGCACACGGTTCGCCTGAAAATGACAAAACTCTCCGCCTGCATCGAAATGCTCTTTAAGGCGGAGAGTTCTGATCCCGCCCAGCGCATCCATCTAGCCCAGGCCGAAGGCTTTGAGGCCGTCGAATTCTGGCTCTGGTCGAACAAGGATCTCGATGCCATCGAGCGTGCACTGGACCAAACCGGCGTAAAACTCGCCGGCATCGTCGCCGAGCCTTTTGCGAAACTTACAAATCCCAAGACCCACGACGATTTCCTTCGTGGCCTCGAAGAGAGCCGCGACGTGGCGCTGCGGCTGGGCGCGCCGGTGCTCATCTGCCAGTCCGGCAATAACCGCCTTCTCGTCGATCGCCAGCGCCAGCGCGATGCCCTCACCCTGGTCCTGCAGCGCTCAGCCGATGTGCTGGCGGGGTCAGGGGTAAGACTGGGCCTCGAGCCGCTCAATGACCGGGTCGATCACCCGCTCTATTTCCTCACCTCGACCAGCGAAGCCCTCGACATCATGGACGCGGTCGACCGCCCCGAAATCGGCATCACCTATGATCTCTACCATTCCATGGTCATGGGCGAGGACCCTGTGACCGTGATCGGCAATCGCGGTCGCCACATCGTTCATCTACACATCGCCGATCACCCCGGCCGCCATCAGCCGGGCTCGGGCCAGCTCGATTTGCTCACCCCGCTCACCGCGCTGATCGCCGGGGGTTACATCGGCTATATCGGCCTCGAATTCCGCCCGACAGCGGATACGAAAACGGCGCTGGTCGAAACCCGCGCCGCCCTTGCGCCTCTTATGGCGCCATAGCATCCTGCCTGTGTCGGCGTTTTACGCCGCCAGATCCGCCACCACGGCGTCGAGCACCGGAAAGCCTTTTTCCGTGACGCGGATATTGCCATTGGGCAGGGTCTCGACAAATCCATAGCCTTTTAAGGCCTCGATCTGCTTTTCCGCGATCGACCGGCCCGAGATCGACATGAACCGCGATGGCGAAATGCCCTCCTTGAGGCGCAGCCCCATGACGAGGAATTCGTCGCCCTGCTCTTCCCAGGTCAGCACGTCGTCCGTGGTCATGCCATGGCCGAACTCATTGACCAGCTTCAGCCATTCGAACGGCATTTTCTCGGTCGCCGTGGCGTGCCGCTGGTGGTTGACCATCAGCCGCCCATGCGCGCCCGGTCCGATCCCGGCATATTCGCCATAGCGCCAATAGAGCATGTTGTGCCGGCTTTCCTGGCCGGGCACGGCGTGGTTGGAGATTTCATAGGCGGGCATGCCGGCGGCTGCCGTCAGCTCCTGCGTCATCTCGTAGAAATCGGCCGCCAGATCTTCGTTCGGCATTTTCAATTTGCCGGCATTGAAGAGGTCGTAATAACGCGTGCCATGCTCGATGGTCAGCTGGTAGAGGCTGAGGTGCCCCCGCGCCAGCCAGATGGCTTCCTTGAGTTCGTCTTCCCAATCCTCGAGCGTCTGCTTGGGGCGGGCATAGATGAGATCGAAGCTCGACCGGTCGAAGATGGATTGGGCGATGCGCACCGCCGAGATGGCCTCGTCGACACTATGGCGTCGTCCGAGCTCGGCCAAGGGCCCCTCGCGCAGGGACTGCACACCCAGCGACACCCGGTTCACCCCGGCACTGCGGAAACCACGAAAGCGATCCACCTCCACCGAGGTCGGATTGGCTTCGAGCGTGATCTCGGCATTGCCGTCGATCTGCCAGTGTCCGGCGATGGTGTCGATGATCGTGCCCACGGCCTTGGGGGTCATCAGCGATGGCGTGCCGCCGCCGAAAAAGATGGACTGCACCAGCCGCCCGGGCGACAGCGCCGCCATATGGGCGATCTCGCGCTTGTACCCCTCGACATAGGCGTCCTCGTCGAAAGGGCCCCGATGCACATGGGAATTGAAGTCGCAATACGGGCATTTGGACGCGCAGAACGGCCAATGCACATAGACGCCGAACAGGTCGTTCGGGTTAGCGCTCAATCTGGTTCTCCACGAATTGGGCAAAGGCGCGGGCGCGGTGGGAAAGACCCTGCTCTCCCGGCGACCAGGAATGCTTTGCCTCGGCAGCCATCTCGCCGAAGGTGATGTTGTGCCCGTCGGGCATGAACATCGGGTCATACCCATGGCCCTGGGTGCCGCGGGGCGGCCAGATCAGCGTGCCCGGGCAAGTGCCGACATAGATCACGTCGCGCCCGTCGGGATGGGCGAGGCACAGCGTGGCGTTGAAGGCGGCGCGGCGCTGGTCGGGGCTGGTTGCCCCCTTGGCCTGCAATTCGTCTTCCACCCGCTGCATGGCCTTGCCGAAATCGCGCGGCACGCCGGCCCAGTCGGCCGTGTAGACGCCCGGCTGGCCATCCAGCGCATCGACGCAAATCCCCGAATCATCCGAGAGCGCCAGCATATTGGCGCCCTTGGCCGCCGCATGCGCCTTGGTGCGGGCATTTTCGGCAAAAGTCGTGCCGGTTTCTTCCGGCTCGGGCAGGCCAAGCTCGCCGGCCGATACCAGCTCAAGCCCAAACGGCTCGAACAGCTCACGAAACTCCTTGAGCTTGCCCGCATTATGGGTGGCGATGACCAGGCGGTCGCCGCGGCGCAGGCGGGGGAGAGTGCTCATTTGGCGCTTCCGTTCTTTTCGGCGCCACACCCAAGGTCGAGCGCGCGCACAATGTCATTCCAGATGGCGCAATCGGGCGCGACCTCGGGAGCCACGGCCGCCTGAGCCTGCGGGCGCCCAGCGGCGCTGCGGCCTGCGCCGGCGGCACGATTGGACAGGGCGGCCAATATATCCCGTGGCAAATTCATGGATTGAGTGCCGCCTGTTGCAGCAGGCTCAATTCGCCAATGCCCTTGCCGGCAAGGTCCATCAGCGCCTCGAGCTCGGCCCGATCAAACGGCGCGCCCTCGGCGGTGCCCTGAATCTCGACGAATTTGCCCGAGCCGGTCATGACGAAATTGGCGTCAGTCTCGGCTTCGACATCCTCGAGATAATCGAGGTCCAGCACCGGCGCGCCGCGATAAATACCGCAGGAAACCGCAGCCACGCTATCCTTGAGCGCCTGGCCCTTGGTCAGCTTGCGTTCTTCCATCCAGCGAATGGCGTCGACCAGGGCGATATAGGCGCCGGTGATCGAGGCGGTGCGGGTGCCGCCATCGGCCTCCAGCACGTCGCAGTCGAGCGTGATCTGCGCCTCGCCCAAAAGGGTGAGATCGACCACGGCGCGAAGCGAACGGCCGATCAGGCGCTGGATTTCCTGGGTACGCCCGGTCTGCTTGCCGGCGGTCGCCTCGCGACGCGTGCGGCTGCCGGTGGCGCGGGGCAGCATGCCATATTCGGCGGTGACCCAGCCCTGGCCCTTGCCGCGCAGCCAGCCCGGAAGGCTGGTTTCGACCGAAGCGGTGCACAACACCTTTGTGTTACCGAAGGCAATCAGGCATGACCCTTCAGCCTTCATGGCCACATTGCGCTCTATGGTTACGGCCCGCATTTGGTCGGGGGCACGTCCGGATGGCCGCATGGGCACCTCAAAATCTCTGGCAAATAGTCCTTAACCGCCTCTTAACCTTCATCGCGACGCGCGACAAGCGTCGGGCGCTTGGCGACAAGGCCCGTTCCGCTTAAATAAGAGCGCAAGGTTAAAGCCGAAAATTTGAGTAAAAAACCATGGTTCAGCCGTCAGAAGATTTCCTCAGCGCGCTCAATGCCCGCAGTCAGGATATTTTCCGGAGGCTGGTCGAACGCTATCTCGACACCGGCCTGCCCGTCGGTTCGCGCGATCTCAGCCGCCTGTTGCAGGTCGAGCTGTCGCCGGCCTCGGTGCGCAATGTCATGGCCGATCTCGAAGATCTCGGGCTGATCGCGGCGCCCCACACATCGGCCGGCCGCGCCCCGACGCAGCTGGGCCTGCGCTTTTTCGTCGATGCCATGCTCGAAGTCGGCGCTGTCGACGAGGCCGAGCGCAATCAGATCGCCCGGCATATCGAGGGCAGTTCGGGGCGCGGCCAGGTGGAAGACCTGCTCACCGAAGCCTCGTCCCTGTTGTCCGGGCTCAGCCACGGCGCCGGCGTCGTCATCGCCACCAAGGCCGACATGGTGCTGCGCCATATCGAATTCGTCCGTCTCGACCAGAGCCGCGCCATGGCTGTGCTCGTCGGCGATGATGGCCAGGTCGAAAACCGCATCATGGAACTGCCGCCCGGCTTTACCGCCGCGGCCCTCACCCAGGCCAGCAATTACCTCGCCAATTATGTCGTCGGCCGCACCCTTGCCGAAGCCCAGAAAATCTTGACAGAGCGCCGGCAGGAACAGCGCGCCGAGCTCGATGAATTGACCCAGAAGCTCGTCGATGCGGGCATTGCCACCCTGGGCAAGCAGAGCGGGGTCAGCGCGCCTACCGTCATCGTGCGTGGCCGTGGCAATCTCATCAATGACAGCATGGCCAGCGAGGACCTCTCGCGCATGCGCCAGCTTTTCGACGAACTCGAAAGCAAGGATGGGCTGCTCGAACTCCTGGGCGACGCCGAAAAGGCGCAGGGGGTGCGCATTTTCATCGGCTCGGAGAACAAGCTGTTTTCCCTCTCCGGCTCCTCGGTGATTCTCTCGCCCTATAAGGATGCCAATGACAAGGTGGTGGGCGTGCTGGGCGTCATCGGTCCGACAAGGCTCAATTATGCCCGTATCGTGCCAGTGGTCGACTACACCGCCAATGTTGTCACAAGGTTGATGGCGACAAAGCGCGGCTAATCGGCCCGCAGGGGTCGGAAAGCCAGCCACGCTATTGAAAAACCTGCCGCCTTGGCCGATATGCGGGGCAGAAAACTCTTACAGCGCCCATGGAGATGAGATGAGCGACGAAAACGCCACGCCAGGCGAAACGCCGGACATTGAAAATCTCGCCCCCGAAACCGTTTCGGAGGTCGATCCCATCGAAGCCCTGCAGGCCGAAAATGCCGAGCTGCGCGACCGCCTGCTGCGGTCGGTTGCCGAAATGGAAAATCTGCGCAAGCGCACCGAGCGCGACGTTGCCGATACCCGCACCTATGCCATCGCCGGTTTTGCCCGCGACATGCTCTCCGCCACCGACGCCCTGGGCCGTGCCCTGCTGGTCATCCCGGCGGACGAACGCGCAGCGGCCTCCGGCACGCTCAAGAGCCTCATCGAAGGCATCGAGCTGGCCGAGCGCGAAACCCAGCGCCTCCTCGCCAAGCATGGCGTCAAGCAGATCGAGGCCGCCGGCCAGAAATTCGATCCGCACAGGCACCAGGCCATGTTCGAAGTGCCGAACACCGAAGTGCCCGAGGGCACGGTGGTCCAGGTGGTCCAGGAAGGCTTTGCCATCGGCGAACGCGTCCTCCGCCCCGCCATGGTCGGCGTCGCCAAGGGCGGCCCTGCCACGCCCCCGACAGCCAATGGCGAAACCATCGACAAGAGCGCCTGATTTAGACGCCCAGTCCAAAACAAAAATCCCCGCTCCGGCGGGGATTTTTTTTTGTTAGGTCACTTATGTCTCGGCCCCATCGTCCCTTCCCCTCCTCAGGGGGAGGCCAGGTGGGGGGCTCTGCCAAAAATCCACCGGCCCGCTTCCCTCGGGCCTGACCCGAGGGCCACTATCCCACGCGAGATCCCAACAATGGGCCGCCGAACGGACCCTCGGGTCGAGCCCGAGGGAAGCACCACAATGAGGTCTCGGCCTCACCTCCCAAAAAATCCCAAAAACCTAAATCTTCGCCCCATCCACGGCCACCACCCCACCCGCCTGCACCTTTCGGAGCGCCAGCGCATATTCCGCCCTTCCATTGGCGAGGAACCGGAATTGCCCGTCCCTTCCATTGTAGCCACCGGGCGCGGTCAGCAGCGTCGTATCATAGGGCGGTGTCGCCAGGGACAGCCGGTTCACATTGGCGAGAATGACGGCGGTATAAGCCAGCGTCGCCAGCTGATGCGGGCGGCCACCAAATCGCGCGGCATAGTCCCCAGCAATGGCGGTGTAGCCGGCCTCGTCCACCGCCGGATAAATCGCCCCCTGCAAACCGGGCGCTGAAAGGATAGCGGCATCTCCCGCCCAATCGGCCGACCCCACGATCTGCAGGAACTCGCCAGCGACGGCACCCGCCTGGGCCAAGGCAGCAGCGAAGGCCGGCGCGCTGGTGCGTTCGGGCAGGAAGATCGCGTCGATGGCGTTCCTGTCGATCAGCGGCTTGGCCTGGGCCGCAATCTGCGCGGCCTCGCTGGCATCGGAGAACATGTAGACCGCACTTGGCGAAAACCCGGCCGCGATCGCCTGCTGCCGGAAAGCGGTGGCCAGCGCCTCGCCATAGGGCGTTGCCGGAAAAATCCCGGCGAGTCCGCGCCGCCCATCGGCCTTCAAATAGCCTATGGCCCGCTTCATCTCCATGTCCGGCAGCACCGAGAGCAGAAACACCCCCTGCCCGGCCACGGATGGATTATTGGCAAAGCCGATGAGTTTTATCCCCGCCGCCCGCGCCACCGCGCCGGCCGCACTCACCTGGTCGGCGCTGACGGGTCCCAGGATCAGTTTCGCCCCGGCCTGCACCGCGGCACTGGCTGCACTGGTCGCGCCCGCCGCGCCGCTGCCGCTGTCGTGCAGCGTGATGGTGATATTCTCTCCGATATTGGGATTGGCTTCGATAAAGCCGATTGCGAGCTTGGCCGCATTGGCGAGCGATACGCCCACCTGCGCCAGCGCCGCATCACCCGAGAGCGGCATCAGCATCGCCACTGGCACCGGTCCGCGCCCGAACACTTCCGTACGCCCCGACCCCATTATGCCCTGTGCAGGTGCAGGCTGCAGGGTCTGGCCGGCCACATTGCCCTGCCCCGCACCAGATCCGCCCTCCGGCCAACCAAGCGTGCGCGATCCCCATTGCAGCGTACCGGGCGCACAGGCGGTGAGCAGGCCCGAAGCGATGAGGGCAAGGGCGCCGCGTCTGGTGTGACGGAAGTGGTGCAAATTCGCCTTCTCGGGTTCGAAATGATCACAGTCCGTTAACATTGTCCTCCATTCAGGTTAATCAATGCTGAGCCTTGCCGAACCCCCGGAGCACAGTGACCGACCCTCGTTATTACATCGCCGGCACCGACTTCCCCGCCCCGCCTCTGGCAGCCGGGCTCTATGTGGTCTCCACCCCGATCGGCAATCTGCGCGACATCACCATTCGCGCCCTGGAAACCCTGGCCAGGGCGAGCCTCGTGCTCTGCGAAGATACTCGCACCTCGGCGCGCCTGCTTGACCACTACGGCATCAAGGGAAAACGCCAGGCTTTACATGAACATAACGAGCGCTTCCGGGCCGAGGAGATCGTCTCCCGCATTGCCGCCGGCGAGGCCATCGCGCTCATTTCCGACGCCGGAACCCCCCTCCTCTCCGATCCGGGCTTCCCGCTGATTCGCGCCCTCGCCGAAGCCGGCCTGCCGGTCTTTCCCATCCCCGGTGCCTCGGCGCTGCTCTCGGCGCTGGTGGTTGCGGGTCTGCCCACCGATGCGTTCGCTTTCCACGGCTTCCTCCCCAACAAGGCTGGCGCCCGTGCTAACGCCTTGGCGAAACTGGCGGATTCACGTGAAACACTGGTGTTTTACGAGTCTCCCCGCCGCCTCGCCGATAGCCTTGCCGCCATGGCTGAAGCCTTTGGCGAGCGTCAGGCCAGTGTCTCGCTGGAACTGACCAAGCGGTTCGAGCGCACCTTCCGAGGCACGCTCTCCGAACTCGCGGCAAAGTTCGCCGCGGAAGACACCAAGGGCGAGGCCGTCATCATCCTTGCCGGTGCCGATGAACCCACCGCCCCCGCCGCCGAGGATTGGATGGCCGCTCTCGAAGCAGCCATGGCCGACCAGCCCATGCGCAGCGCGGTGGACGAAATCGCCCAGCGCTACGGTTTGAAACGCAAGGAGGTCTACGATGCCGCCCTCGCTCTCAAGGCCCGGGAATAAAAGGCAAAAAGCCAATCTCTATGGCCAGCGCAGCGAGGCGCTGGCCGCCTTGCTCCTGCAGGCAAAGCTCTACCGTATTCGCGAGCGGCGCTACAAAACCCCCGGTGGCGAAATCGACCTCATCGCCGAGCGCGGCAACACCATCATCTTTGTCGAGGTAAAGTCCCGCCTCAGCGCGGCCGGCGCAGGTGAGGCGCTCGAGGCCGTCAACGCGGCCCGCATCGTCCGGGCGGCCGAGCACTGGCTTTCCCGCCATCCGCGCGAGGCGGAAAAGTCCTGCCGGTTCGACGTTATTTTCCTTGCACCGGGCCGCTGGCCGCGCCATCTCATCAATGCATTCGACGCGGGCGCCTGATCCTGGCCGCCCATCGTGAAAAGGGACACCTATGCTTAAAGTCGCCGTCCAGATGGACCATGTCTCAACCATCAATCCGCGCGGCGATTCCACCTTCGCCATGATGCTCGAAGCCCAGGCCCGCGGCCATCAGCTGCTCCACTACACGGCCGATACGCTGTCCCTGCGCGACAATGTGGTGACGGCCCTCTGCCAGCCCATCACCGTCACCGACGCCGAAAAAGGCCAGCATTTTGCCCTCGGCGAAGCCAGCCGGGTAGATCTGTCCACCCAGGACGTGGTGCTGATGCGCCAGGATCCGCCCTTCGACATGAACTACATCACCATCAGCCACATTCTCGAGCGGCTGCATCCGAAGACCTTGGTGGTGAACCCGCCCGCCGCAGTCCGCAATGCGCCCGAAAAAATCCTCGTCACCGAGTTTCCCGAGCTGATGCCGCCGACGCTGGTGACGCGCGACCGTTCTGAAATCCACGCCTTCCGCAAGGAGCATGGCAACATCATCGTCAAGCCGCTCTACGGCAATGGCGGGGCCGGCGTCTTCTTCATCCAGGAAGGCGATCACAATCTCAATTCGCTGATCGAGCTCTTCGAGCAAAGCTTCCGCGAACCCTTCATGGTCCAGAAATATCTGCCGGACGTGCGCAAGGGCGACAAGCGCATCATCATCATCGATGGCGAGCCGGTGGCCGGCCTCAACCGCATCCCCGCCGAAGGCGAAGCCCGCTCCAACATGCATGTTGGCGGCCGTCCCGAGCTCTCCGAGCTGACCGCGCGCGAGCGCGAGATCTGCGCCACCATCGCCCCGGCCCTCAAGGAGCGGGACATGATCTTTGTCGGCATCGACGTCATCGGCGACTATCTCACCGAGATCAACGTCACCTCCCCCACCGGCATTCGCGAGATCAAGCGGTTTGGCGGTCCCGATATTGCCGTCCTGATCTGGGAAGCCATCGAGAAGCGCCGCGCCTGACGCCCGGCCTTGGCCTCGGCGCGCAAATGCCCTAGTGCTCTAGGGCAATTGAGCGCCGGGTGTTGTGATGAATTCTTTTCTTGTGGCTTTTGCCACGCTGTTCGCGACAGTCGGCGTTGCCGATATCGCCTTCATTTTCGCAGCCCTGACCAAGGACAATACGCCCGCGCAGAGGCGTGTTTTCGCCACGCGCGGCGTTCTTGTCGCGCTGGGAATCCTGTTGTTCTTCGCCGTCCTCGGCACACTCATTCTCGATGGCTTCGGCATTACCATCCCCGCCCTGCGCACGGCCGGTGGGATTTTGCTGCTCCTGATCGCCATCGACATGGTCTTTGCCCGCCATTCGGGCGGCACGGGAACCACCAGCGAGGAAGAGATCGAGGCCCGGCAGAGCCACGATATTTCCGTGTTTCCCCTGGCCATGCCGCTCATGGCTGGTCCCGGCGCCATCAGCGCCGTCATCCTGCTTACGACGGGCGCTCAGTCAGACCTTGAATTCTGGCTGGTTCTCGCCGCCATCGTGGTCATCCTGTTCCTCGCCTGGCTGACCCTGCTCATCGCCATTCCGATCCAGCGCCTCTTGGGCCTCACCGGCCTTTCGGTGGTGTCCCGCGTGATCGGCATTCTCCTTGCGGCCCTCGCCGTCCAGTTCATCTTCGATGGCATCAAGGCCAGCGGCCTGTTGAGCGGCTGAGGCCCCCAGACCCTCTATTTGGCGAACTGGCAGCGCCCCGTCGGGGCCAGCGCCGCAATGGCGCGGGGATCGCAGCCGGTCGAGAGGAACATCAGCCAGTCATTCTGGTTGCCGTAGAACACGTTGCGATCGACCTCGCCCTTGACGCCGGCAACCACGCCGGTCTGGGTATACTGCCAGAAGGTCCAGGGGCGATTGCCGTAGCGTTCATGCGGCTCGGCAGCGGTCGAGCGCAGCCAGAACGCATTGGGGAAATATTCGCCGTCCATGATATCGCGGTGGAAATTCATGTCGGTGTAGATGATCGGCAGCTTGCCGGTATGGCGCTCCATCGCCTCCAGCATGTAGCGAATCTTTTCGAGCGCATCGGCGCGGCTCGGCTTAACCTTGCAGCTGGAGTGATTGTTCCACTCGAGGTCGAGCACAGGCGGCAGTGCGCTGGGGTCTGCCGGCACGTTCTGGGTAAACCAAGCCGCCTGTTCCGACGCCAGCGAGCACCAGGTCATGAAGTGATAGGCCCCGCGCGGCATGCCGGCGTCGCGGGCGCGCTGCCAGTTCACCCGGAAATTGGGGTCGATATAATCCTTGCCCTCGGTCGCCTTCATGAACACGAACTGGATGCCGGCGCTGCGGGCCCGGGGAAAGTCGACATTTTCCTGATAGCGCGCCACGTCGATGCCTTGAACCGGCATGGTGCGGGCCCTGTCCACGGCCTTGTGGGGGCGGTTGTCGCCGGGAATGGCGCCATATAGGCCTCCCCCCGTAGCGCAGGCAGCCAGGGCCACAACGGCCAAGCCGAGTGCAGCGCCACGCAAAACGGCGGAAACGGAGCGGGGAAAGCGTAGAGGAAGGCCCATGAACGCAAATACTCGGCACGCAACAATAAAATTCGCCTTCAATTGCGCTGGGTAAAGTTAATGGAGCTTTAGGGTAACCAATATGGCAGTACGCATGGTTAACAGACCATTTTGTGTTCGCTCTCCGTTCTTGTGGAGTTTTTAACCTTCTGTTAGCGTTCCTCTTGAGTGGGGGAGTTGCAGTATGGTCACGCGTGTTGCCACTGTGGCGTTTCAGGGCATTGAGGCTGTGCCCGTCGACGTGCAGGTCCAGATCGCCCCCGGCCTGCCCAAATTTCTCGTGGTCGGCCTGCCGGACAAGGCGGTCAAGGAATCGAGCGAGCGGGTGCGCGCCGCCCTCGTCGCCTCCGGTCTGGGCCTGCCGCCCAAGCGCATCACCATCAATCTCGCCCCCGCCGATCTTCCCAAGGAGGGTAGCCATTACGATCTGCCCATTGCCCTGGGGCTGATGGCTGCCATGGGCGCGATTCCCCAGGATGGGCTCGACAATTTCGTCGTCCTGGGCGAACTCGGTCTCGACGGGCGCCTTGCCCATGTCGGCGGCATCCTCAATGCCGCCATTTCCGCCCAGGGCCGGGACATGGGCATCATCTGCCCCAAAGATTCGGGCCCCGAGGCCGCCTGGGCCGGCGAGGCCATCGATATCGTTGCGGCCGACAGCCTCCTCGCACTCGTCAATCACCTCACCGGCCATCAATTGCAGGCTCGGCCAAAACCCCGGCGCCAAAACCTCGATCTTGCCGCCCTGCCCGATCTCGCTGATATCCGTGGCCAGCTCCTGGCCCGGCGCGCCCTCGAGGTCGCTGCCGCCGGCGGCCATAATCTACTCATGATCGGCCCGCCCGGTGCGGGAAAATCCATGCTGGCGCAACGGCTTCCATCTATACTGCCACCGCTTTTGCCGCGCGAACTGCTCGATGTTTCGATGATCCAGTCGGTGGCGGGCGAACTGGTCGACGGTGTCCTCTCCGATCGCCGCCCCTTCCGCGCGCCGCACCACTCCGCCTCGATGGCGGCGCTCGTGGGCGGTGGCCTGCGCGTAAAACCCGGCGAGGTCAGCCTTGCTCATAACGGGGTCCTGTTCCTCGATGAATTGCCCGAGTTCCAGCCCAGCGTGCTCGACAGCCTGCGCCAGCCGCTCGAAAGCGGCGAAACCTTCATTGCCCGGGCCAATGCCCGCATCACCTATCCGAGCCGTTTCCAGCTTATCGCGGCCATGAACCCCTGCAAATGCGGGCTGGCCGGGTCGCCGGGCCACACCTGCAAGCGTGGGGCCGCCTGTGCCGATGATTACCAGTCGCGTGTTTCCGGGCCATTCCTCGATCGCATCGATATCCGCATCGATGTTCCGGCGGTGTCCGCCGCCGACATGATCGGGCCTGCGGACAATGCGGAGCCCTCCCAGATCGTGGCCAAGCGCGTGGCCATGGCCCGTGAGCGCCAGCGCCACCGCTACGCCGAGGCCGGCCATCCCGAGATTACGACCAATGCGGCGGCGGGCTCGACACTCATCGAAAAAATCGTCAATCCGGATGCCGAGAGCCAGGCCCTCCTGCTGCAGGCGGCCGATCGGTTCAATCTGTCGGCCCGGGCCTATCACCGCGTCCTAAAGGTGGCGCGCACCTTGGCCGATCTTGCTGGCGTCGATAAGGTTGGGCGGCCCCATATTGCCGAAGCGCTGGGATACCGGCTCAATTTCGGCAATTAAACCTCGGACGCCTCAAGGAAAACTTATGAAACATCGAATTTCGGCCGGCGTACTTGCCATGCGCGGCGATGAAATCCTACTCGTGCGCCACTATCGACCGGGGAAGCACGATTTCTGGGCCGGCCCCGGCGGTGGTGTCGAGGGAAATGAGGAATTGGCCGCCGCAGCCGAACGCGAGGCTTTCGAGGAAACCGGCCTGCGGGTCGCAGCAAAATCCATGGCCTATATCGACGAGCTGGTGGATAGCTGGGGCCGCATCGTCAAATTCTGGTTCCTCGCCGATTATCTCTCGGGCGAAATCGACGTCACGGCCAATCCTGCCCGCGGCGAATCGATCAGCGAGGCCGGCTGGTTTACGCGCCAAACCCTTCCCACCGGCCATGTGTTCCCCGAAATCCTCCGCGACGGCTTCTGGCAAGATCGCCTCACCGGCTTCCCCGCGCCCATCAAGCTGCCGCTCCGGACGTCCATTTTCTAGCGGAGTTTGTCCATGGCTCTTGGCGGAGCACTCGTGGAATGGAATGACGCGCGCGGTTTCGGTTTTATCGAGGCCGATGACGGCGCGCGCTATTTCGTTCACATCAGTGAAGTCGGCCTTCGGCAACGGCGGCCCAATTTAGGCGATCGCGTCAGCTTCGTGCCCAAGATCGGTGAGGATGGCCGCAAACAGGCCGCTTCGGTGCGCATCGCCGGGGCGACCAAGCCCCTCATCCGTCCGGTGGGCAAGGCGCCGACGTCGCGCCCGCAATCGCGGTTTGAATGGCGCCTGCCGGTCGCCGCCGCCTTCGTTGGCCTCCTAGTGTGCGGTTGGGTTCTGGGCGCATTTCCCCTTTGGCTGCCCGCACTTTACCTGCTCGGGGGCCTCCTCACCTTCTTTTCCTACTTGATCGACAAGCGCGCCGCCCAGGCCGGCCAGTGGCGCACCAGCGAGGCCATGCTGCATGGGCTCGACCTTGTTTTCGGCATTGTCGGTGGGCTCGCCGGCCAGATTATCCTCCGCCACAAGACGCGAAAATCCGACTTTGCCGCCATCACCGGCCTCATCGCAGCCCTGCATCTGCTGTTTCTCTTCGCCATTCTGGGCGGCTGGCTCGACATCCGCCCAATGGGTTTCGCCCTGGGCTTGAACTAGCCCAGGGCTCCGGTGTTTCACGTGAATCCGAGGGAGGTTTGCCCGGTTTCAGTGAAATTGCGCGGTTTCGGTGGAGTCGGCCATCGCCGTTGTGGCGCTCTGGCCCTCGCTGACCGTCATTGACACGGCGTCAAAATAGCTGGTGCCCACTTCGCGCTGGTGGCGAACGGCCGAGAAACCATGGACTTCGGCAGCAAATTCGGCCTGCTGCAACGCCGAGTATCCGGCCATGCCGCGTTCCTTGTAGGCGCGCGCCAGCTCAAACGTGGTGAGGCTGAGATTGTGGAAGCCCGCCAGCGTGATGAACTGATATTTATAGCCCATGGCCCCCAGTTCACGCTGGAATTTTTCCATGTCGGCCTCGCCCATATGCTTGGCCCAGTTAAAGCTCGGCGAGCAATTATAGGCCAGCATCTGCTTCGGATATTCCTTGCGGATGGCCTCGGCAAAGCGGCGCGCTTCGCTGAGATCCGGCGTCGAGGTTTCGCACCAGATGAGATCGGCATAGGGCGCATAGGCCAGCCCTCGGGCAATCGCGCAGTCAATGCCGCCCTTCAGCCGGTAAAATCCCTCAGCCGTCCGCTCGCCGGTGACGAAGGGGCGGTCATACTCGTCGATATCGGACGTGATCAGCCGCGCCGCCTCGGCGTCGGTCCGCGCCATAATCAGCGTCGGCACGCCCATCACATCGGCCGCAAGCCGCGCTGCATTGAGCGTCTTGATGAATTGCGCCGTCGGCACCAGCACCTTGCCGCCGAGATGCCCGCACTTCTTCTCGCTGGCGAGTTGGTCTTCAAAGTGCACCGCGGCGGCGCCCGCTTCGATCATCGCCTTCATCAGCTCAAATACATTGAGCGCGCCGCCAAAACCGGCTTCTGCGTCGGCAATGATGGGCACGAGAAAGTCGATATCGGTGGTGGCGATGCCGTCGGCCTTTTCCATCGTCTGGATCTGGTCGGCGCGCTGCAAGGACTTGTTGATGCGCTTGACCACGGCCGGAACGCTGTCGACCGGATAAAGCGACTGATCGGGATACATATTGCCTGAGCTATTGGCGTCCGCGGCCACCTGCCAGCCGGAAAGATAGATCGCCTTGAGCCCGGCCTTGACCTGCTGCACCGCCTGATTGCCGGTAAAAGTGCCCAGCGTCGGCACGAAATCTTCGCTATGCAGCAATTCCCAGAGCCGTTTTGCGCCATTTTCCGCCAGCGTTTGGCGAATGGGCAGCGAGCCGGCCAGTCGACGCACATCGGCAGGCGTGTAGGTTCGGGCAATATTGCGCCAGCGGTCCGGTGCGTAGTCCGGCGTCGGAAAACTCTCGGGCTTGTGGGGTTTGTCGAGCATGCTTTTTCTCCTCGTCAGGCACGGCTTCGCCATTCCGTTGGAACGGCAAATTTTTGGGTGATTCACGTGGAACAAACTGTGTGAGAGCCCCGATCTGATCCCTCCCCTCGATGGGGAGGGCTAGGGTGGGCCGGGGCCAAGAGCGCTGAGCTTGTGGTCTAGGCAGGGCCAGGCTTAACTCGCCACGCGCCGTGAAAACGTCGCCGCGATCATGCCGGCGCCAGAGAACAATTCCTGCGCTTCCTCTGCGCCCACCAGCGTGAACTGATGGCGGCCAATGCGCCCGGCAATAGTAAAACCCTGATCATCCAGCCCGCGCGCCTTGAACTGGGCCATGGCTTCCTGGGCGGTCGGGGCAATGATGGTGATGTACTCGTCGCGTTGAGCGATATCGCGGTTCATCCGAATGTCTCCTCGTTGTTGCTGTAAAGATTTGACATCGGCGTCCGCTATGCAAGAAATAACCACATAACCGGCTGTAAAGCTGTAAAGCGGCTGTCAATCAGCACCGTCGATATTGTAAAGCGTGTAAAGACTGGGAGGTCGGAATGGAGGCGTCAGGGAGCCAGATCGGAGGGCGCATCAAGCGCTTGCGCCGCGTGCGCCATCTCAGCCAGGCCGACCTTGCCGCCGCGCTGGGTATCTCCCCCAGTTATCTCAACCTCATCGAGCACAACCGGCGCAAGGTCACGGTGCCGCTGCTCTTTTCCATCGCCGGTTATTTTGGAGTCGAGCCGGGCGAGCTTGTCGACAGCGACGAGGGGCGCCTCGTTGGCGATCTCATGGAGATCTTCGGCGATGATCTCTTTGCCGACAGCGACCTCACCAATCTCGAAATCCGAGATCTCGCCCACGCCAATCCGGCGGCGGCGCGCGCCGTGCTAAAACTCTATGATCGCTACAAGAATTTTACCGGCGCCGCCTCCCCGCGCCCGATGCCAGGGGAGGCGGAACCCTTTCACCTCGCCACGGATGCCATCTCGGATTTTCTCCAGGCCAACGCCAATCACTTCCCCGCCCTCGAGGAAGCCGCCGAGCGCGTCCGCGTCGATATCGACAATTCCGGCGACAGTTTCGAAACCGGCATAAAGACCTATCTTTTCAACGTCTTCGGGCTCGAAACGCGTCTCGCCTCCCTGCCCCATGGTGTGGCGCGGCAGCTCGACGCCGCGCGACGGCATCTCCTGGTCTCCGATCTCCTGCCCGGCGAAACGGCGTCCTTCCTCCTCGCCCAGCAAATCGGCACGCTGGCCGCCAGTGCCGAGATCGACGCCGTCATCGACGGGGCCAATCTCCCCGAGGGCGACGCACCGGCTCTGGCGCGCAACGTCCTCTCCTCCTATTTCGCCGCCGCCCTGCTCATGCCCTATGAGCCCTTTTTGAAAGCCTGCCGCGACCATCGCTATGACATCGATCGCATCGGACGGCGGTTCGGGGCCAGTTTCGAGCAAGTCTGTCACCGCATGACCACGCTGCAGCGCAAGGGCGCTTCGGGCATTCCGCTGCACCTCGTGCGCACCGATATTGCGGGCAATATTTCCAAGCGCTTTTCGCTCTCGGGCATTCACATCCCGCGCCATTCGGGCGCCTGCCCGCGCTGGAATATCTATGCCGCTTTCCTCGCGCCCGACCGCATCAATGTGCAGATCAGCCAGATGCCCGATGGCCAGCGCTATTTCTGCATCGCCCGCACCATCACCAAGGGCGATTATCGCTACAATGCCCCGCGCCGGCATCTTTCCATCGGGCTGGGCTGCGCCATCCACCACGCCAAAGAGATGATCTATGCCGAGGGTGTCGATCTCACCAGCGAACAGCAGATCGTGCCCATCGGCACGGGCTGTCGCATCTGCCCGCGCCTCGAATGTTCGAGCCGCGCCCATCCCCCGGCCGATCACCGCTTCCGGCTCGACGATAGCATCAGGCCGGAAAGTATCTACGCCCGAATGGGTTAGCCTGTCGCCAAGCCGTTACTCGCCCGCCTGCATATGCTGTGCATCGCGCGACCAGCTCTCGCGCCATTCCCGTTCCAGCACGGAGCGACGCTTGCCATAGCGGTCATCGCTGAGCGTCAGGCAGATGATGCGATCGGTGCGGAAATTGCGAAAATCCCCGCGCAGGCAGCACCAGGCGGCAATCGTCTGCTTGCCCTCGTAAAAGGCGATCCCCACCGGCCAGATGGTGCGGGTCGAAGGCCGCCCCTGCTCGTCCTCATAGTCGATCTGCACGGCCTTTTCCTGGCGCATGGCCAGCCTGATATCGCCCAGCACCGGTATCGGCTTGCGCGCGCCCCAGACCGCCACCGGCCAGAGCGCCGTGTCGCTGATGCGATCGCGTAAGTCTTCGGGCGAAGCCGTGGCAATCTTTGCGAGCGCATTGCGCGCCGCTGCCCCCAGCCCATCATCGGGCTGCGCCTCCACCCAGCGCGCACCGAGCACCAGGGCCTCCAGTTCCTCGGGCGAAAACATCAGCGGCGGCAGGAAAAACCCCGGTTTCAGCATATAGCCGATGCCCGCCTCGCCATCGATCGGCGCGCCGAGCCCGATCAGGGTCTGGATATCGCGATAAAGCGTGCGCACGGAGACGCCCTGCTCATCCGCCAGCGCTGCCGCCGTAATCGGCATGCGGTGCCGCCGCAACGCGTCCATAATGGCAAAAAGCCGCTCGGTCTTGTCCATGGCGCTTTCCTTTGGGGAGGGCCGAGCGTGCCAAATTCAGCACCTCAGGTCCATGGGCGATTGCCCAAACCCCCACCTAACCTCCCGCCGACAGGGGGAGGAAATAATCGCGTTTGCCGCAAAATTCGAGAGCCACCGGCAGATCCCTCCCCATATCAGGGGCTTCGCGCCGGCCGCAGGCAAAATTGCTCCTGAGGAGCAATTTTAGGCAAGAAGGCCATGAGAGCTATGCTCGAATGGCTAGTTAGGAGGGGGTAACCCCTACTCAGCGATCTCGATCTCGCACCAATGGCTGTAGGGCCGGTCGGGCGAGTGGATGATATTGGGGAAGTGCGGGTTGTGCAGCGCGTCGGCCAAATTCTGGTCCTCGAGGCAGAAGCCGGAGAACCGGCCATATTTCTTGCCGCCGAGGCCCGGCGCCGGCACATCGGTCCAGACGCTGTTATAGACCTGCACGCCCGGCCGGTCGCTCCACAGCTTGAGCGTCAGATCCTTGTCCGGCGACAGCGCGGTGGCGATGGGTTCGCTGGTCTTGCGGCCGCTGTCGAGCACCATGCCGATATCATAGTCGACCGGCTGCCCGTTTTCGTCGCGCATCGTCCGCGGCGTGCGCAGATCATATTTCGTGCCGCGCGAGGGCAGGATCGCCCCGGTCGGCGCCAGATCGTCGCCAAGCAGCGTATAGGCGCTGGAATTGACCTGGATCGTGTGGTCGAGCACATCGACGCCCGTGCCCAGGTTGAAATATTGGTGCTGGACGAGGCTGATCGGCGTGGCCCGGTCCGTCGTCGCGCTCAGTTCCAACCGGAGCTTGTTGCCCTGGAGGCTATATGTGGCCGCAAAATTGACATTGCCGGGATAACCCATCGCCCCATCAGGCGAAAAATGGGTGAAGCGCACGGCGTTGTTGGCATTGTCCACCTGCCCCGACCACACCTGACGACCAAGGCCCTCAGTGCCGCCATGCAGCTGCAGCTCGCCCGCATTGGGCGGCAGCTTGTACGTGACGCCATCCAGCTCGAACGAGGCATTCTTGATGCGATTGGCCACGCGACCGGCCAGCGAGCCGAAATGCGGGCTGTGCAGGGGATAGGATTGGAAATCGTCAAAGCCGAGCACGACGCTCCGCTCGCCACCGGCAACGGGCACGCGCCAGTCGCGCACGGCCACGCCATAGCCGATGATATCGACACTGACGCCGGTGTCGCTGACCAGGCGGAACTGGTCGACCCGCTTGCCGTCATGCTCGCCAAAGGTAGAAACCGCAATCGACATCGCTTGCCCCTCTCAGTTCTGCTGGCGCGCAGGTCTAGCCTTATTTGCCCCTTGCGGGCAACGCCGCACTTGACCTTTGTGCCGCGCCCCGGAAACTGTGCATCCGATGAAAACGATAAATCTGGGGGGCAGAGTGGACGAAGAGGCAGTCCGGCGCCGGGTCACGGTGCATGATGTCGCGCGCGCTGCCGGCGTGTCCCTGGCCACGGTGGACCGCGTCCTCAACGGGCGCCCCGGCGTGCGCGCGGCGACGGCCGAAAAAGTCGACCAAGCCATTGCCAGCCTCGGATTTTCACGCGATCTCAACGCCTCGCTGATGGCAAGGGCACGCGATCTCTCCATCCTCTTTTTCATCCCTGACAGCGCCAACGAATTCATGGACAGCCTTGCCGATGCGGTGGCGCGGCGGGCGCCGCAGGCCAATTCCGACCGCATCCACATCTCCACCCAGCGCGTGCGCGCCCTCGATGCCGGGGCCCTTGTCCGCGAGCTCGACAGGCTCGTCCCGCAAAGCTGTGATTGCGCCGTCATCGTCGCCAGCGAAGACCCCGAAATCGTGGCCGCGGTCGATGCCGCCACGCGCCGCGGCATCGTGGTGATGACGCTGGTCTCCGACCTTCCCGGTTCCGGCCGACGCCATTTCATCGGCATCGACAACGTCGCGGCCGGGCGCACCGCGGCCTCGCTGCTCGGGCGTTTCCTGCCCAGCGGAGGCAAGGTGGCCGTTATCGCCGGCTCGCTCCATCTGCGCGACCACAAGGAGCGCTTCGAGGGGTTTGCCAGTCTCCTCGGGGAGGAATTTGCCGGTGTCACCCTCATCGGGCCCATGGAAGGCCATGATGACGGCGCCGAAACCGAAGCCATCGTCGCCCGCTTGCTCGCCGAGCACCCTGATCTTTCCGGCCTCTACAATCTCGGCGCCGGCAATGCCGGTCTCGTCGCGGCGCTGGAGGCCTCCGGCCGGGCCCGGAGCATCCGCGTCATCGCCCACGAACTGACAGTGCCAACCCGCGCAGGCCTCGCCAGCGGCGCCATCGACGTGGTCCTCGACCAGAACCCGGATGGCGAAATTCGAGAAGTTATCGGCGCCGCCCGGTCCCTTGCCCTGTCGACGCCGCGGCCCCTTGCCAGCGACCCCATTGAAATTGGGATTTTCCTGCGCGACAATCTGCGCTAAACACTCGCCCGATCAAAACATGGGCGTGCCCGAAATTGGGCAGGAGGAGGAGCTGATGTTGTTTTCGACCTATTCTGAGGTACGTGCCTCATGACCTTCCTCGGTATCGACATCGGCACGTCCGGGGTCAAGGCGCTGCTGATCGACGAGAACGGCCGCGCCATCGGCGACGCATCGGCGCCCGCCATCGAACCCGTCCGCCCGCATCCTGGCTGGTCCGAGCAGAACCCCGCCGATTGGTGGACGGCAACGCTCGGCGCGATCGATACGCTCAAGCAAAGCCACCCGACCGAGCTCGCCGCCGTCAAGGGCATAGGCCTCTCGGGTCACATGCATGGCGCGACGCTTCTTGGCGCCAATGACGAAGTGCTGCGCCCCTCCATCCTCTGGAATGATGGCCGCTCTTCCGCCGAATGCGGCGAGATGGAGGCCGCGCTCCCCAATCTGCGCGATCTCGCGGGCAACATCGCCATGCCCGGCTTCACCGCCCCGAAAATCGCCTGGGTGCGTAAGCACGAGCCCGCCATCTACGACAGAATAGCCAAGGTGCTGCTGCCCAAGGCCTATGTGCGCCTCCTGCTGACCGGCGAGCACGTCGAAGACATGTCCGACGCCGCCGGCACGCTCTGGCTCGATGTGGCCAAGCGCGACTGGTCCGACGAATTGCTCGGCGTGACAGGTCTCACCCGCGAGCACATGCCGCGCCTCGTGGAAGGCTCTGAAGTCTCCGCGCAGCTTAAACCCGAATTTGTCTCCCGCTGGGGCATGACCGGTCCTGTCGTCGTCGCTGGCGGCGCGGGCGATAATGCCGCCGCCGCCTGTGGCATCGGCGCCATCCGCCCGGGCGAGGGCTTTGTCTCCCTCGGCACCTCCGGCGTGCTGTTCGTCTCGAACGAAACTTTCAGCCCGAATACCAAGGGCGCGGTCCACGCCTTCTGCCACGCCATCCCCGACACCTGGCACCAGATGGGCGTCATCCTTTCGGCCACCGATTCGCTGAACTGGCTTTCCCGCATCACCGGCAAGAAGCAGGCCGAGCTCTCCGGCGAAGCCGAAGCCCAATTTGCAGGACCGGGCGAAGCGATCTTCCTGCCCTATCTTTCGGGCGAGCGCACCCCGCACAACAATGCCAATGCGCGCGGCTCCTTTGTCGGTCTCAGCCAGTCCACCGACAGCGCCCAGCTCGCCCAGGCCGTCATGGAAGGCGTCACCTTCGCCATGCGCGATTGCCAGCGCGTGCTGGCCGATGCCGGCACCTCCATCAATCGCCTTCTGGCGGTGGGTGGCGGCTCCAAGTCCGCCCTGTGGCTGAAAATGCTGGCGACCAATCTCGACATGGAAATCGCCCTCCCCGAGGACGGTGATTTCGGTGGCGCCCTCGGCGCCGCTCGCCTCGGCCTCTGTGCCGCCACCGGCGCCAAGCCGGCCGACATCATGGCCATGCCGCCGATCAAGACTGTTATCGCGCCCGACACATCCCTGTCGGCCGCCTATTCCGATCAATATGCGCGCTACCGCGCACTCTACCCCGCCATCGAGGAGGCAATTTCGTGAGCGACTTTTTCAAGGGCCTGTCCCAGGTCAAGTTCGAAGGCACCGAGAGCAAAAACCCGCTCGCCTATCGCCACTACAACAAGGACGAAATGATCGCCGGCAAGCGGATGGAAGATCACATCCGCCCGGCCATCGCCTATTGGCACACCTTTGCCCAGGAAGGCGGCGACCCCTTTGGCGGCCGCACATTTGATCGCCCCTGGTTCGACAAGGGTCTTGATGGCGCCAAGCTCAAGACCGAAGTGGCCTTCGAATTCTTCGATCTCATCGACGTACCCTTCTTCGCCTTCCACGACGTGGACGTTGCCCCCGAGGGCGCAACGCTTGACGAGAGCAACAAGAACCTCCGCGTGATCGGCGATCTCATCGCCGCCAACATGCAGAAGAGCGGCAAGAAACTCCTCTGGGGTACGGCCAATCTCTTCTCGAACCGCCGCTATATGGCCGGTGCCGCCACCAATCCCGATCCGGAAGTCTTCGCCTATGCCGCCGGCCAGGTGAAATCCGTGCTCGAGCTGACCCATGAGCTGGGCGGCGAAAACTATGTGCTCTGGGGCGGCCGCGAGGGTTATGAAACCCTCCTCAACACCAACATCGGTAGGGAGCAGGACCAGATGGCCCGCTTCCTTCATCTGGTCATCGAGCACGCCGAAAAGATCGGCTTCACCGGCCAGATCCTCATCGAACCCAAGCCGCAGGAACCGTCCAAGCACCAGTACGACTACGACGTCGCCACGGTCTATGGCTTCCTGCAGAAGTATGGCCTCGAAAAGAAGGTGAAGTGCAATATCGAGGTCGGCCACGCCTTCCTCGCCGGTCACTCCTTCGAACACGAACTGGCTGTCGCTTCTTCGCTGGGCATGCTTGGCTCGGTCGACGCCAACCGCAACGATCTCCAGTCCGGCTGGGACACCGACCACTTCCCCAACAATGCGGGCGAAATGGCGCTGGCCTTCTACTACATCTTGAAGCAGGGTGGCCTCGGCAAGGGCGGCTTCAATTTCGACGCCAAGGTCCGTCGCCAGTCGCTCGATCCGGCCGATCTGCTCCATGGCCACATTCTCGGGCTCGATACGCTCGCCCGCGGCCTCAAGGGCGCCGTCGCCCTCATTGAAGATGGCGAGTTCGACAAGCTCCTCGACGATCGCTATGCCGGTTGGGACAATGGTCTGGGCAAGGACATCCTTGCCGGCAAGCTCTCGCTCGCCGACATCGCCGCCAAGGTTGCCGCCGACAACATCAACCCCCAGCCGCGTTCCGGCCGCCAGGAATATCTCGAAAACCTGGTCAACCGTTTCGTATGATCACCGCTGTCTCAGTCGGGACACCTCCCCCTTGACGGGGGAGGTTGGGAGGGGGTGCTGCGAGCCACGATATCGGGGCTCCCTCCCCCCACCCTTGATCCCTCCCCGCCAGGGGGAGGGAGCTGACTGCACCCTCCGCGCGAAGGCCCAAAATGCCGCAACTGACCAATCCCATCCTGCCCGGCTTCAATCCGGATCCGTCCATCCTGCGCGTCGGCGACGATTATTACATCGCCACCTCCACCTTCGAGTGGTTCCCGGGCGTCCAGATCCACCACTCCAAAGACCTCGCGAACTGGGAACTCGTCACCCGTCCGCTGAACCGGAAAACCCAGCTCGACATGCGTGGCGATCCCGACAGCTGCGGCGTCTGGGCCCCCTGCCTCACCCATGACGGCGAAAAATTCTGGCTGGTCTATACCGACGTGAAGCGCAAGGACGGCTCGTTCAAGGACGCCCACAATTACATCGTCTGGGCCGAGAACATTGAGGGCCCCTGGTCCGATCCGATCTACGCCAATTCCTCGGGCTTTGACCCCTCCCTTTTCCATGACGACGACGGCAAGAAGTGGTTCGTCAACATGCTCTGGGACCATCGCCGCCGTCCCCTGCTCTTCGCCGGCATTGCGCTGCAGCAGTTCGACGCCGAGCTCGGTAAACTCGTCGGCCCGATCAAGAACATCTATCAGGGCACCGATCTCAAGCTCGTCGAAGGTCCGCACCTCTACAAGCGCAACGGCAAGGACGGAAAGCCCTGGTACTATCTGCTGACCGCCGAAGGCGGCACGGCCTATGACCATGCCTGCACTTTTGCCCGCTCCCGCAATATCGATGGGCCCTACGAGACCCATCCGGATAAATATATCCTCACCTCCAAGGACGCCCCCCTCGCCGCCATTCAGCGCGCCGGCCATGGCGATCTCGTCGAAACGCCCGAGGGAAAAACCTATCTCGTCCATCTCGGCGGTCGCCCGACCACCCAGGAACGCCGCTGCGTGCTCGGTCGCGAGACCTCGATCCAGGAGGCCTATTGGGGCGACGACGACTGGATTCACGTGAAACACGGGCCTGTGCCCTCCCTTCACGTCGAAGTGCCCGGCACGCGCGACGAGGCCAAATACTGGGCCGAGCAGCGCTATACTTTTGACAATGGCCTGCCCCTCGATTTCCAGTGGCTGCGCACCCCGGAAACCGAACGCATCTTCTCGACCCAGGAAGGCAAGCTGCGTCTCTTCGGCCGCGAATCCATCGGCTCTTGGTTCGAGCAGGCGCTGGTCGCCCGTCGCCAGACCCATTTCTCCTATGACGCCGAGACGGTCGTGGACTTCAAGCCCACCGACGAGCGCACCATGGCGGGGCTCACGGCCTATTACAGCCGCTACAACTTTTTCTACCTCGCGGTGACGGCCCATTCGGACGGCCAGCGCGAATTGCTGATCATGTCCTCGGAAATGAGCTGGCCCGATGGCAATATGCGCTTCCCCGCCGATCCCGTCCAAATCCCCAATGAAGGCAAGGTCCGGCTGGCCCTGACCATCCGCGGCCGCAAGCTGCAATTCTTCTACGCCCTCGAGGGCCAGGAACTCCGGCCCATCGGCCCCGTGCTCGATGCCTCGATCCTCTCGGACGAATGCGGCGGCCACCAGGCCCATGGCAGTTTTACCGGCGCCTTCGTCGGCGTCGCCGCCCATGACCTCAACGGCACCGCCAGCCCCGCCGATTTCGACTATTTCGTCTATCGCCCGCAGCACGATCCGTCAGACCGTTACGAAGTCGACAGCCTGCAATAGTCGCTGCCCCACCGAACCTCCCCCTGGGGGGAGGAACAAACCGAGCTTGTGGCAAATCCTCAGGCCACCCACCCGCCAGGCCTCCCTCCCCCTCCGCGGGGAGGGAATGAGGGTGGGGGTTCCCCGAGAGCCCCCATATGTGTGCCCCTGCCCCGCTTCCCTCGGGCCCGACCCGAGGGCCACTCTCAAAGCGCAAACGGCCTTCATGTGGCGGCGGAGGAAACACCCCCACCGAACCTCCCCCTTCGCAGGGGGAGAAACAAACCCAGTTTACGGCACCGCCTCGCCCCACCCACCGGCCCACTCCTCCCCCTCCCAGGGGGAGGCCGGGTGGGGGTTTTCCGAGAGCCCCGATACCGCCCCTCCCCACCCCACGAAACGTCGTTCCAAAACATTGCTCCCCGAGAGGACGTTCTGCCTCTTCCCCGGCTTGTCTTTATCGGGGCGATTGAGGAGTTTATGGCCAACCCATTCGGAGCCTCTTCATGAAACTCGAATCCATCGCCCTGCACCACGGTTACACATCCGAAGCGACCACCAAGGCCGCTGCCGTGCCGATCTACCAGACCACCTCATACACCTTCGACAATACCCAGCACGGCGCCGACCTTTTCGATCTCAAGGTCCCCGGCAATATCTATACCCGCATCATGAACCCCACCCAGGCGGTTCTCGAAGCGCGCGTCGCCGAAATGGAAGGCGGCATCGCCGCTCTGGCCCTGGCCTCCGGCATGGCCGCCATCACCTATGCCATCCAGACCATTGCCGGCGTGGGCGACAACATCATCTCCATCTCCCAGCTCTATGGCGGCACCTATAATCTCTTCGTCCACGCTTTCCCCCGCCAGGGCATCGAAACCCGTCTCGTCTCCCATGACGATTATGAGGGTTTTGAAAATGCCATCGACGAAAACACCAAGGCCGTCTTCCTCGAATCCATCGGCAATCCGGCCGGCAATGTCGTCGATATCGAAAAGATCGCCGAGATCGCCCATCGCCATGGCGTGCCGGTCATCGTCGACAACACTGTCGCGACCCCCTACCTCACCCGCCCGTTTGATTTCGGCGCCGACATCGTCGTCCACTCGCTGACCAAATATATCGGCGGCCACGGCGTCGCCATCGGCGGTATCATCGTCGACTCAGGCAAGTTCGACTGGAAGGCCAACGCCAAGCGCTTCCCGATCCTCAACGAGCCCGATCCGTCCTATCACGGCGTCGTCTATACCGAGGCACTCGGCCCCGCAGCCTATATCGGCCGCGCCCGCGTCGCCCCGCTGCGCAACACCGGCGCCGCCATCTCCCCGCACAATGCCTTTCTTATTCTGCAGGGTCTCGAAACCCTCGGCCTCCGCATGGAGCGCCACACCGAAAACGCCCTCAAAGTCGCCAAGCATCTGCAGGCGCATCCAAAGGTGCAGTGGGTCAACTATGCCGGCCTCGAGGACAGCCCCTACAACGCTGTCGCCAAAAAGATCTCGAAGGGTTCGGGTTCAGGCATCCTGTCCTTCGGCATTGAAGGCGGCAAGGAAGCCGGTGGCCGCTTCATCGACGCGCTGCAGATGATTTTGCGCCTCGTCAATATCGGCGACGCCAAGTCCTTGGCCACCCACCCCGCCTCCACCACCCACCGCCAGCTCTCCCCCGAAGAACTGAAAAAAGCCGGCGTCTCCGAAGATTTGATCCGCATCTCGGTCGGCATCGAGCACGTCGACGATATTATTGCAGACATCGACCAGGCGCTTGCGAAGGCTTGATCGGGTTTATAATAGCGCTGAATGAAATGAGCCCTCGGATCGAAAGGTCCGGGGGTTTTCCTTAATGCGCCCCTAGTCGGGGGCAGTCTGGATGGCAGAGATTAGGAGTTCCCCAGTAAGGCGATAAGCGTCGCGCCAGCTCAATTTATCGTCTGGCTCGCGAGCGTAGGCATGTCGGTGAGAATTCGCAGTTTCTTTGAGCTTTCCAAGCTTAGTGGCACTTGCCCCAGCCCATCCGGACTTCTTGAATTCTGCTTCCCCGCCCGCATGTTGGCAAAGCGCTTCGATCACGTAGTATAGGTCGAACCAACTCGATGCCTTTCCATAATATGCCGCCGCATCAGCCAGCCGCGTGTTATTCTCGACCTTATCTAAAAGGGTTAAAACGGTGGGGCGGGCTGAGCCGGTAGGTTTGAAAAAGGCCATGGCGCGCGCATTGGCGGTCAATGAAGCTGATTGCCTCAAAATTATTGAGCCATCGGGCTGCCTTTGGCCCATCCCCACCGTCTTTAGCGGGGCAAATTGATGGTAAGCGGCAACGATGCCGTTCAGTTCGCCAACGATCTGCTCTGCCAATTCCAGCGCACGCTCCGGGTCGCGAGCAGCTGAAATCTCCGTCGAAGTTAGATAATGGCGGTTCCGGTAAGTGAATATATGATGTGATAAATCTGGATCATCGAGGAGTCTTGCCCAGCATTCGAGATGTTCTCCTTCTATGCATAAACAGAAGTCGCTCATTTTGTTCCCCCTCTCTTCAGTGATACGGCGGCTTCGGCGGGCGACATAGTCTTTTTGATGTTGTTCTGCGCAATACCGGCGATCAACAGTTTAACGAACAGCGGCAGAGACCCAAAAAGAAGGGCGGTCTTTCCTCGCTCGGTTCCTCCGATCCGGTCGGTCATGCGCGACTGTGGTCCTCTAGGGCATAGTGGTCGCCCCCCCCGATCACATCTCTCGGAAACCCCGCGACATCCCGCAAATCCCCGCGTAAACTATCCTCTGTTAGCGGTCGCAGGTTCTGCGTAACGCGCATGTTTGGGGAGCGCCTGCCAGGGTCAGCGACCTCCGCTTCTGGAGGGAGACGACTATGGCCCATTTGCACATCATGAACGGCGCCGGCGACAAGCTGGACATGCCCATCATCCGCACCATCACCATATCCGACCTGTTCACCGCGCTGCGCCGGGGAGCCGCCGATTTCTGGGAAAAACCCAGCCATTACGTGCTGCTCATTCTGATCTACCCCATCGTCGGCATCGTCCTCGCCACCTGGATGAACGGCTACCAGACGTGGTCCCTGCTCTATCCCCTGGTCGGCGGCTTCGCCCTTGTCGGCCCCATCGCCGCCCTCCCCCTTTATGAAGTCTCGCGCCGCCGCGAACAGGGGCTCGATACCAGTTGGGGCGAGGCCATGAACGTGATCCGCTCGCCCGCCATCGGTTCGATCTTTGCGCTCGGGATCATGCTCCTCGTGCTCTTCACCCTCTGGCTCACCAGCGCCCAGACGCTCTATGAAAGCCTCTTCGGCTCCTCCCCGCCCAATACCTTCAATGGTCTTCTCGCCCAGATCTTCAACGAACCCGGCGGCATGACCCTTCTCATCGGCGGCTCGCTCCTCGGCGCCGGCTTTGCCCTCGTCGTGCTCTGTACCTCGGTGATTGCCTTCCCGCTCCTGCTCGATCGCGATGTCGGGGCCTATGTGGCGGTGGAAACCTCCCTGCGCGCCGTCATGCGCAATCCGATTGCCCTCCTGGCCTGGGGCGTCATCGTCGGGCTCTCGGTCTTTGTCGGCTCGCTGCTGCTGTTTGTCGGCCTTGCGGTGGTCCTGCCTATTCTCGGCCACGCCACCTGGCACCTCTATCGCCTCCTGGTCGAGCCGGCCTCCCACATTCGTCAAGCCCCGGCGGCTTGATGCAAAACGCCGCATTTGCGGCGCCACGGGACCGGTTGGATTTTTAACCCGTTCGCCATAAGGTCGGGGCTTCGTTTTTAGCCCCGAACCGCCCGAGCTCATGGATCAGACCCCAATCGAGGCCGCCTCCAGTCCCGCGCCTGCGGGGCTGACGCCGATGATGGCCCAGTTTTTCGAGATCAAGGCGGTCAACCCGGGATATCTCCTGTTCTACCGCATGGGCGATTTCTACGAGCTCTTCTTTGAAGACGCCGAGATCGCCAGCGCCGCTTTGGGCATCGTCCTCACCAAGCGCGGCAAGCACCTTGGCGAAGATATTTCCATGTGCGGCGTGCCCATCCATGCCGCCAATGATTATCTCAACAAGCTCATCCGCCTCGGCCATCGCGTCGCCATCTGCGAGCAGATGGAAGACCCCGCCGAAGCCAAGAAGCGCGGCAGTAAATCCGTCGTCCGCCGCGATGTGGTGCGGCTCGTCACCCCCGGCACCCTCACCGAGGACGATCACCTCGATGCGCGCAGTGCCAATTATCTGGCCGCCCTCTCCATGGTGCGCCATGGCGAAACCGATTTCGCCCTCGCCTGGGCCGATATTTCCACCGGCGAAACCTTTGTCGCCGATCTCTCTGCCGATCGCCTCGCCGACGAGCTCGCCCGCATCGCGCCGGCCGAATTGCTCCTCACCGAGCGCACCCGCGAAATCCTCGTCGAGCGGCATCTCTTTGCCCCCTCCTGGGCGGAGATTGCCTCGCTTGCCCCGCCCGAAGCCGCCGATAGCGAACTGGCTCTCGACCCTATACGGCGCGCCTTCGCTGCCGATGTCTTCGATCCCAGCGCCCTCTCCCGCGCCGGCCGCGCGGCGCTTGGCGCGCTCATCGCCTATGTCGACCAGAGCCAGAAGGGCCGCACCGCCCCCCTGCGGCCGCCCCTGCTCGATGCCGCCGACGCCGTCATGGCCATCGATGCGGCGACGCGCCAGAGCCTTGAAATCCTTCTCACCCAGCGCGGCCAGTCCAAAAACTCGCTGCGCCACGCCATCGACCTGACGGTCACCGCCCCCGGCGCGCGCCTCCTCGCCAATCGCCTTGCTGCGCCCCTGCGTGATGCCGCCGCAATCAATGCGCGGCTCGATGCGGTCGCCCGCCTCGCCGATGACACGATCCTGCGCGCAAAGCTGCGCACCGAACTCAGATCCGTGCCCGATCTCGCCCGCGCCCTTTCCCGCCTGTCGCTCGAGCGCGGCGGTCCGCGCGATCTCGCGGCGATCGGCAAGGCGGTGGGCGTGGCCCTGGCGCTGGGCGAAAAACTCTCCCAGATTTCCGATCTGCCTGCCGTGCTCTCCGGCCTCGCCCAAACGCTTGTCGCCGCCCCCCGAACCCTCGCCAGCGAATTCGGCCTCGCCCTTGACGACCACTTGCCCCTCCTCACCCGCGATGGCGGTTTTGTCCGCCCCGCCTATGACGCAAGGCTCGACGAAGAACGCGCCCTTGGCTCGGAAACCCGCGCCGTCGTCGCTGCGCTCCAGGCCCGGCTGATGGACGAGACCGATGTGCGCTCGCTCAAGATCAAGCACAATGGCGTCCTCGGTTTCTTCGTCGAAGTGCCCGCCAATCACGGCCAGAAACTCCTCGAAGCCCCCCATCGCGAAATTTTCATCCATCGCCAGACGCTGGCCAATGCGATGCGCTTCACCACCACCGAATTGGCCGAGCTCGAAGGCCGCATCGCCCGCGCCCAGGATGCCGCGCTCGAAATCGAGCACACTATTTTCGCTCAGCTGCGGGAGGCTGCCCTTATCGAGACCGTGCGGCTGCAGCGTCTCGCCGATGCTCTTGCCGAGCTCGACGTCACCGCATCCCTGGCCGAAATCGCCGCCACGCGGGGCTATTGCCGTCCCCAGGTCGATGACAGCCTCGCCTTCGCCATTCTTGGCGGCCGCCATCCTGTGGTCGAAGCCATGGTCAAGGCCGAAGGCCACGCCTTCGTCGCCAATGATGCCGATCTCTCCGGCGCCGACGAGATCGGCGGCGGCAAGCTCTGGCTGGTCACCGGTCCCAATATGGGTGGTAAATCCACCTTCCTCCGCCAGAACGCGCTCATCGCCATTCTCGCGCAGATGGGCTCTTTTGTTCCCGCCGATAGCGCCCATATAGGGGTGGTGGACCGTCTCTTTTCCCGCGTCGGCGCCTCCGACGACATCGCCCATGGGCGCTCGACCTTCATGGTCGAAATGGTCGAAACCGCTGCCATCCTTAATCGCGCCACCCGCCGCAGCCTTGTCGTGCTCGACGAGATCGGCCGCGGCACGGCCACGTTCGATGGTCTCTCCATCGCCTGGGCCGCCGTCGAGGCGCTGCATGAAACCACCGGCTGCCGGGCGCTTTTCGCCACCCATTTCCACGAATTGACCTCGCTGGCCAAAACCCTCACCCGCGTCGCCAATGTCACCATGAAGGTGCGCGAGTGGGAGGGCGAGGTCGTCTTCCTCCACGAAGTTGGCCCCGGCGCTGCCGACCGCTCCTATGGCATTCAGGTGGCGCGGCTTGCCGGCCTGCCCGAGCCGGTCATCGCGCGGGCCAAACAGGTTCTTGATGTCCTCGAGCAGCGTTCGGCGGGCACCGCCTCTTCCAGCCAGAAGGCGAGCGTGCTAGATGATCTGCCACTCTTTGCCCACCAGCCCGCCCCGGCTGTCGCCAGCAAGGACCCTGTGCTCGAGGCGCTCGACGCCATTCGCCCAGACGAAATGACCCCCAAGCAAGCCATCGATACGCTCTACGAGTTGAAGAAAATCCGTGATGATGCTCGCCGACGCTGAGGCCAAGCCGCGAAAAGCCCAATTCGCGCTCAGGAGCGCCTCGGCCCTTCTTGCCGAACTCGACGCCCTTGTGGCCGACCAGCCTGCCAAATCGCCTGCGGCCCGCGCCCTGGTCCTGGCCCATATGCGCCAGACCCTCGCCGAGGCGCGCGCCGGCGCCGAAGCCGAACTGCTCGCCACCGGCAAGGGCACGCGCTGCGCGCAAAATCTCTCCGCCGCCCAGGACGAGATCATTCGCGCCGTCTATCTCTTTGCCACGACGCGGGTCTATCCGGTCGACAATCCCTCCGGCGCTGAAGCCATCGCGCTTTCGGCCGTCGGCGGCTATGGCCGCGGCACGCTGGCACCCGGTTCGGACATCGATCTCCTCTTCATCCTGCCCTATAAGCAGACCCCCTGGGGCGAGCAGGTCACCGAATATATTCTCTACATGCTCTGGGACCTCGGCCAGAAGGTCGGCCACGCGGTCCGCTCGGTCGATGAATGTATCCGCATGGCCCGCGCCGACATGACCGTGCGCACCGCGACGCTGGAAGCCCGCTTCCTCACCGGCGACAAGGCCCTTTTCGACCAGCTCGTCACCCGCTTTGAAACCGAGATCATGCCCAGGACGGGCCCGGAATTCATCGCCGCGAAAATGGCCGAGCGCGACGAACGCCACCGCCTCATGGGCAATACCCGCTATGTGGTCGAGCCCAATATCAAGGACGGCAAGGGCGGCCTGCGCGACCTCAATACCCTCTTCTGGATCGGCAAGTATTTTTACCAGGTCAAGACCAGCCAGGAGCTGGTCGGCAAGGGTGTCCTCACCGCCGCCGAATACCGCCTCTTCTCCCGCGCCGAGGATTTCCTCTGGGCCGTGCGCTGCCACCTCCACTATGTGACCGCCCGCGCCGAGGAAAAGCTGACCTTCGACGTCCAGCCCGATCTCGCCCGCCGCATGGGCTATGCCGAGCGCCTCGGCATGCTCGGGGTGGAGCGCTTCATGAAGCGCTATTTCCTCGTCGCCAAGGATGTGGGCGATCTCACCCGCATTATCTGCGCCTCACTCGAATTCCACCACGCCAAGGATCTTGATCTCGTCGGCCGTGTGCTCGCACCGTTCCGCTCGGGCAAGTCCAAGATCAAGGGCGAGACCGATTTCGTCATCGACACCGGCCGGCTCAACATCGCCGCCGCCGATGTCTTCGAGAAGGATCCGGTCAACCTCATCCGCATGTTCATGGTGGCCGGCCGCGAAGAGCTGCTCTTCCATCCCGATGCCATCAAGCACATCCGCCATTCCCTGCACCTGATCGACAATCGCCTGCGCAACGATCCGCGCGCCAATGCCCACTTCCTCACCATTCTGACCAATCCGCTCTATGTCGAGCGCATCCTGCGGCAGATGAACGAGAGCGGCGTGCTGGGCAAATTCGTGCTCGATTTCGGCAAGATCGTCGCCCTGATGCAGTTCAACATGTACCACCACTATACGGTGGACGAGCATCTCATCCGCTCCGTCGGCTGCATGGCCGATATCGCCAATGGGGGTCTTCGCAACGAGCTGCCGCTGACCCATGAGCTCCTGCCCCAGCTCAACGATACCCGCCTCCTCTATGTCGCGCTCTTCCTCCACGATATCGCCAAGGGTCGCCCCGAGGATCATTCGATCGCCGGCGCCCGCATCGCCCGCAAATTCTGTCCCCGCCTCGGCCTGACGCCAGCCGAAACCGACACCGTCGCCTGGCTCATCGAATATCATTTGCTGATGAGCGAGATCGCCCAGGCCCGCGACATCCAGGATCCGGAAACGGCAAAGGCCTTTGCCGATATCGTCCAGTCGCCGCAGCGCCTTGCGCTGCTGATGATCCTCACCGCCTGCGATATCCGCGCCGTCGGCCCCGGCACCTGGACCGGCTGGAAGGGCTCGCTCCTGCGCGCCCTTTACTACGCCACCGAGCCCCTGCTTTCGGGCGGCCATAGCCAGGTCAGCCATTTCGACCGCGTCCACGCCGCCCGCCAGACGCTCGCCGCCGCCCTCGACAAATGGCCCGCAGAGGCGGTGGAGACCTATCTCGCCCGGCATTACGACCATTACTGGCTGCGTGCCGAGCCAGAGCTGCAGCTTGAGCACGCCCGCATGATCCGCCATGCCGACGAGGCCGACCAGCCCTTCGCCGGCTCAATCCGGGTAAAAGCCTTCGAAGGCATCACCGAAGTCAGCTTCTACACGCCCGACCACCCGCGCCTGCTCTCGCTCATCGCCGGCGCCTGCACCATGCAGGATGCGTCCATTATCGGCGCGCAGATCTTTTCCACCCGCGACGGCCGCGCCATCGACACCTTCCGCCTCCGCCGCAGCTTCACCTCCGACGAAGACGAAAAGGTCCGCGCCACCCGCATCATCGACACGGTCAAGCAGCTCCTCCAGGGCAAGCGCACGGTCCTCATCGATCTCGGCAAGCAGAGCCGTCACAACAAGCGCCTCAAACCCTTCGCCCTTCCCGCGCAGGTCTCGGTCTCCAACGCCATCTCGGAAAAATTCACCGTCATCGAGGTCTCAGGCCTCGACCGCATTGGCCTCCTCTACGCCCTGACCCGCGAAATCTCCGATCTCAGCCTCACCATCGGCTCCGCCCATATCGGCACCTATGGCGAAAAGGCAGTCGACGTTTTCTACGTCACCGACCTGACAGGCCAGAAGATTCACGTGAAACAGCGCCAGAAAAAAATCCACGACGCGCTTCTGGCGGTGTTCGAAAACCCCACCGAAGACAAGAAAGCCGCCAATGGCTAGGCGCCCACCCACGGGCCTGCCTCCCTCCCCCTTGAGGGGAGGGTTGGGGAGGGGGGCCTTCCTGTACCGCGCCGAGACACCCCCACCCAACCTCCCCCTGATAGGGGGAGGAGCCCAACAGTGGCTGACCACCGATCTCCCCCCGACCCCGATCCGTCCCTCCCCCTCCTCCAGGGGGAGGCTAGGTGGGGGTGCTCCCCTGTTGCCACTGCCCACCAATCCGGCCACCAACACCGCCCTGCCTCCCTCCCCCTTATGGGGAGGGATTGAGGGTGGGGGTTCTTCCGACACTCCCAAAACCAGCCAAGCCCACCCATGAGCCTCCTCAAAAACTTCGTCTCGGTCGGCAGCTGGACCATTCTCTCCCGCCTCGCCGGTTTTGTCCGCGATGCGCTGATGGCGGCCGTGCTCGGGGTGGGCCCGGTGGCCGACGCCTTCAACGCCGCCTTCCGTTTCCCCAATCTCTTCCGGCGCCTCTTTGCCGAGGGCGCGTTCAACACCGCCTTCGTGCCCATGTTCTCCGGCGCGCTCGAGCAACAGGGCGAAGATGGCGCGCGCGAGCTGGCCGCTCGCATCATGAGCTGGCTCGTCGCCATGCTCGTCGTGGTGACCATCCTAGTCGAAATCTTCATGCCCCAGATCATGGTGGCCTTCGTCCCCGGCTTCGTGGACGACAAGGAAAAGTTCGACCTCACGGTCCTCCTCACCCGGATCATGTTCCCCTATCTCGCCTGCATGTCGCTGATGGCGGCCTATGGCGCGATCCTCAATTCGCTGGGAAAGTTCTTCGCCGCTGCCTTTGCGCCGGTGCTGCTCAACATCGTCAACATCGCCATGCTGATCCCGCTGGCCACCTTCTGGGTGCAGTCGCCCGAAGACGCGACCATCTGGGTGGCGCTCGCCACCATGGGCGGCGGCATCGCCCAACTGGCGCTGGTCTGGGCCGCCATCGAGCGCGCCGGTTTCCGCCCCGATTTCCGCCTGCCCCGGCTCGATCCGGAAGTGCGGCGCTTCTGGGTTCTGGCCATCCCGGCCATCCTCACCGGCGGCATCACCCAGATCAACATCTTCGTCGGCACCATCATCGCCTCGGGCGCCGATGACACGATTTCCATCCTCGCCTATGCCGATCGCCTCTACCAATTGCCCCTGGGCATTATCGGCATCGCCATCGGCACCGTGCTGCTCCCCGAGTTGAGCCGCCACCTCAAGGGCGGCCGCGATGTGGAAGCCCGCCAGAGCCAGGAGCAGTCGCTCTTCCTCTCCATGCTGCTCACCGTTCCGGCCGCCGCCGCGCTGATGGGCCTGGCTGAACCCATTGTCCGCGTCCTCTTCGAACGCGGCGCCTTTGATGCCTTCGCCACCGCCCGCACCGCCGAGGCTCTCGTCGCCTTCGCCGCGGGCCTGCCCGCCTATGTGCTTATTCGCGTCCTCCAGCCGGGTTTTTTCGCCCGCGAGGATACGGTCACCCCCACCATCTTTGCCGCCATCAGCGTAGCGGCCAATATCGCCATTTCGCTCTGGCTCTTCCCCAGTCTCTTCCATGTCGGCATTGCTCTGGCCACCGCCGCCTCGGCCTGGCTCAATGTTCTCATGCTGGCAGTCGCGCTGGCCCTGCGCGGCCATTTTTCCGTCCCGCGCAGCCAGTGGTGGGGCCAGACCATGATCATCGCCATCAGCGCCCTCATGGGTCTCAGCCTCATGCTTCTCGGCGAGCGCGGGGCTGCCCATCTCGCCTCTGGCGTTCCGCTCTGGCGGCAGGGGGGCGTCCTCTTCGTCCTCGTCGCCTATGGCATCGTCTTCTACTTCACCCTCATCCATGTCAGCGGCACGCAGCGCCTCGGTGGGCTTCTCGCCCGCCTGCGCCGACGCCGCTGAGAGTTCCCAATCGCGGCGGCAGCGTATAGAACTCTGCCGTTCCGCACTCAGCGCTTTGAAAGATCCATGGCCTTTTCTCCTCGCGTCTTTTCCGGCATCCAGCCTTCCGGCGATCTGCATTTGGGCAATTATCTCGGCGCCATTCGCCGCTTCGTGCCCCTGCAGGATACGCACGAGACCCTCTATTGCGTGGTCGACATGCATGCCATCACGGTCTGGCAGGAGCCCGATGCCTTGCGCCGGGCCACGCGCGAAGTCGCGGCCGCCTTCATCGCCGCCGGCGTTGATCCCAAGCGCTCCATCGTCTTCAATCAGTCCCAGGTGGTCCAGCACGCCGAGCTCGCCTGGATTTTCAACTGCGTTGCCCGCATTGGCTGGATGAACCGCATGACGCAGTTCAAGGACAAGGCCGGCAAGAACAGCGAAAACGTCTCGCTCGGCCTCCTTGCCTATCCCTCGCTGATGGCTGCGGACATCCTCCTCTACAAGGCCACGCAGGTGCCGGTCGGCGACGACCAGAAGCAGCATCTCGAGCTGACGCGCGACATCGCCGCAAAATTCAACAACGACTATGCCGCCTCGATCCTCGAGCAGGGCCTCGATCCTGAATTCTTCCCGATCACCGAGCCGCTGATCGCCGGCCCCGCCACGCGCATCATGTCCCTGCGCGACGGCACCAAGAAGATGAGCAAGTCGGATCCTTCCGATCAGTCGCGCATTTCCCTGCTCGATGATGCCGACGCCATTGCCAAGAAGATCAAGAAGGCCACCACCGACCCGGCCGAACTGCCCGAAACCGTGGAGGGCCTTGCCGGCCGTCCCGAAGCCGACAATCTCGTCGGCATCTATGCCGCGCTTACCGACAAGACCAAGGCCGATGTGCTGGCCGAATATGGCGGCGCGGGCTGGGGCAAGTTCAAGCCGGCCCTCGCCGAACTGGCCGTGTCGGTGCTCGGTCCGATGAGCGGCGAGATGCGCCGCCTGCTCGATGATCCGGCCACCATCGACGCCGTGCTGCGCGATGGCGGGGAACGGGCTTCGGTCCTCGCCGAAAAGACCATGAGCGAAGTGCGCCGCATCGTCGGCTTCATCCGCTAACACCCCCTCGGAGGGCGCCATGTACGATACCGAATACAAGCGCAAATTCCTCGTCGTCATCGACGAAACCGAAGAATGCGATCGCGCCCTCACCTTTGCGGCCTTCCGTGTCAAGCGCACGGGGGGCACGGTGGTGCTGATGTCGGTGATCGAAAAGCCCGAATTCATCGGCATGGGCGTCGAGGAAGTGCTCCGCGCCGAGGCCGTCGAGGAAGCCGAGCGCAATCTCGACAAGCGCCTCGCCCGTCTCAAGGAAATCGGCGATGTCCGCTACGAATCGGTCATTCGCGAGGGCGATGGCGCCGAGCAGATCGAGGCGGTGATCGCCAAGGACAAGGACATCGCCATCCTGGTCTTGGCCGCCAACAAATCCACCGAAGGCCCCGGCCCGCTGGTCACCCACTTCGCCAGCCGCACCCACGCCCTGCCGATCCCGCTGACCATCGTCCCCGGCCGTCTGACCGACGAAGAGATTATCGCTGTCTGCTGAGTGTCCCGCGCTCCGCGCGGGCAAATCTCTCCAGTGGAGAGATTTGAGCGAAGCAGGCCATGAGGCCTACGGCCGAATGGCAAAGATCCGGCCGCTCCGCGGTAAAATCGCGCCCCACCCACCGGCTCGCTTCCCTCGGGCTTGACCCGAGGGCCAATCTCCCAGTGCACAATGCGATCAACCCGGGCTCCCCAACCGACCCTCGGGTCAAGCCCGAGGGCAGCCCGGCGTATACCTGAGAAAGAGCACCATCTCTCCCACCGTCACCACCGGGCCTGTCCCGGTGGTCCATGCCGCCAAAAACTGGATTGCCGGCTAAACCCGCCAACGCCGACGCAGAGGCGCGCGCCCCTACCCCACCCGCAACTTCGTCTTCTGCCGCCCCTCGGCCTCAAAATTCCCCGCATCCAGCCAGCGCTCATACTCCGCCCGGATCGCCGGCCATTCGCCATCAATCATCGAGTACCAGGCCGTATCCCGGCTCTCGCCTTTCACGATCCGGTCCTGCCGGAAAACCCCCTCGAACTCAAACCCAAACCGCAGCGCCGCTGCCTTGGATGGCGCATTGCGGTTGTTGCACTTCCACTCGAACCGCCGATAGCCAAGATCCTCAAACGCATGCCGGGCAAAGAGATAGAGCGCCTCGGTGCTAAGCCGCGAGCGGGCCATCTCCGGTCCCCAATAGACCCCGCCAATTTCGATGGACGCGTGCTCGGGAAAAATCCGCATCCATCCCTGCCGCCCGAGCGCCCGGCCGCTTGCCTTGTCCACCACTGCAACGAAGCGGTCCGGCCCGGCATTGACGCGCGCGACAAAGTCCTCAGCCTCTGCCAGCGTCGTCGGCGCATATTCGAACAGCCAGCGATAGCGCTCCGGCACGCCCTCACCTATGGACGCGGCCAACAGATCCGCCGCGTGGCGCTTCTCCAGCGGCTCCAGCCGCACATAACGCCCCTCGAGCAGGATCCGCTCAGGCGCAGACTTCGCCGGTTGCACGCTCATTGTTCGCGCTCCCAGATCGCCGCCAACCCCTCGCGATAGCTCGGATAGAGCATTTCAATCCCCAGCGCAGTCTTGATGGCCTTGTTGGAAACCCGCTTGTTGTCCCGATAAAAACTCTTTTGCATCGGCGACATCTCCGCTGATTCAAACGGCATATCGGGCGGCACCGGCACGCCCATCATCCCGGCGGCGTGCTCGAACACGTCCTGGGGCGGCGTCGGTTCGTCGTCGGCCATGTTGAAAATGCCTTCAAGCCGGCGTTCCGCCGCCAGCGCCGTCACCCGGGCGATGTCCTCGACATGGATACGATTAAACACCTGCCCCGGCTTGATGATCCGCCGCGCCGTGCCGTCGCGCAGCTTGTCAAAGCTCGACCGCCCCGGCCCATAAATGCCTGCCAGCCGCAAAATGCAGAGTTTCACCCCGCGCTGGGCCGCATAATCGCGCCATTCCTGCTCAGCCAGAACCCGCAAATCCGACCGCATATTGCGCGGCACCAGCGGCGCGCTCTCGTCGATCCAGGCACCATCGAAATCCCCATAGACCCCGACGGTGGAATAATAGCAGATCCATTCGAGGTCTTTTGCCGCGTCGAGATCGGCGCGGTGATGGCGCAGCACCACATCGCCATCGGCATCCGGCGCGATGGAGACGACGACATGGGTCGTATCCGCGAGCGCCACCGAGACATCCGGGCTGGGTCTGGTGCCGTCGAAAACAATTGCGGCCAGCCCCGTCGCCTCAAGCGCATTTTCGCGTTCGGCGGTCCGAACTGTTCCCATTATGCTAGCATATTCGTCTCTAATGCGAATGGCGCGCGCACTGGCCTGAGACGAAAACCCAAGGCCGAAAAACAAGACTTTCATGAGATATCCGCACTCCATTCACTTGCCACTTCGGCGTCGGTTTCGCCTGGCAGGAAGTCTATTTTGAGCCGTTCCGCCCGCTCGGGGTCAAGCCTTCGCAGCGCCCAGATCGCCGCCCCGCGCACCAGCGGCGAGGTATCGGACAGCCGATTCTCAACCGCCGGCACATAGCCGGAGAATCCCGAATTTCCGATACCGATCAAGACATTACGTAAAAACCGGGAATGCCCGATGCGCTTGACCGGAGAGCCCGCAAAAAGCGCCCGGAACCCTTCATCGTCCAGCGCCACGAGATCGCCGAGCTCGGGTCGTTCCAGCTCCGGCCGGCTCCTCAGCTTGGCTTCCCGGCTCACCGAGGCAAACTTGTTCCACGGGCAGACCGCCAGGCAATCGTCGCACCCATAGATGCGATTGCCCATCGGAATGCGAAACTCCAATGGAATCTGCCCCTTATGCTCGACGCTGAGATAAGCGAGGCACCGCCTTGCATCGAGCTGGAAGGGCCCGGGAAAGGCCTTGGTCGGGCAGATATCGAGGCATTTGGTGCAACGCCCGCAGCTTTCGGCGTGCATCTTATCCCCGGGCAGTTCCGCCGAGGTTAGAATGGCGCCCAGAAACAGCCAGGAGCCGAATTGACGGCTCACCAGCACCGTGTGCTTGCCCTGCCAGCCAAGGCCCGCCGCTTCGGCCAGCGGCTTTTCCATCAGGGGCGCGGTATCGACAAACACCTTCACATCAGCGCCTGAGCGTCGCGCCAGAAGGCCCGCCAACTCTTTGAGCTTGCCCTTGATGATGTCGTGATAATCCCGGTTCCGCGCATAGGCCGAAATCGCCCCGATCTGCTTTTCCTTCAGCAAATCCAATGGGTTGAAGTCCGGCCCATAATTGACGCCGAGGAGAATGACCGAGCGCGCTTCGTCCCAGAGTTTTGTCGGATCAGCCCGCCGTTCCTCGGTCTCGGCCATCCACTCCATATCGCCGTGCCAGCCCTTTTCCAGCGCGATGCGCAGTTTTTCCGGCAAATCGGGGCGCGAATCGGCCGAGGCAATGCCAAAAGCCTCAAAGCCGAGCTGTAGGGCCCGGCTTTTCAGTTCTTCAACGATTTTGCTCGTATCGGCCATCTCACCCTCGGGGCGGTCGCCGTCGGCTGGCGTCAGGCGTCCGGATGCTTGAACACCAGTGCCGCATTGGTGCCGCCAAAGCCGAAGGAATTGGACAGCACATAGCCCAGATCGACGTCGTCGCGGCGCTGGCGGAGGATGTTCATGTCCTCGAAGGCGGGATCGAGCACGTCGATATTGGCACTCTCGGCAATGAAACGATTGTTCATCATCAGGATCGAATAGATCGATTCATGCACGCCCGTCGCACCCTGGCTGTGGCCGGTCAGCGACTTCGTCGCCGAGATCGGCGGGCACTTGTCCTCATTGCCGAACACGGCGCGCAGCGCCTCGATTTCCTTGAGGTCGCCCACAGGGGTCGAGGTGGCATGCGGATTGATGTAATCAATTGGCGCCTTTACGTTTTTCAGCGCCATGCGCATGCAGCGCTCGGCGCCTTCACCCGAGGGGGCGACCATATCGACGCCGTCCGAGGTGGCGCCATAGCCGACCACTTCGGCCCAGATGCGGGCGCCACGGGCCTTGGCCCGCTCATATTCTTCCAGAACCAGCACGCCCGCGCCGCCCGAAATCACGAACCCGTCGCGGGCCGCATCATAGGCGCGAGACGCCTTTTCCGGCGTGCCATTATAGTTCGAGCTCATCGCGCCCATGGCGTCGAAGAGATCGGAAAGCGTCCAGTCGAGATCCTCGTGGCCGCCGGCAAAGACGATGTCCTGCTTGCCCAGCATGATGGCCTCGGCCGCATTGCCGATGCAGTGCTTGGAGGTCGCGCAGGCCGCGGTGATCGAATAATTGATGCCCTTGATGCCGAAGGACGTCGCCAGCGTTGCCGAGGCGGTGGACCCCATGGCCTTGGGCACGGCCAGCGGCCCGATACGCTTGGGCGACGAATTTTTGCGTGTGATATCAGCGGCTTCGACGATGGTGCGGGTCGAGGCGCCACCGGAGCCCATGACGATGCCGGTCATCGGGTTGGAAATGTCGCTCGCGTCCAGCCCCGCATCGGCGATGGCCTGCTGCATGGCGAGATAGTTCCACGCCGCGCCCTTGCCCATGAAGCGGGTGACGCGGCGGTCGAGCAGTTCGAACGGATCGAGACGGGGATCGCCCTTGACCTGGCTGCGGAACCCGAGCTCGGCATAGTCCTCGGCAAAAACAATGCCGGGCTTTGCCTGGCGCAGGCTCGTCGTGACCTCGTCCAGCGAATTGCCGATCGAGGAGATGATACCCATGCCGGTAACCGCAACTCGTCTCATATCGTCCTCGTCTTCGCGCCGTGGGGCCGGCGCACGTCAAATAAAAGCGCAGATTGGGGCTTAGCCGCCCTTTTGGTCCTGCAGCTGGCTGTCAGTGAACAGGCCGACCCGCAGGTCCTTGGCCTCATAGATGGTCTTGCCGTCGGCCTTCACCCAGCCATCGGCAATGCCCAGCGTCAGGCGCGAGCGAATGACCCGCTTGATGTCGATACCGTATTCGACGAGTTCAACATCATTGGTCACCTGGCCGGTAAACTTAATTTCACCCCCGAGGGCGCGGCCCTTGCCGGGCGAACCGCCCCAGCCAAGGAAAAAGCCGGTCATCTGCCAGAGCGCGTCGAGCCCGAGGCAGCCGGGCATCACCGGATCATCGATGAAATGGCACTTGAAGAACCACAGGTCCGGCGTCACGTCGAGTTCGGCGCGAACGCTGCCCTTGCCATAGGGGCCGTCATTGTCGGCGACGTGGGTGATGCGGTTGAACATCAGCATGGGGGGCGCGGGAAGACGGGCGTCCAGCTGGCCGGGCAGCTCGCCCCGTCCATGTGCCAGCAGCTCTTCATAGTTAAATGCGTGTTGCCGTTCGGCCATCGTGCTTCCCCACTTCGCCTCAAGTCTTGTCTCGTATAGGGGCGCACAATGAGGGTCAAGCGGGCCAGAATGCGCATTAGCCCCCTGCGGCGCCCGCGCCGCTTGTTTCCCTGGCCCCGCGACACTATAAGAAGGGTTGGAAATATATGGACCTAACGACGAGTATTTCTGGCCCAATGTCCGATCACAGCCTTGCCGACCGGTTGCATCCGTCCCGCACGCCCTGCCTGACGGCTGTCCTGCGCATGGCCGGTCTTCGCCCCACGCGTCAGCGCGTTGCCCTGGCCGAACTCCTGTTCGCCGGTCCACATCGCCATGTCAGCGCCGAACAATTGCATTCGGAGGCGAGCAAGGCTCACGTGAACGTGTCGCTCGCCACCATCTACAATACGCTCCATCAGTTCCACGAAGCCGGTCTCCTGCGCGAAGTCGCCATCGATGCCTCGCGCTCCTATTTCGATACCGACACCTCCGATCATCATCATTTCTATGTCGAAGACGAGCAGCGCATGATCGACATTCCGGCCGATTCGGTGGTGTTCCGGGCCCTGCCCCAGCCTCCGGCCGGCATGGAAGTGGCCCATGTCGACGTGGTGATCCGGGTGCGCAAGACGCCCGTCTGATCGCCGGCGCGGCATGTGTCGGCCGATGGGCGGAGATGACAAATCCCGCCCGCCGGATCATACTGGACGCAACGGAAACTGCGACAAAGGTGGTCGATGCCTGAAAAGGTCAACCTCAAAGCCTATTTCGACCGAATCGGCTTTGCCGGTTCAATCGCGCCGACAGCGGCGACGCTCGAACTGCTTCACGCCCTTCATCCCGCCACCATCCCCTTCGAAAATCTCGATCCCTTTACCGGCAAGCCCGTCGCCCTCGACCAGCAAAGCCTCGAGCGCAAACTGCTCGCCGAGCGGCGCGGCGGCTATTGCTTCGAGCACAATCTGTTGTTCATGCGGGTCCTTATCGAGCTCGAATACGAGGCGCGCCCGCTTCTTGCCCGGGTCATCTGGCCCCACGCCCAGGATGGGGGGGCAACCGAGCCGACCCACATGCTGGTGCTCGTCGAGATCAACGGCCAGAAATATATCGCCGATGTCGGCTTTGGCGGATTGACCCTGACCACGCCGCTGAAACTGCGCGCTGAGGCCGACCAATCCACTCCGCACCAGTCTTTCCGCCTCATGGGCGGCGATCCCGAATGGACGCTGGAAGTGCAGCTGGGCGACCAGTGGCGCCCGCTCTATGCCTTTACGACTGCAAATGTCGATGAGGCCGAACTCGGCGCCATCAATGCGCGCCTGTCCACCGACCCGGCCTCCCCCTTCACCCGGCATTTGCTGGCCAGCCTGTCGCCCAGCGGCCGCCGCCTCAGCCTGCGCGACAACCATTTCAGCGTCCGTCCGCTCGATGCGGAAAAACAGCAGATCGACATCACTACCATCGAAGAGATGCGCGCCATTCTCACCGGCGAGTTCGGTCTCATCCTGCCCGCCAGCGAGGCGCTCGATACGGCGCTGATGGCCCTGCTGCCGGATTTGCCCCCGGCCGAAGCCGAGCCGGAAACAGCCTCCGAGTCCCAGCCCGATCCCCAGGACTAGGCCATGGCGCCCGTCACCGTCCCCCTTGAAAAGCTCAGGGAATTCGAGGATTTCCGGGCTTTTTACGACTGGCTGGCACTTCATCACGACATTGATGACGAAGTCTGGATCCGCATCTTCAAAAAGGCCAGCGGCCGGGCGACCATCTCCCCTGTCGAGGCCATCGATGCCGTGCTGTGCTGGGGCTGGATCGACGCCATCAAGAAAAGCTGGGACGAGATTTCCTTCGTCCAGCGCTATTGCCCGCGCCGGTCGAAATCGGTCTGGAGCCAGATCAATCGCGACAATGTCGCCCGGCTGACGGAAATGGGACTGATGACGCCCCATGGCCTCGTCCATGTCGAAGCCGCCAAAAAGGACGGCCGCTGGGACGCCGCCTATGCGACGACGCAGGAGGCCCCGGTCGATCTGCTTGCCGCCATTGCCGCCAATCCGGCCGCCCAGAAGACCTATGACCAGCTAAGCGCGCAAAACCGCTTCGCGCTGACCTTCCGCACCATCAGCCTCAAGACCGAGGCGGCGCGGACGCGGAAGATTGCCGGTTTCGTCGATATGCTGGCGCAGGGCCAAACCATCTATCCGCAAAAGCTGGAACAGGACTGATGCCGATCTGGGGCGCGTTTCTCCGCGGCATCAATCTGGGCAAGCGGCAGATGAAGATGGCCGAGCTGAAATCCTGCCTCGAGGCGGCCGGCTATGGGCAGGTGAAAACCATCCTCGCCAGCGGCAATGTCCGCCTTGAGGCAGAGGGCCCGGAAGCCGCGCTCAAGAAAAAGCTGGAAACGATCATTGCCGATAAATTCGGCTTCAAGGTCGGCGTCGTTCTCCGCTCGGAAGATCAGTTGCGCGCGATGCTCGCGCAAAATCCCTTCGGCACGCTCGACCCGGGAGCCGATCTCACCCGCCACGTCCTGCTCTTCGATGCGCCGCTGCCCGAGGGCCTCGACATTCCAAGTCGGCCCGGAGACACGGAAATTCTGCGCATCGATAGACGCGAAATCTACATTGCCGCCTATCGGCAGGCCAATGGCCGCTATACAGAACATGTCGAAGAGGTGCTCAAGCCCCTTTATGCCCAATTGGGCAAGGGCACGCTCGACACCATGCGCAACTGGAACACGATAGAGAAGATTCTGCAGTGATCACCGTTTTCGGCTCCACCAATCTCGACCAGGTCGGCACAGTCACGCGTCTGCCAAAGCCCGGTGAAACCGTTGCCGGCGGCACTTTTTCCATGGCCCCGGGTGGCAAGGGCGCCAATCAGGCCCTGGCCGCGCGCCGCGCCGGAGCCGAGGTCCGCCATGTTTCCGCCGTGGGCGACGATGCCTTTGCCGATATGGCGCTCGCCCTGCTGAGGGATGGTGGCGTCGATCTCTCCGACATGCGCAAGGCGGAGGCTGCCACCGGCATCGCCATGATCTTCGTCGATGCCGAAGGCGAGAACGTCATCGCCATCCTCCCCGGCGCCAATGGCACGGTCAGCCCCGAGGACGCCGACACTGGCCTTGCTGCGCTCAAGCCGGGCGACATCGTGCTCCTCCAGCAGGAAGTTCCGCAGGCCGCCACCCGCCGCGCCCTCGAAATCGCCCGTCAAAAAGGCGCGCGCAGCGTCCTCAACACCGCGCCCTTCCTGCCCGATACGGCCGAGCTTGCCCGGCTGGCCGATATCGTCGTCGCCAATGAAACCGAGTTTTCCCTGCTCACCGGCCGGCCGCTTGCCGAACTCGAAGCGGCCATGGCCGATTGGGTGAAAGCCACCGGGCGCACCATTGTCGTCACCCTGGGTGCCGATGGCGCCCGCGCCCAGACCCCTGATGGCGCGATCTCCGTCGCCGCGCATCCGGTAAAACCTGTCGATACGGTCGGGGCCGGCGATACGTTTTGCGGCTATCTCGCGGCCAGTCTCGAAGCGGGGATGGATTTCGAAAAGGCGCTGCGCCGCGCCGCCATTGCCGGCAGCCTTGCCTGCCTCAATCCGGGCGCACAGCCGGCCATCCCGCTGGCGCGGGATGTCGACGCATTGCTTTGAAGAATAGCGAAAAAGGCTAGTTGAAGACGCGCCGCGGCTTGAATTGGCCGAATTCGACATGTCCGGTGGCGATGACCTTGCCCTTGAAACTGGCCCAGCATTCGTCGAGCTGTGCGGGCGAGCCGGCGCCCGTCAGCAGCACGGGATTGCCGTGCCCGACAGCCGCCGCCTGCACCGGATCGAGCCGGATTTCGGGCAAGTCGACAAGGCCGGCAGAGACCGGCCCCAGCATGGCATCGCGCGCGGGGCCCTCTTCGGCCGCTTCCAGCTCTTCGATGGTCACGGCATCTTCGTCGGTGAAGGGGCCCACGGCGGCGCGGTGGAGGTTGCCCACATGCCCGCGCGTGCCCAGAACTTCGGCGATGTCGCGCGCCAGGGAGCGCACATAGGTGCCCTTGCCGCAGGTCACTTCCAAAACCGTCTTGTCGGTGCCGTGCTCGATCAGCTCGATGGCATCGATATCGACCGGGCGCGGCGCCAGTTCCACCACTTCGCCGGCGCGGGCCAGATCATAGGCGCGTTCGCCATCGATCTTGAGCGCCGAAAAAATCGGCGGCCGCTGCATGATGGTACCGGTAAACTGGGGCAGCACCGCCTCGAGCGCTTCCCGTTCGGGCCGCACATCCGAAGTGGCGATCACCTCGCCCTCGATATCGTCCGTGGTCGTTGCCGAACCCCAGACAATCGAGAAGCGATAGATCTTGGTCCCGTCCTGCACCTGCGGCACCGCCTTGGTGGCCTCGCCCAGCGCAATCGGCAAAATGCCTGTTGCTAGCGGATCGAGCGTGCCGGCATGGCCCGCCTTGGCGGCGGCAAACAGCCATCGCACCTTGCCCACCGCCTGGGTGGAGGTGAAATCATAGGGCTTGTTGAGCACCACCCATCCGGAGATGGGGCGCTTTTTGGATTTTTTCTGTTCGGCCACAGTCAGTCTTCGTCGCTGCCGTCGTCGTCCAGATCCCGTCGCACGCGGTCCGAGCGCAGCAGCATGTCGATGCGCCCCGCTTCCTCGAACGTGGCATCGACATGGAAGCGGATTTCGGGCGCGAATTTCATGTTGATCTGCGGAGCCACGCGGCCCCGGACGAATTTGGCATGCCGGTTGAGCACGGCGACGATCTCTTCGGCATAGGCGCCCCCGAGCGGCATGATATAGGCATTGGCCAGCTTCAGATCGGGCGACATGCGCACTTCAGGCACGGTCAGCACCACGCCGGCAAGGGCTTCGTCTTCGATATCGCCGCGCGCGAAAATATCGGCCAGGGCATGGCGGACAAGTTCACCCACGCGCAGCGAGCGCTGGCTGGGACCGGCGGGCTTATGGTCTTTTTTCATGGTTCATGCCGATAGGCCCTCTCGGGCCTTCCGTCAATCCAGAGCGCTCAGTTGCGCGGCGCTGTTGAGCTGGTTGGCGCGGGCTTCGACGGTCTGCGTGGCGACGGGCCAGCTCGCCGGCTGGGCCGGATCAAAGCTCTTGCCCCGCCATTCCTGGTAGACGATGGCGATGCCGCTGTCCGATTTGCGGAAGCTGACGACCATGACCTCGCCCAGTCCCTGATAGCCGGACAGGGTGTCGAGATAGCTGCCGCATACAAATCCGAGCGGCGCCAGGCTTTCGCCCTCGTCCGGGCCCAGCTGGAAGAAGCCGGTCAGCTCCGGCTTGCAATTGCGGGCATAGGCCGACATCACCGCCGCGCGATAGTCGACAAGGCTGACATTGGTCTGCCGTGTGATCCGCGCGCCATAGAGCGTTGACCACAAGGCCTGGCTTTCCCCCTTGGGGTAGATTTCGAGCAGCGCCTGGGTCTCGTCGGCCACATAGACGGCCTCGAGATGGCTGCGGACATCGCCATCCCGGCGCTGCGCCTCGCTCAGCCAGTCGGGCATGGGCAGCACCATGCGCTGGTCCATGGCCTCGAGCACCAATTGGTCGCCTTCGGCTACCAGCGGCGGCTCGCTGCGCACCTGGGCCTGTGCCGAAACGGCGGGCACGACCGAAAGCATGAGGGCAATTGCGAAAAACCTGTTCACTGGCACTGGGCACTCCTGGACCCGAAACGGCACCGGCGCAGCCAAGCCCCCAGGGCCTCCCGGTCATTGCCAGACGATTAGGAGCCAAGTCCTTGCCGCGCAAGGGGGCGCGTCCCCCCGGGGGACGATGGCGCAGCCAATGGGGAAAAGCTGCAACACTCAGCCGCGCAGGGCGCGCGGCGAGGGCCGTTCGGGCAGGAGCCGATGGGGCGGCTGGTGGCCGTCCATGAAGGTGCGGATATTGACGATCACCGCTTCGCCCATTTCGATCCGCGCCTCGAGCGTCGCCGACGCCATATGCGCGGTCAGGATCACCCGGTTGGCTTCCGCCAGCGCCAGGAGCCGCGGATTGATGCCGGTGCGATTGTCGAACACATCCAGCGCCGCTCCGGCGAGGCGTCCGGCCTCTATTTCAGTGATCAACGCCGCTTCGTCGAGCAGTTCGGGCCGGCTGACATTGAGCACATAGGCGCCGCGCTTGAGCCGGGCCAGACGGTCCGCCGAAAGGATGTTGCTGGTTTCCCGCGTCAGCGGCGTATGGAGCGAGACGATATCCACCACCTCCAGCATGGCGTCGAGATCGGGCCAATAGGCCGCCCCTAATGGCTCCTCGACCCCGGGCGGTCGCCGATTGCGCGAAAAATAATGGATCGAGAGCCCGAAGGCCCGCGCCCGCTGCGCCACCGCGGTTCCGATCCGGCCCATGCCGACAATCCCCAGCGCCTTGCCGCGCAGGCGATGGCCGAGCATCGAGGTCGGCGACCAGCCCGCCCAGGCCCGGTCGCGCAGCAGCATCTGGGTGCCCTCGACCAGCCTGCGCGGCAGTGCCAGCATCAGCGCCATGGCCATGTCGGCCGTGTCCTCGGTGAGCACGCTGGGCGTATTGGTGACGGTCAGACCCGCCGCCCAGGCTGATTCGAGGTCGATATTGTCCACCCCATTGCCGAACTGGGCGATCAGCCGCACGCTGGGCGGCAGCCGGCCGATCAGCGCCGCGTCGATCCGGTCGGTAATGGTGGAGACCAGCACATCCTTGCCGGCGAGCCCGGAGAGGATGTCGTCGGCGTTTAGCGTCTGGTCGGTCTCGTTGATATCGGTCTCGAACAAGGTCGCCATGCGTGCCTCGATGGTGTCGGGCAGGCGACGTGTCACCAGAATCTTGGGTTTACTGGCTGTCATGCGTTCCGTTACGAGGGGGCGGGAGAAATGTGATTTCCCCTCTTCAGCGACCATTAAGGATATTGAGGCTAGTGATAGGGCAATTCCAACCCGTCTGCAAAGTCATGTTGTTGATGCACGCCATTTCGGGCGGTGCCCGCACTCGCCTTTTTTCGGTCTTCCTCGCGGCGCTGGCTATTCTGGCCGCCGCCGTCGCAAGTCCTTCCCCGGTCATGGCGCAAGCTGACAATCCCAGCGGCTTGCCCCTGCCCCGCTTTGTCTCGACGCGATCGAACCCGATCAATGTGCGCGTCGGCCCCGGCACCAAATACGAAATCTCCTGGAATTATCTGGTGTCCGCCGTGCCGGTGGAGATCATCCAGGAATTCGACACCTGGCGCAAAATTCGCGACGCCGACGGCTCCGAAGGCTGGGTCCACCAGAGCCTCCTGGTCGGAACGCGCCTCGGCTACGCCGCCCCGCTGCTCGCCAATGGCGAGGTGTCGATCCGCGCGAACCGGTCCGACGAGGCCCGCGTCAGGGCCCGCCTCGGTCCGGGGGCAAAGGTCGGGATCAGCGAGTGCGACGGGCAATGGTGCGAAGTTTCGGCCAGCCAGCCCGGGGAGCGCTCGAGCTATACCGGCTTCGTCCGCCAGGAAGAGCTCTGGGGCGTCTACCCCGACGAGGTCTTCGACTAGGGCGTTTGCAAGAAAAGTGGACACCACTTTTCTGGTTCGGAAGCGCGACCAGCAAGAGCTTGGAGCACTTTCATCGTTTCGGTGAAACGCTCTAAATTTCAGTCTTCGCCATTGTCGAGCTCGGCAATGGCGCTCGCCCTCTGGCGCGCCAGGCGCACCGCATCGTCCTGTTTCGGGCAGGACACGCAATAGGTGTCGGGAAAGGCCAGATAGTCGAGGCAGCATCCCTTGCGGGCGATGATCACCGTTTCCCGGCCATCGTCCAGCCCGATCGATTCGAGCTTGCCCTGCCCCTTCAGCCCCATGGCGTCGAGCCACAGCGCGCAGAAACGGTGCTGGTCCGCCACGCTCGTTCCCGGCACGAAACTGCCCAGGCGCATCATCAGTCCCAGCATGCGATCGGCCAGGAGGCGCATTGCCGGCACGCGCTTGAGCTTGGTGAGGGTGTTTATCTCGGCCAGCACGATGTCGCCCATGGTGCGCAATTGCGTGCCCGCCTGGGCAATCAGGGCCTCCAGATCGTCCTTGTGCTGCGGCCCGGGCGCGAGGCGGAAGCCGCTGACATCGATCCCTTTCATTGCCTGCGCCATGCCCGAAAACTGCGGCAGCGCGCCATGGGCGTGCACACTGAGCACCGCAACATAGGCGGGTTGCCACATCAGGTTGGTCCAGAGGCGCGTGGCATAAAAGGGTTGTCCGGCGGCGGGATAGGTAGCCTCCAGCCGGCCATAGAGCATGTCGAGAAACGCGCTGTTATCGCGCCCGGCCACGTGCCAGCCCGGCAAGGGGCCGCCCGGCGCGCCATCGAGAAAGCCGGTCCGCTGGCGCAAAATGGCCAGCAATTGCGTCAGGGCGGCATCGCCCTGGTCGGTGGCAAACAGAAAATTGCGCGAAGTCGCGGCCAAACAAGCCTCCATCGATGCCTCGTCCTAGCAAGGAGAACTGGAGAAGAAAAGTCATCTTCTCCGGCGCGCCTCCGTACTCTCCCCTCACCCTCCGCAAATCCCCTCACAGCGGGGTTTAGGTCGAGCTTACCGCGGACGCCCAAACTGCTGACACCTGGCCTCGATACCGGGAGGGCCCCCGCTATGTCGCTTCTGTCCGGTCTGGTGCGCAATGAAAGGGCCAGCTCCGCGGTCGAATTCGCGCTGCTGACGCCCGCTTTCCTGCTGCTGCTCATGGGCATGCTCGCCTATGGCATCTATTTCGGCGCCGCCATCTCCCTCCAGCAACTGGCTGCCGATTCCGCGCGCATCGCCATTTCCGGCCTCAGCGAGGCCGAGCGCAATCGTCTGGTCGCGGCCTATCTCGACCGCCACGCAAAAGCCTATCCCCTCATCGACCGCGCCCGCCTTGGCGCAATTATTGGCGATCATCCCGACGACCCCAGCCAATACAGCGTGCAATTGCGCTACGACGCCAGCCTCCTGCCGGTCTGGAACCTCTACCCGCCCCTGCCGCTGCCGAGCCAGCAGATGCGCGCCGGCGCCACCATCCGGCAGGGTGGGCTGTGATTGGAAAATTCCTCCGCAACGACCAGGGCAATATGGCGATGCTTTTTGCCATTGCCTTCTCGCTCGGCACCATCATGGGCGCCATCGTCGTCGATGGGGCGGGGCTCTACCATGAGCGGCGCATACTCCAGGCCGGGGTAGATATCGCGGCCCTAACCGCCGCTAGCGATCCCACGAGCGCTGAGGCCCTGGCCCGCAATGCGCTCATCCATGCCGGCCTCGGCGAGGCCCTGGCCAAGGGCAGCCTGACGGTTTTGACCGGGCGCTACACGGCTGATCCCGGCCTCGCGCCGGCCGACCGCTTCGTGGTGGGCGCCAGCCCGGCCAATGCCGTTTCGGTGGGGCTGACCCATCCGGGCACGCTGCATTTCGCCAGCGCCCTCACGCCGCCCCCCCTTGTCACCGCAAAGGCCCTGGCGCGGGTCACCCCGGAAATTTCCTTCACCATCGGCTCCCGCCTCGCCAGCCTCGATGGCGGGCTCGCCAATGCCGCCCTCGGCAGGCTCCTCGGCACCACTCTTTCGCTCTCGGTCATGGATTACAACCAGCTCGCCTCGGTTCGGGTCAATGCCCTCTCCTTTCTCGATGCCCTGGCCATCGAAATGGGGGTCGATGCGGTGAGCTATAATGACCTGCTCGCCAGCAAGGCCGGGGCCGGGCAGATCGCCGCAGCGCTGGCCGACGTCGTCGATGGCACGGAGAGGGGGGTGCTCAATACCATCGCCCTCGCCGGCAGGGGCAATCAGGTGCTTATCGGCAAGCTGCTCGATCTCGGCCGCTTCAGTCGCCTCCATCTCCACGATGAAACCGCCGCGCTCGCGGCTGATCTCTCGGCCCTCGAAATCCTCAGCGCAGCGGCAGCGCTGGCCGATGGCAACAGGCAGGTGCGCCTCGCGTTGACACCCTCTCTGCCGGGCGTCGCCAAATTCGATCTCGATCTGGCCATTGGCGAGCCGCCCCAGGGCGGGCGCTGGTTCGCGCTCGGTCCAAGCGGCACTGTCGTGCGGACTGCGCAATTGCGCCTGCGTCTCGCCTTGAAATTGCTCGCCGGGTCCGTGGTCAGCAATGGCGTGGTCAATCTGCCGCTCTGGCTAGATGTGGCCCATGCCCAGGCCCGGGTGGTCGACGCCATCTGCCCCAACCCCGCCGAACCCCGGGGCAGCGCGCGCATCGCCGTCCTTCCCGGTATTCTCACCCTTGCCATCGGCGCCATGAGCGACAGCCAATTGGCCAATTTCGGCGCCCTTCCCGCCGCCGGGTCCGTGAAGCTCCTCGACGCGGCTCTGCTCAGCATAACTGGCTCCTCCCGAATCACCGCCGTCCAGACGACCCCGCTCCTCCTCCACTTTTCATCCACCGATATCGAAACGGGCGCGCTCAAGACTGCCCGCACCCAGACCATTGCCAGCTCGCTGATGACCTCGCTGCTCGGCAATCTCGATCTGCGGGTGGAATTGGAGCTGCTCGGCATCGGGCTCAATCTCAATGTCGTCGCCGCGAGCCTGCGCGCCCTGCTCGCCCCTCTGGCCCTGCCGCTCGACCAACTGCTCTCCTCCCTCCTGCGCAGCCTGGGGCTGGGCCTGGGAGAGGCGGATGTGCGCGTCTATGGCGTTCAATGCACCGATGCTGTCCTCGTCGGATAGGCCTTGACTCCAGCGCCCTATAGTGTGCTACATATGTATGACACTAGTTAGGCAAGACACATGGATGAGTTTCACACCAGCCAGCCGATCTTCGTCCAGATCCGGCAGCGGCTGATCGAAATGATCCTGCGCGGCGCGGTGGGCGAGGGCGATCCCCTGCCCTCGGTGCGCCAGATATCGGCAGATCTTTCGGTCAATCCGCTCACGGTCACCAAGGCCTTCGAGGCGCTGGTCGATATCGGCGTGGTCGAAAAACGGAGGGGTCTGGGCATGTTCGTTACCCAGGGCGCACGCGGCACATTGCTGTCTCACGAGCGTGAAAAGTTTCTCAAGGAAGAATGGCCGCGCATCGCCGCCCAGATCAGGGCGCTGGAGCTCGACCTCAAAACTCTCGTTTCCAATTTCGATGCGACCCCGGAGGGACCCGCAAAATGACCGACGCCCTTACCACCACCGAGCCCGTCGTCTCAGCACGCGGCCTCAAGAAATCCTTCGGCGGCAAGGAAATCCTGCACGGGCTGGATTTCGACATTCCCCCCGGCCGCATCTACGGTCTCATCGGCCACAATGGCGCTGGCAAGACCACGACGCTCAACGCCATGCTGGGGCTCACGAGCTATGAGGGCACTATCCGCGTGCTCGGGGAAGATCCCTTCGCCCGCCGCGCCCACCTCATGGAAAACGTCGCCTTCATTTCGGACGTGGCGAGCCTGCCGCGCTTTCTGCGTGTCCGCGAGCTCTTTGCGCTGCTTTCCAACATCCACCCCAATTTCTCCATCGACAAGGCCCGCAGCTTCCTCGAAGGCACCGACATCAAGCCCGAGATGAAGATCAAGACCCTCTCCAAGGGCATGATCGCGCAATTGCACCTGGCCGTGGTCATGGCCATCGACGCCAAGCTCCTCGTGCTCGATGAACCGACGCTCGGCCTCGACATCACCTATCGCAAGCGCTTCTACCGGCGGCTGCTGGAAGACTACATGACCGAGGAACGCACCCTCATCATCACCACCCACCAGGTGGACGAGATCGAGTTCATGCTTTCCGACATCATGTTCATCCGGGATGGCGATCTCATCCTCCACATGCAGATGGAGACGGTGAACGAGAAATTTTCTCAGCTCGTCGCCAATGAGCCTGAGACGCAGGCCCAGGCCCGCGCCCTCAATCCCGTCTATGAGGAAACCCGCTTCGGCCAGACGGTCTTCATTTACGATGGCGTCGACCGCAGCCAGCTCGAGCCGCTTGGCCGGGTCTCCACCCCCACCATGTCCGATCTTTTCGTGGCGCTGATGCAGCGTCCCACTGCCAATCCGGAGCGCGGCCAATGAAGGCTTTTGCTGCCCTCGTCCATCGCGAATTCCTCGAGCATCGCGGTGCCTTCCTTACCGGCCCGCTGATTCTCGTTGGCATCCTCTTCGGCGCGACCATCCTGGCCTTTACCGTCGGCCGGGTCGATGCGCGCTTTTCCGGTGCCCTCTTTACCCTCGCGCCGCTGCGCGTCTACGAAATCGGCTTTCTGGGCCTCGGTTTTGGCTGGCTGCTCTATCTGCTGACGGTGCTGGTGTTCTACTGCGCCGATGGCTTTGCCGCCGACAAGCGCGACAATGCCATGCTGTTCTGGAAATCCATGCCGGTTTCCGACTTCCGCATGCTGCTGTCCAAGCTCGTTGCCGCGCTGACCATCCTGCCCGGCACCGTCTATGGCATCACCTTGCTCAGCGGACTTTTGCTGTTCGGCGTCGCCTTCACCACCATGATGATCACCGGCACGGCAAATTGGGCGATCCTGGGGGGCATCGCCACGGTCTATGCCCAGGTCGCCTTCGCCATTCTGGTCACCCTGGTGTGCGGCCTCCTCTGGTATCTGCCGCTCATGGGGATTGCCGGCGGCCTCGCCACCGCTCTCGGCCGCTGGGCCATTCCGGTCTCGGCCCTCTTGCCGGCGCTGATCTCGCTGCTCGAATGGGTCACGCTGGGCGGTGGCTTCCATCCGTTCGATACCAGGAGCTGGCACTATTTCGAGAACCGCCTCGCCCCGCCCAATACCGACTATCTCGACTCCATCTTCGTCGATGACGCCCCCTTCAGCGCCCTCACCTATGCGACCACGCTGATCGAGCAGCTCGATTGGCTGCAGGTGGGGCTCGGCGCCGCCGTCGCGCTTCTCGCCATCTATCTCGCCAGCGAATACCGCCGCCGCGCCGCCGCCAATTGACGGCCGCCATCCGCCTCGCCATTGTGCCGCCGCGTCCTGTGGCGCGGCGGCAAGGGCAGGAAAAATGAGCGTCCATCTGGTTTTGTGTCACCCCCTGGCAGACAGTCTCAATGCCCATCTGGCCGCCAGGATCGAAGCATCCGTCCGGGCCCGGGGCCTCGCCCTCGACACGCTCGATCTCTACGCCTCCGGCTTCGAGCCGGCCCTCACCGCCGAGGAGCGCCGGGGCTATTATGGCGGCATAGCACCGCAAGACAGCCCCGCCGACCTCCAGCGCCGCCTCGCAGCTGCCGAGCATCTCGTGCTGGTCTTCCCCACCTGGTGGTTTGCTCCCCCGGCCATGCTCAAGGGCTGGTTCGAGCGTGTCTGGGCCCCGGGCATCGCCTTCGAACAGGGCACCCCGATCCGGCCTCTGCTCGACAATCTCAAATCCATCCTGGTCGTCACCACGCTCGGCTCGCCCTTCTGGTTCGATCTGGCCATTGCGCGCCAGCCGGTCCGCCAGACCCTGCGTACCGGCGTCTTTTCCGCCTGCGCCCCGCAGGCAAAATTCCGCATGCTGTCCCTGCACTCGGCCGAAAATGTCGCCCCCGCGCGCCTTGCCCGTTTCGAGGCCCGCATCGAAAAAGCCATCGCCGCGCTGGTGTAGGCCCATTTGGGCGCCGGGCCATTCCTGTGTTAGGCAGCGCAAAACCGCATAAGGCCCGCCCATGACCCTCCCCAATATTGTCAGTTTCTGGCACGGCCCGATGAGCTGGCTCGAGGCGCTTTCCATCGCCTCCTTCCATCGTCATGGCCACAGGGTGGAAGTCTTTGCCTTCGACCCCATCGAAAACTTGCCGGCCAATGCGGTGTGGCGCGACGCCGCCGAATTGATGCCGCGCGAGGACCTGGTTTTCTACAAAGGCAAGGGCACGCCCGCGGTCTTCTCTGACCGGTTCAGGCTCGAGTTGATGCGCCGCAATCTCGGCGTCTGGGCCGATCTCGACGTCTATTGCGTCCGCCCCATTGCCCAGCCCGATGACTATCTGATGGCCTGGGAGCGTCCCGGCTCGGTCAACAGCGCCGTGCTCTACATTCCCCCCGAAGCGCCGCTGCTCAGCGATCTCTTCGCCGTCTTCGACCGCGACAATCGCCCGCTCTTCGAACCCTTCCTGCCGCTCTACCGGCGCATCGAAGTGGCCGCGCGCCGTCTCGTCGGCGACAAGGTGCCCCCCGAACACCTCCAATACGGCGCCACCGGCCCCATGGCCCTAACCCACTACGTCAAGGCGCGCGGCCTCGCCGATCGGGTCAAACCATCGACCGTTTTTTATCCCATTCCCTATGAGGATATCCCGGGCCTGCTTCTCCCCGGCTCATCCGTCGACGCCGCCATCCGCCCCGAAACTCTCGGCATCCACCTCTGGCGCAGCCAGTTCACCAATCGCGGCCGCGCCGAAATTCTGATCCCTCCCCCGGACAGCGCCATGCGCAAACTCTGCGAAAAAGAGGGAATACTTCCCTAGGCGCTGGCATAGCGAGCGATGTTACGCGCGAACCCATCGGCTCCTGCGCCTCCCTCCCCCTTGTGGGGAGGGATCAAGGGTGGGGGGCTTCAGGTCCCACCCACACTGTCATCCCCGCGAAAGCGGGAACCTCTGTTTCAACTCCCGGGGCCAAACGGAGGTCCCCGCTTTCGCGGGGATGACCCGGTGACTTTGGGGGCCCGTGTGAACCAGATGCCCTCGCATCGCCCACCAGCCCATCAACTCCATCGCCCCCACGCCCCCCGGGGAGAGGGGTGAAAGCCTATCGGTATGAACTGGGTGGTCGCCTCTCACCGCAGCCGCAGCGTCTTCTTCCACCGGTGCCGCGCGAACCTGTAAAACAGCTCATTGGTCATCACATGCCGATACCACCGCGCATAAGCGGTGGTGCGCAAAATTCCCGCCCAGATCGCCCAGGGCTTGTTCTTGCCGGTAAAATGCAGGATCGCCGGATCCATCGCCTCATGCGCCGGGTGCGCGTCGATGACGTTCCAGCGCCAATCGAGCTTGTGCCACTTGTCCCGGAACACGAGATTAAGCACGTCCTGGTCGTAATAGAGCCGCGGCAGCCAGTTTTTCCCGGCGATCACCGCCACTTCGCTCTTGATATTGATCTCCCGCCACAGCGCCAGATCCACCACCAGCATGCCCGAATTGAAATAGGCATCGCCGCAATGGAAAATATCCTGGTTCTGGCGCATGTCGCGCCGCCCCATGATGAAGGGCGCCAGCGAATCCTGCACCGCCCCAACCGGCTTGCCGCCGAGATCGACCTCGAACAATTCCTCGATCGGCCGGCGCACCATCATGTCGCAATCGAGATAGATCACCCGCGCGATATCGGCGGGCAGAAGGTCCGCCAGCAGCAGCCGCGAATAGACGACGCTCGGCCATTGCGTGCTGGCGGGCATGCCGGCCACGAAAAAGTCGAACAGCTCCGATTCCGCCAGCGGATAATAGACCAGCGTCGCCCCGAACTCGCGGGCGATCCCCTCGAGGTCATGCTTATGTTCGTCGCTGATCGGCATGTGGAGGAGGTGGAAGACGAGATCGCTGCGCCGCCGCGTCGAAAGACAGGCCGAACGCATCACGGCATAGGCCGGTGCCCAAAAATTGTCGTCAAAGGCGAGGGCGATATGGATGGGCGAGGTCATGAATGGGTCCCGTCAGCAGGTCTGACGCCGAATAAGTAGATGGCGGCGCTCCCGAGCACCAGCAGCACCTTGGGCACTTCCACCATCAGCAGCACATCGGTAGCGCCGCTGAGCAGAAGCCCGGCACTGAGGCAGAGCGCAAGGTAAAGCCGGGCCTTGCCGTCCCTGCCGTGCGCCGCGCCGAAATGAGCCAAGAGCGGCGCCGCGAGCATGAGGAGATAGGCGACCACCCCGCACAGCCCGCAGGCCACGGCAAGGCTCAGCGCATCATTGTGGATATAGCCCCAGCCTTCGAGCGCATAACCCTCCTGCCCGATTTCGGTCAGATAGGGCATGGAGGCCGCAATCTGGTTGTGCCAGCCATGCCCGAAAAGCGGCGCGTCGAAAAAGGCCAGGATTCCCGCCCGATACATTTCCACCCGGTAGAGCGCCGACGTGTCCGACGGCATCTCGCCGCGCAACAGCGCGATGACCGGCTGGAAGGCTTCCAACGGCCGGGTGAACCCCAGCCAATAGGCAATGGCAAAACCCAGCACGACGAGGCCGCAGAGAACCAGCGGCAGCGCGATTTTCACGAAACGCGGCAAGGTGCTGCCGCGCATCGAAACAATGCCATAGACCAGCGACAGGCCTAGCGCCACGATCAGCGCCGCGCGCGTTTCCGCCGCGATAGTGGCGATGACAGCCAGGATCGGCCCGAGGAGATACATCCATTTCCGCGCCGCCTTTTCCACCAGCGTGCCGCCAAGGCTCAAAAACCCGAGGACCACGGCCAGATCGGCAAAGTGGATGGGGCTGAACCCGGGCGCCGTGCTGCGCTGCACCCCTTGCGAGAGCCCATAAAGCCCCACCAGCGCGCACATCGCACTGGCCAGGAGGCACAATTGGCTGAACTTTTCGACGGTGAGCCGCCCGGCCAATGGCGAGATGGCCAGCGCCAGCAGCGGCGTGAGCGCCAGCGGCAGGAAATCGGCGATATTGGCCAGGCTCGGCTGCCCCGGTTGAAGCACAAAGGCCAGCGCTATGAGGGCAAATGCCCCCACCAGCGCAAGCACGAATTGCTTGCGAATGAGTTGTCCCAGCGCCTCCCCGTTCCATCCCGGGACGAGGGCGACTAGGCTGAAGACGAGAGCCAGATAGGCTGCGCCATGCCCGAACAGGGGCCAGAGCGCGAAGCCCGCGATCAGCACCAATCCTGCCGCGAGGCGAGCAAGGCGGGTCCGAGGGGTCTCATCGGCAAATCGGGTCAATGGCGCGGTCCGGTCCTAGGCAATCATTTGTGCTTGTCGGTTTTCCCCGCCGGCCGGTCAAGACGAAACGGCCGCCGGCGAACCGCTCCGGCGCTCGCCCGACTTTCATTGCCGAAAACCCCGCGCTAGAAGGTTTGCTGCGAAGGGGGAAAGCATGGCTACCTATACCGACATTGCCCGGCGGGTTTACAACCATACCTGGAAACTCGATCCGATCGTGCGCAGCCTGCTCGACACGGATTTTTATAAATTGCTCATGCTGCAGATGATCTGGGGTCTCTACCCCAAGGTCGATGCCACCTTCTCGCTGATCAACCGCACCAGATCCGTCCGCCTGGCCGATGAGATCGACATCGAGGAATTGCGCGCCCAGCTCGATCATTGCCGCACCCTGCGCCTCTCCAAAAAGGAGATGATCTGGCTGGCCGGTAACAGTTTTAATGGTAAGAAGCAGATTTTTCAGCCCGGCTTTCTCCGCTGGCTCGAAAATTTCCAGCTGCCCGAATACCGGCTGGAAAAGCGCGACGGCCAGTTCGTGCTCGAATTTCCCGGCCTCTGGGTCGAAACCAGCATGTGGGAAATCCCCGCCCTCGCCATCATCAACGAGCTGCGCAGCCGCGCCGCCATGAAGCCCTACGGCCCCTTCACCCTCGACGTGCTCTATGCGCGCGCCAAGGCCAAGATGTGGGAAAAGGTCGAGCGCCTGCAAAAGCTGCCGGATCTGAAGATCTCCGATTTCGGCACCCGCCGGCGTCATTCCTTCCTCTGGCAGCGCTGGTGTGTGGAAGCGCTCAAGGAAGGCATCGGCGAAAATTTCACCGGCACCTCCAACGTCAAGCTGGCCATGGACACCGATCTCGAGGCGCTGGGCACCAATGCCCATGAGCTGCCCATGGTGCTGGCGGCGCTCGCCCGCTCCGACGAGGAGCTGCGCGAGGCGCCCTATCGCGTGCTCCAGGACTGGAAGAGCTATTACGGGGGCAATCTGCTCATCGTCCTGCCCGATGCCTTCGGCACCGACGCCTTCCTCCGCGATGCGCCCGACTGGGTCGCCGACTGGACCGGTTTCCGCCCCGACAGCGCCCCGGCCATCGAGGGTGGCGAAAAGATCATCAATTTCTGGAAATCGCGTGGCCGCGATCCCCGGGAAAAGCTCCTGATCTTCTCCGATGGGCTCGACGTCGACATGATAGAGGAAGCCTATCTCCATTTCGACGGCAGGGTGCGCATGAGCTTTGGCTGGGGCACCAACCTCACCAATGATTTCGAGGATTGTGCGCCCGATCTCAATCCGCGCCTCAAGCCGATCTCCATCGTCGCCAAGGTCTCCGAGGCCAATGGGCGCCCGGCGGTCAAACTCTCCGACAATCCGGCCAAGGCCACCGGCGATGCCGCCGAGATCGAGCGCTATATTCGCGTTTTCGGCGATACGGGCCGCACCGAATATGCGGTCCGCGTCTAGGCCTCGCAAAATCGTGAAGCCTCAGTTCTTTAGCGGGCTGAGGCGGATTTTCCCTTATTGTGGAGAAACTTAAGGACATTCCACGCATTAACCCTGCGTGAACCATCGCGGGCCAATGTGCCCTCGGGGGCTCCCCCGGAGCCAAGAATGAGCCTTGAACTAATCGACATCACGCTGGCCGAGCGCCAGGCCCATCCCCGATTGCCAAATCGTGTCACCGGCAAGGTCCGCGCCATTCTCACCGAGGAACTCGGTGGGCTGGAGCAGCGTCACGAGCTGATGATTCCCGCCTGGGTCGAACGCCGCGACGGCATGAGCGAGGAAGATGTGGACCTGGCCTTGCTGGTCAAGGCGGCCGAGATCGTGGGGCGCCTCAAGACGCGCCTCGGCTAGAGCGTTTCCAGGAGAAGTGGATACCACTTTTCCGGTTCGGAAACGCGACAAACAAGGACTTAGAGTGATTTCATCGCGTCAACGACGCGGTGAAATGCTCTAGAGCGTTCCCAGCAAAAGTGGGAACGGTTTTGCGGTTCGGAAACGCGACCAACGAGAGCTTGGAGCAATTTCATCGTTTCAACGAAACGGTGAAACGCGCTAGCCCGGACGCGCCGCCGAAGGGGCCGGACCGCTGCTTTTCAGCAGATCGAGATAGCGGCGATGCACCATGGCCTGGGGCGGGGTTTCGGCGAGCGGTTCGCTCCTCGGAATGTGCCGGTGGCGATAGCGCGGCGCCGTAGCGAAATAGCGCGCCTGCTCAGCCAGAGCTTTTGACCTCTCCCGGTCCTCGTCCCGGCGAAACCACACCAGCGTCGCGACGACGATTGCCCAGATCGCAACGATTTCCCAAGCCATGACCAATTCCCCTTTCGGGAGCTGTCATAGCTAACAGTCTGTTAACGCCAAAGCGGGTTTGGTGATTAAGCCTAACGCCTAAACTTGTGCCGATTTCACCGGCACCGATCCGGTCCGGTTGAGTGCGACGAGCGTCGCCCGCACCTCGTTTTCCGCCGCCTTGGTAATGGTCTTGCGGTCGACACCCTCGCGCAGCACCTGCGGCGTGCCGAAGGCCACCGTCACGTCCTTGACCGGGCCGGAGAGGATGTGGCGGATATTCTGCTTCACCGATTTGGACTTGTCCCAGCTCACCAGCGAGCGCTCGTTGCGGCTGATCGGCAGGCCCTGCATCTTGGTGTAAGCTATTGTCAGCGGCTGGATATTGACCTCTTTGGCCCCCGCCGCCTCCATCGCGTGCTGGGCCGCTCCGACCAGCGCCGAACGGAACGGCAGCACATGCGTGCCGATATCGGACTGGCCCTCGGCAAACAGCACGACATTGTCCCCCCGGGCCATGGCCTGGCCCATTGCCTTGGCGGTGCGGCCCGTGCCGCTGCGCCGCGTCCGGTCCACGAAAACGGTCTTTTGCAGATAGGCCATGATGCGCACGAAGGGCCACTCGCTCACTTCCCGCTTGGCGACGAAGATAACCGGCGTCACCGAGCCGATGGCAATGATGTCAGCCCAGGAAATGTGATTTGAAACCAACAGGGTAGGCCGACCGGTCGCCACCTCTCCGACCACGCGGACACGCAGGCCCAGGAACACGCATCCGAGGCGGTGGAACATGCGCGGCACGGCATACCAGAAGGGCAATCTCAGCCGGACGATGAGCGCCTGGAGCGGAATGATGACGATCAGGAAAGGCACGAAAACGAAGATGAAGAAGAGGCTGCGAAAGATCATTCGCCCGGATTGTCCTTGTTGCCCTTGGCGTCGTTGAGGGGCACGGCATAGAGCTCAAGCCGGTGGTCCACCAGGCGATAACCCAGGCGCTTTGCGATAACCTCCTGAATAGCCTCGATTTCCTCGTTGCGGAACTCGATGACCTTGCCGCTGCGGATATCGATCAGATGGTCGTGGTGCTCGTCCGGGATCAGTTCGAACCGCGCGCGCCCATCCTTGAAGTCGTGCTTGGTGACAAGCCCGGCCTCTTCGAAGAGGTTGACGGTTCGGTACACCGTCGAGAGGGAGATGCGCGCATCGATGGCCGAGGCCCTGCGATAGAGCTCCTCGACATCGGGGTGGTCCTTGGAATCCTCGATCACCCGCGCGATCACCCGGCGCTGGTCGGTCATGCGCATTCCGCGCGCCACGCAGGCCTCTTCCAGCGTCGGATCCGACGGGACTTTGCTCATGCCGTTTCTCCAGCCAGGCCGATCAGAGGGGGTTACCCAAGATCGCGCGCCATGACAAGCGCGGTCGCCGCGCTGCCATCAGGGTGGGTATAATAGCCTTTTCGGCTGGAAATGGTCACAAATCCGAGCCGCCTGTAGAGGGCGATGGCGGCGCTATTGTTCTCATCCACCTCAAGAAACATCCGCCGTGCCGGAGACATCATGAGGTCGGCGAACACCGCCTGCAGCAGCGCGCGCCCCACGCCCTTGCTGCGCCATTTTGACTCAACGGCAATGCTGAGCAATTCGGCCTCGTCCGCCACGGTCCGGATAATTGCAAATCCGGCGATGCGGCGCCTGGCGTCGCAAGCGACATAGACCGGCGTGGCCTTGTCCGAAAGGAAGGTGACGAAATCGGCCACCGGCCAGCCGCGATAAAAGCTTGCGGCATGGATCTTGGCCAGCGCTGCCGCGTCCTCGCTTTCGGCCGGCTCGACATGCAGGCCGTTGGGCGCCATCCAGAGCTTATCCATCAGGCACCCAGCCTGGCAATGCGGGCCGCGCTCTGCGGCTTGGCATCGGCGTCGCGCACATAGGCGGCGTTGGGCGGGTATGCTCCGGGATCGGCGCCGGCGGCAAACCGCGCTATCGCCGTGATATCGACAAAGGGCGAGGTGAGGAGCGCGTGGTCCGGCGGCACGGCCGCCTGTGCTTCGTCCATCTTCATCAGGCGCGCCGGCGTCTCGGCCAGTCCCGGCCCTGAAAACAATTGCAGATAGGCCTCGCCGCGCCGCGCATCGAGCAACACCGCCACCGGGCCGCTGGCGCTCAGCGATAATCCGAAGAGGCTCGGCACGCCTATCACCGGCAATTTCCGCGCCAAACCCAATCCCCGTGCAGCCGAAAGGCCGATGCGCAGCCCGGTGAAAGAACCCGGTCCCGTGGTCACGCCGATGCGCGCGATATCGCCATGCCCAATCCCGTTGCGGACCAGCAATTGCGCGAGACGGTCGAACAACAATTCGGCATGGCCCGTGGCGACGTCATCGACAATGCTGTCTTCACGCCCATCGGCAAGCAGCAGGCCGAGCTGTAGCCGGGGTGCGGCCGTATCGATGGCAAGGGTAACTTGCATGTCGGTCATGGCGTCTCCGCTGCACCTATTAGAGGCTCTTCCGGCTCGTAGCGCTCAAACTCTTGCGAGTCCACCGCCTTGACGCTGTGCGCCCGGCGGGGCGACCTTGCCCACATGCTCCCTGATTCGCGTCGTTCCGCTTCATGACCTGGCTCGCCGAAACGACCATGCTCAGCCATGGCTGGCGCCGCTTCCTGCTGCTTATGATCGCGGGGGCAGTGGCCGGGTTGTCGGTACCGCCCTTCTTTATTCTCCCTGCCCTTTTCCTCGCCATGCCCGTCTGGGTCTGGGCGCTGGACGGCGCCGAGCGGAAAAAGGGCTGGCGCCGCCTCTTCGGGCCCGCCTTCACCATCGGCTTTGCCTTTGGCTGGGGCTATTTCATCGTTGCATTTCACTGGCTCGGCGCTGCCTTTTTCGTCGATGGTGGCTGGTTCCTCGCCGCCATGCCCCCCGCCATCCTGGCGCTGGCGGCATTGATCGCCCTGTTCTGGGGCCTCGCCAGTGCGCTGGCTCATCTCACCTGGAGCCATGGCGGGGCGCGCATTGTCGGGCTCGCCAGCTGGCTGGCCGTCGCCGAATTTGCCCGCGGCCATATGTTCACCGGCTTCCCGTTCGACCTGCTCGGCTATGCGCTGACCGGTTCGGACGAAATGATGCAGCTCGCTTCGGTGATCGGCGTCTATGGCCTCACCTTCCTCGCGCCGCTCATGGCCATGACCCCGGCGCTGATCTGGCCGGCCGACGATCGCCCCATGGGCCAGCGCCTCGCGCCGCTCTTTGTCGCCCTGCTCGTCATTTCCGCCCAGCTCGGTTACGGCTTTAACCGCATCACCGGCACGGTTTCGACCGAACGCCAGGATGTGGCGCTGCGCCTCGTCCAGCCCCTCGTTTATGAGCATTCCGATTTCGGCAATGTCGACCCCGTGGCGCTGATCGATCGGCTCCTGATGCTGTCCGACATGCGCATGGACCCCACCGACCAGGGCCTGGCCGATATCACCCATCTGGTCTGGCCCGAATCGAGCGTCCCCTTCTTTCTCTCCACCTATCCGGACGCTCTGGCGCGGATTGCCCGCACCTTGCCCGATGGCGCAATCCTGCTCGCCGGCGTGCCGCGCCAGCCCTATGAAATGCGCCCGGGCATGCCGCCGGAGCCGCCCTATAATTCGGTTGTGGCCATCAACAGCGCTGGCGAAGTCATTTCCTCCTACGACAAATCCCATCTGGTGCCGTTTGGGGAATATCTGCCGTTCCAGGATTTCTTTTCGCGATTCGGTCTCAAGCAATTTGTCCCCGGCGCGGATGGCTGGTCCCATGGCGACAGCCGCAGACGCCTGATGGCGCTGCCGGGAACGCCGGCCGCCCTGGTGCTTGTCTGCTATGAAATCCTGTTCTCCGGCGATTTGGGGGATACGGCAGGCGCGCAATTCCTGCTCAACGTCACCAATGATGCCTGGTTCGATGGTTCGATCGGCCCGGCCCAGCATGCCCACCATGCCCGTCTGCGCGCGGTGGAAGAAGGCATGAGCCTCGTGCGGGCGGCCAATACCGGTCTCACCTTCGTCACCGATCCGGTGGGCAGAATCACCGCCCAGCTGGCGCCGAGGCAGATGGCCGCCCTCGATGCCCGCCCCCATCAGCGGTTGGCGACCACGATCTTTGCCCAGATCCGCCACTGGCCGCTGGTCATTGCCATTGTCGCCGGTCTCCTGATTAGCCTCGTGGCGTCAAGGCGCGGCCGGCGCCGCCTGCCCTACTGACAAGGGCAGCCGCACGGCGCTTCGCTCCGGATAAGAATGGAGGCCTGAAACGACGAAAGGCCGGACTTGCGTCCGACCTTTTCATCAACCCACCGAAGTGGGAGAATTGGAGCGGGCGATGGGATTCGAACCCACGACCCTAACCTTGGCAAGGTTATGCTCTACCCCTGAGCTACACCCGCGCTCCGTATTCAACGTCAGTGCCTTGCGGCGCCTTCGTCTTCGTCGTCAGCGCCTTGCAGCGCGTCGACGAGCGCCTATATGCCCAATGACCTGCCCGATTGCAACCCCAGATTTCAGCTTTCGTGTTATCTTGTTGAAAGCCTGTGGGAAGTAGGGCTTGCCACACTGGGTTCGGGGGCGCAAAAAGGCCCGCGAATGCTGCAAAAAACGCTCAAGCCGTGAGAGCTTTAATGTCGATTTCCATGAATGGCGCCAATGGCGCAGCACCCGCACCGGCAGCCGAGCTGGTCCGCAATTCCTCTGATGCCGGTTTCAAGGCCGACGTCATCGACGCGTCCATGGAGGCCCCGGTTTTGGTGGATTTCTGGGCGCCGTGGTGCGGTCCCTGCCGCCAGCTGACGCCAGCGCTTGAAAAAGTCGTCGCCGAAAAGGCCGGCAAGATTCGGCTGGTCAAAATCAACATCGACGAACACCCCGGCGTGGCCGGCCAGCTGGGCGTCCAGTCCATCCCGGCCGTTTTTGCCTTTGCCGGGGGCCGTCCGGTCGATGGGTTCATGGGCGCCATGCCTGAAGGCGAGGTGCGCCGATTCGCCGATCGCGTGATCGCCGCCGCCCCCGCCGGGGCTCCTCCCGCCGATTCGCTCGAAAGCCAGATTGCCGATGCCCTTAAGGTCGCCGAGCAGGCCGTTGCCGCTGGCGATCTCGGCCAGGCCGCCCAGATCTTCGGCATGGTGCTGCAGCATGTCCCTGACCACGAGGGCGCCCTGATCGGCCTTGCCGGCGTCTATATGTCTGCCGACGAAGTCGAACAGGCCAAGGCCACGCTCGACATGGTCCCCGAGGACAAGCGCAAGGGCGATGCCTATCTGGCGATTTCCAATGCGATCAGGCTGCGCGAAGAGGCTGCGGGTCTTTCCGAATCAGCCACGCTCGAAGCGGCCATTGCCGCCGACCCGGACAACCACCAGGCGCGCTATGATCTGGCCGTGGTGCTCAATGCCGAGGGCAAGCGCCTTGAGGCGGCAGAGGCTCTGGTCACCCTCTTCAAGCGCGACCGCACCTGGAACGAAGACGCGGCGCGGAAGAAGCTGCTCGAATTTTTCGAGGCCTGGGGGCCAAAGGAGCCCGCTACGCTCAAGGGTCGGCGCCTGCTTTCGGCCGCCCTGTTTTCCTAGCAGGACACTTCATGCCCAAGCGTCCCACCAGCTCCGCTGATTTGCCCAAATCGGTGCCGCTCTTCCCCCTGTCGGGAGCCCTGCTCCTGCCGTTCTCGCATCGGCCGCTCAATATTTTTGAGCCCCGATATATCGACATGATCGATGCAGCCCTGCGGGGGGACCGGCTGATCGGGCTGATCCAGCCCGAAGATACGACCGAAGAAAGCCCCAAGGGCCTGGCACCGCTGCAGAAAATCGGCTGCCTGGGCCGGCTCACCCATTTCGAGGAAAATGCCGAAGGGCGCTATTTCATCATCCTCGAAGGGGTGACGCGGTTCCGCCTCATCCACGAGCTTTCGGTCGAAACGCCCTACCGGCAGGGCCTCATTTCGGGCGAGGCTTATGAAGCCGATTACGATCGGACCGCGGGGGAAGCGGCGGTCGATCGCGCGCGGTTCCTCAAGATGATGCGCGATTATGCCGAATACGCGTCCATCGAGCTCAACTGGGAAGAGATCGAGCAGACCGGCACGGCCGATCTCGTCAATTTCTGCTGCATGGTTTCGCCTTATGGCGCCGCCGAAAAACAGGTTCTGCTCGAAGCCGAAACCCTGAGCGACCGGGCGGAAACGCTCATTGCTATGACGGAATATGAAATGGCCAAGGGCGGCAACGACGCCGCTCCGTTGAACTGATGGCCGAGGCTCCGGCCGACCCGCGGCACGCGCTCGATGTGCGCACGCTCGAAATGCTGGTCTGCCCGCTCACCAAGACCCGGCTCAGCCTGTCCCCGGACAAGACCGAGCTGATTTCCGTGGCCGGGCGGCTGGCTTTCCCCATCGTGCGGGGCGTGCCCCTTCTCAGCCTCGACGAAGCCCGAAATGTCGAACCGGACGAGATCAAGTCCGTTTCCGCCCGCCACATCGATCCCTGACCAGACCCCGATCTCGGCACAAAAAAAACGGGCGGGGTTCGACCCGCCCGTCCTGATAGGCTTGCGCGAGGCCCTTAGAGCCCGTCGGTCACCACATGGCTGAAGGCGCCTTCCGGCTCCTTGGTGATGGCCGGATTTTCCGGCGACACGGCCGAGAGCAGCGTATCGACGGTCTGGCGGTAATCGGCTTCGTCGAGAACGCCGGTCGAGCCTTCGGTCAGCTTGTTGACCTCCTGCACCTGATAGAGCTGGTCCTCGAGGGTCATCGAGCCGGTCATGTCGTTGTCGACCACGATCTGGGCGGCTTCCTCGGCATTGGCGCGGGCATAGTCCCAGCCCTTCATCGAGGCGCGGACGAACTTGGTCATCTTCTCGACAAAGGCCGGGTCCTTGAGGCTGTCCTCAAGTACATAAAGCCCGTCTTCCAGCATGCCGACGCCTTCATCGCGATAGTTGAAGACCGTCAGCTCTTCCGGTGTGAGACCGGCGCGCAGCACCTGACCATATTCGTTGTAGGTCATTGTCGAGATACAGGCCGCCTGCTTCTGAATGAGCGGGTCGACGTTGAAGGCTTGCTTCAGCACTTCCACGCCATCGGCGCCGCCTTCGGTGGAGAGGCCCAGCTTGGCCATCCAGGCATAGAACGGATATTCATTGCCGAAGAACCAGACGCCCAGCGTCTTGCCGGCAAAGTCGGCGGTGGTCTCGACACCGGCTTCCTTGAGGCAGGTCAGCAGCAGGCCCGACTGCTTGAACGGCTGGGCGATATTGACCAGCGGCACGCCGCGTTCGCGGGCGGCAAGGCCCGGCGCCATCCAGGTGGTGATGACATCGGCGCCGCCGCCGGCAATCACCTGCTCGGGCGCAATGTCCGGCCCACCGGGCTTGATTTCGACATTGAGGCCCTCCTCCTCATAAAAACCCTTGGCCTGGGCAACATAATAGCCGGCGAACTGGCCCTGGGTGACCCATTTGAGCTGCAGCGTCACCGAATTGTCCTGGGCGAAGGCGGCCCCGGACGCGCTGAGGGCCATGGCCCCCGCCAGTGCACCGATTAGAAGATTTTTCATTCCCTGCTTCCCTTGAGTTCGGCTCCGTCCTCATGCACCACGCACGGACGGATGCCAGAAGGTGACGCGCCGCTCGACCAGCGTGATCACCCCATAGAAGACCGAGCCCGCGACGGCCGCCACCGCGATTTCGGCCCACACCATGTCGACATTCATCCGGCCGACTTCGGTAGAAATTCGGAAGCCCATCCCCACAATGGGCGTCCCGAAGAATTCCGCTACGATTGCGCCGATCAAGGCCAGTGTCGAGTTGATCTTGAGGGCGTTGAATATGAAGGGCGCCGCAGCGGGAAGACGCAGCTTCATAAGGGTTTGCCAGTAACCGGCAGCATAGGTGCGCATCAAATCGCGCTCGATGACGCTGGAGGCATTGAGCCCGGCCACCGTGTTCACCAGCATTGGGAAGAAGGTCATGATGACGACAACGGCCGCCTTGGAGGGCCAATCGAAGCCGAACCACATGACCATGATCGGCGCCACGCCAACAATGGGAAGCGCCGAGACCAGATTGCCGAGCGGCAAGAGGCCCGATTTGAGGAAGGGCGAGCGATCGATGAGGATCGCCACCACAAAGCCCGCACCGCAGCCCAGCACATAACCGATCAGCACGGCTTTCAGGAACGTCTGCTGGAAATCGGCCCAAAGCGTTCCGGCCGAAGCCGCTATACGCGCCCCGATCATCGAGGGTGGCGGCAGGATCACCTGGGGCACATTGGCCCCCCGCGTCACGACTTCCCAGATGACGAGAATGGAAATGCCGAACACCACCGGGATGAGGAGCCCCAACCCCGCCGAATCGGCAATCCCCGGCGCCAGAAACCGCGACAGGCGCTCGATGAAGAGCCAGGCAAAGAGCCAGGTCGCGATCAACGCCAGCCAGAAAAACGCGGGTGCGGGTGAAAAAACGGTGAGGCTGGTCAGCAGCGCCACCGTCCCCAGAAAGGCCAGCGCCGCATCGGCCCAGAGCCCGATCGGCACCAAAAGCCGCACCAGCGAGAGGCTTCCCAGCACGAGGAAGGCTTTGACCAGCATGGCCTGTTCGAATGGCCCGGACATCAGTCCGAAGACCAGCGCGACAAGGCTGATGCCGCCCGCGACAATGGCGAGGTAATGCTGCAACTGGGTCATGCGGGTCGCGCCCCCATCGCCCGGTTGACGAGTTTCTCGACCAGCCCCACCGCCGTCACCAGCAGCGCCGCGAGGATGGACGCCACCACCAGCGCCGACCAGATCTGCGTCGTCTGGCTATAATAGGAGCCCGCGAGGAGCCTTGCCCCTAGCCCTGCCACCGCGCCGGTCGGCAGTTCACCGACAATGGCGCCGACAAGGCTGGCAGCGACGCCGACCTTGAGCGAGGCAAAGAGATACGGCACCGAGGCCGGCCAGCGCAGCTTCCAGAAGGTCTGGTTGGGCGTGGCATTATAGGTGTGCATGAGGTCGAGCTGGATCGCCTCGGGGCTGCGCAGTCCCTTCACCATGCCCACCGCCACCGGGAAGAAGCTGAGATAGGCCGAGATAATCGCTTTGCTCATCAATCGCGCGGGATCGGTGGGAATGCCCAGCGTGCCGGTAAAGACGTTAAAGCCGATCACCACGATCAGCGGCGCCAGCGCCAGGATGGGAATGGTCTGGCTGGCCACGATCCAGGGCATGAGCGAGCGGTTCATCGCCTCATTGTGGACGATCAGCACTGCCAGCCCGATTCCGAGCAGCGAGCCGAAGACAAAGCCCAGCCCCGTGGCCGAGAACGTCACCCAGGCATGGAAAATCAGGCTGCGCGGCTTGTCCGGCGCCACCAGCATGGTGGAATTCCAAACTTCCCGCGCCACCTGATGCGGCACCGGCAGCACCGGTTTTTCCTGGTTCCAGCTATCGATGACGAATTGGGTGATCGGCACGTTTTCGACGCCGGCACGCCGATAGACATCGTTCTGCCACTGCGCATTCATGCCGATGGCGGCGGCATACCAGATGACCCCAATGGCGAGGATGACGGTCAGAATAGGAAGGACGCGGTTCATCTCCGGTCACCCCCACCCAACCTCCCCCTCGAAGGGGGAGGAGCCATAGTGGTGTCTGTGGCACGATCCCGCCAATTTCTCGGAGCCGTCCCTCCCCCTATCAGGGGGAGGCTAGGTGGGGGTAAAACACCCATCACACATGCTCCCCATCATAGGAGTGCCCCGCCCGCAGCCCGTCGCGCACCCGCGCCGCAATCGCCAGAAACTCCGGCGTTTCGCGAATATCGAGCGGACGCTCGCGCGGCAGATCGCTCTCGATCACATCGGTCACCCGGCCGGGACGCGGCGACATCACCACAATTTTTGTCGAGAGATAGACCGCCTCGGGGATCGAGTGCGTCACAAAACAGATCGTCTTCTGCGTCCGCTCCCAAAGTTTCAAAAGCTCGGAATTGAGATGGTCCCGGACGATTTCGTCCAGCGCCCCGAAGGGTTCGTCCATAAGGAGGAGGTCTGCGTCAAAGGCCAGCGCGCGAGCGATGGAGGCGCGCTGCTGCATGCCGCCCGACAATTGCCAGGGGAATTTTTTCTCGAACCCGGAGAGGTTCACCAGCTCCATGGTGCGCCTGATGCGCTCGGCCTGCTCACTGGCCGAATAACCCATGATTTCCAGTGGCAGGGCGACGTTATTTTCGATCGTGCGCCACGGATAAAGCGCCGGCGCCTGGAACACATAGCCATAGGAGCGCGCCTTGCGGGCATTCTCCGGGCTTTGCCCATTGACCGTCAGCGTGCCCGAAGTGGGCTGTTCGAGATCGGCAATGGTGCGCAGAAAAGTCGTCTTCCCGCAGCCGGACGGGCCGATGAAGGAAACGAAATCGCCCTTGTTGATGGTGAGGTTGACGTCGCTGAGCGCAACAACGTCCCCATCATTGGTCTTGAAGGTCAGGCCGAGATGGTCGGCGGAAACGACTGCAGTCATCAGACACCCGTCGCCGGAATGCCGGCCCGCTCGATTTTGCGCGGCGCGACAATATCCTTCCACTGGCTGAGCGCCCGGTTGACCGGGTTCTTGGCCTCGCGCGCCACGAACTTGCCGTGGCCCGGCTCCGCCTTGATCTCGTTCTCGACAATCGACACCTTGCCCCGGCTCAGTACAAAGCGCGGCAGGCCCTTTACCTCAAAGCCTTCGAACACGTTGTAGTCGATGACCGATTGCTGGCTTTTCGCCGAAATGGTCTTGGTCCGGTTCGGATCCCAGACGATGAGGTCCGCATCCGCGCCCACCATCAACGCACCCTTTTTCGGGTACATGTTGAGGATTTTCGCGATGTTGGTCGAGGTCACCGCCACGAATTCGTTCATGGTGATGCGCCCGGTATTGACCCCAGCCGTCCACAGCATGGGCAGGCGGTCTTCGAGCCCGCCGGTACCGTTCGGAATTTTCGCAAAATTGCCGATGCCCGTGCGTTTCTGCTCCGTGGTAAAGGCGCAATGGTCGGTGGCAACGCAAGAGAGCGAACCCGATTGCAGGCCCGCCCAGAGCGAATCCTGATGGGCCTTGTTGCGGAACGGCGGCGACATCACCCGCCGCGCCGCATGGTCCCAGTCGGGGTTGAAATATTCGCTTTCGTCCAGCGTCAGATGCTGGATCAGCGGCTCGCCATAAACCCGCATCCCCTTGGCCCGGGCCCGGCGAATGGCCTCATGCGCCTGCTCGCAGGAGACATGCACCACATAGAGCGGCACCCCGGCCATGTCGGCCAGCATGATGGCGCGGTTGGTCGCTTCGCCCTCCACTTCCGGCGGGCGGGAATAGGCGTGGCCCTCGGGGCCATTATTGCCCTCGGCAAGCAGCTTTGCCGTCATCGCCGCAACGACATCGCCATTTTCGGCATGAACGAGCGGCAGCGCGCCGAGATCGGCGCAGCGCTGGAACGAGGCGAACATCTCGTCGTCGTTCACCATCAGAGAGCCCTTATAGGCCATGAAGTGCTTGAACGAGGTGATGCCGCGATCGACCACCTCGGCCATTTCATTGAACACCTGCTCGCCCCACCAGGTCACCGCCATGTGGAAGGAATAGTCGGCCGAGGCCTTGCCGGTCTTGTTGTCCCACATCTGCAGCGCCTCGAGGAGGCTCTGGTTCGGGTTGGGCAGGCAGAAATCGACCACCATCGTGGTGCCACCAGCCAGGCCCGCGCGGGTCCCGCTTTCAAAATCGTCGGCCGAATACGTGCCCATGAAGGGCATTTCGAGATGGGTATGCGGATCGATGCCGCCCGGCATGACATAGCATCCGGTCGCATCAAGCACTTCGTCGCCAGACAGGTTCTGGCCGATCTCGACGATGACGTCCCCCTCGATCTTCACATCGGCCTTATAGGTTAGGTCCGCCGTGACGACCGTGCCGCCCTTGATAATCTTGCTCATTCTTCGTTCCCTTGCAGTCCTCAAAGGCCCGCCACGCACCCCTCAGCGCTGATCGGCGGGTCCTTTTTGTTTTCTAAGTCGATGCGGCTCCTTCTTGCCCTCGCCCCCAGGGGACGAGGTCGGCCTTCGCAAAGCGAAGTCCTGTCGAGGGCGCCTTTGGCTGGGCCTTATGGGGCGCCAAAAACCTCACTCCACGATCTCCGCGGTTTCCACCACGGCATGGAACAGCACGTCGCAACCGGCGGCGGCCCATTCCATCGAAATATCCTCGGCCTCATTGTGGCTGAGCCCGCCCACGCAGGGGCACATGATCATGGTTGTCGGCGCGACCTTCGCTGCCCAGCAGGCGTCGTGCCCCGCGCCCGAGATGATGTTCATGTGGCTATAGCCGAGCTTTTCGGCCGCCGAGCGGACCCGCTCCACCAGCGTCGGATCAAAAGTGACGGGATCAAAATGCCCCACCGCCTCAACCGAGCAGCCAACCCCCATTTCGGCGCAGATTTCGGCGGCGCGCTGTTCGATCTTGGCGCGCATGCGGTCGAGTTTTTCCTGGCTCGGGGTGCGGAGGTCGACGGTGAACACCACCGTGCCCGGCAGCACGTTTCGCGAATTGGGCGAGAATTTCACCTGGCCGGTGCCAGCCACCGCGCCGGGCTGCTCCGACATGGCGATGTCCTGCACCGCCTCAAAAATCCGCGCCATCGCCAGCCCGGCATTGACGCGCATATTCATCGGGGTCGAGCCGGTATGGGCTTCCTTGCCCGTCAGGGTAAATTCGAGCCACCACAGGCCCTGGCAATGGGTGACGACGCCGATCTGCTTGTCTTCGGCCTCAAGAATCGGCCCCTGCTCGATGTGATACTCGAAATAGGCGTGCATTTTTCGCGCGCCGACCTCTTCGTCACCGACCCAGCCAATGCGCTCGAGCTCGTCGCCAAAGCGCTTGCCGTCCATGTCCTTGCGGCCATAGGCATAGTCGAGGCTATGCACCCCGGCAAAAACGCCTGACGCCACCATGGCCGGGGCAAAGCGCGCGCCTTCCTCATTGGTCCAGTTGGTGACGACGATGGGGTGCTTGGTCTTGATCCCGAGATCATTCATCGAGCGCACGACTTCGAGCCCGGCCAGCACACCGAGCACGCCGTCATATTTTCCGCCGGTCGGCTGGGTGTCGAGATGGCTGCCGATATAGACCGGCAGTGCATCGGGATCGGTGCCGGGCCGCGTCATGAACATGGTGCCCATCTTGTCGACGCCCATGGTGAGCCCCGCCTCTTCGCACCAGCGCTGAAAGAGCTCCCGCCCTTCCTTGTCGGCATCGGTCAGCGTCTGCCGATTATTGCCCCCGGCAATCCCCGGCCCCACCTTGGCCATATCCATCAGGCTCTCCCAGAGCCGATCACCATTGATACGAAGGTTTTCACCGGGAGAGGTCATTGGTACTTACTCGTGAGTTCGGGTCGATAGGATAGACCCCTCACCCTGTCCCTCTCCCCGGAGGGGCGAGGGGACGCAGAAGGCGAGGGTTTTGTGGATCAATTCAAGCACACCATCGGTGTTGCTGAGAATGTCGTTATTCCAGAAACGCAGGACCGTGTAACCGGCCGCTTTGATGGCAGCATCGCGTTGCACATCATAGGCGCCGCCATGCTGCCCGCCGTCGGCTTCAATGACCAGCATCGCCTCACGGCAGGCAAAGTCGGCGTAATATGGCGCAATTGGGTATTGGCGAACAAACTTGAAGCCCAGAAGGCGGCGATCCCTGAGATGGTGCCATAGTCGGCCCTCTGCGTCGGTCATCTTCTGGCGCAGCGTTCGCGCTATCTTGACCTGTGCAGGCTGCGCCTTCGTTCCCCTCGCCCTGTCCCTCTCCCCAGAGGGGCGAGGGGACGCAAGAGCCGACAGAACGGCATCGGCTCTTTCACCAGCAGTGCCCCCATCGCCCGCTCGCCCCTCCGGGGAGAGGGCTGGGGTGAGGGGAGCGATGCTGGTGAGAGCAAGTTGCATCTGACCCTACTTCACGCTCGGGAACGAAAACTCCGCGCCACCCTTGATCCCTGCGGGCCAGCGGGTGGTGACGGTCTTGAGCCTTGTATAGAAGTGGATGCCTTCGGGCCCATAGATGGAGTGATCGCCAAACAGCGAGCGCTTCCAGCCGCCGAAGGAGTGATAGGCCACTGGCACCGGGATCGGCACGTTGATGCCCACCATGCCCACTTCAATTTTATCAGCGAACTCACGCGCCGCATCGCCATCGCGAGTAAAGATCGCCGTCCCATTGGCATATTCATGCCCGTGGATCAGATCGACCGCATCCTGGAAACTGTCGCGGCGCACCACGGACAGCACAGGCCCAAAGATCTCGTCCTTGTAGATCGACATATGTGGCTCGACATTGTCGAACAGCGTGCCGCCGACATAATAGCCGTTCTCATAGCCCTGCAGCTTGAACCCGCGGCCGTCGACGACGAGCTTGGCGCCGTCCTTCTCGCCCGCGTCGATATACCCGAGAATCTTGTCGCGGTGCATCTTTGTGACCACCGGACCCATTTCGGCGTCCTTGTCGGTGGCCGGCCCGATTTTGAGGCTTTCCACGCGCGGCTTGAGCTTTTCGATCAGCGCATCGGCGGTTCCCTTGCCCACCGGCACGGCCACGGAAATGGCCATGCAGCGTTCACCGGCCGAGCCATAGCCCGCCCCCATCAGCGCATCGGCCGCCTGGTCGAGATCGGCATCCGGCATGATGATCATGTGGTTCTTGGCGCCGCCCAGCGCCTGCACGCGTTTTCCAGCCTTGGTGCCGCGCTGGTAGACATATTCAGCGATCGGCGTCGAGCCGACAAAGCTCACCGCCTTGATGTCGGGATGGTCCAAAATCCCGTCGACCATTTCCTTGTCGCCATGGATCACCTGCAAAATGCCTTCCGGCAACCCGGCTTCCATGAAGAGGTTCCAGGCCAGCATCGGCGCAGACGGGTCGCGCTCGGAAGGCTTCAAAATGAAGGCATTGCCGCAGGCGATGGCCGCCGGATACATCCACATTGGCACCATGGCCGGGAAGTTGAACGGGGTCACCCCGGCCACCACGCCCAGTGGCTGGCGATCCGAATAGGTGTCGATCGCCGGGCCCACATTGCGCGAATATTCGCCCTTCAAGAGGTGCGGAATACCACAGGCAAAATCCACGCAGTCGATGCCGCGGGCAACCTCGCCCAGGGCATCGTCATGCACCTTGCCATGTTCCTTTGAAATCTCGCGGGCGAGATCATCGGCATATTGATCCAGCAGCGCCTTGAACTTGAACATGACGCGGGCGCGCTTCATCGGCGGGGTATTGCCCCAGGCGACCTGCGCCTTGACCGCCGAGGCAACGGCTTCGTTGAGCTCCTCCATGGTCGACAGGGGCAGTTCTGCGCGCTGTTCGCCCGTTGCGGGGTTAAAGACCGGCACGCGGCGCGTCGAGCTAGACACGTAGCGCTTGCCACCGACGGCATTCTCAATGATCTGCATCAGGACATCCCCTCCAGTGCGGGAATAAAAATTCTATAATGTAGCATATAGAATGTTCATTCCATTCTATTCAAGCGTCTTGAGGATGCCCGCGAGCGTCGAAATGATCTGGTCGATCTGGCTTTCCGACACGATCAGGGGCGGCGAAAGGGCAATGATATCGCCCGTAGTCCGGATGAGAACGCCCTCTTCATAGGCCTTGAGGAAGGCCGCGAAGGCGCGCTTGGTCGGCTGGCCATCAATGGGTTGCAGCTCAATGGCGCCGACCAGCCCGATATTGCGGATATCGATGACATGCGGCAGCCCCTTGAGGCTGTGCAGCCCGTCTTCCCAGACTTTTGCAAGGTCGGCGCCGCGCGTGAGCAGCCCCTCGTCCTTATAGGTCTCGAGCGTGGCGAGACCCGCCGCCGAGGCGATAGGATTGCCCGAATAGGTGTAGCCGTGGAAGAACTCGATGAGGTGCTCCGGCCCCTGCATGAAGGCGTCGTGAATCTCTTTCGAAACCATCACCGCGCCCATGGGAATGACACCATTGGTCAGCCCCTTGGCCGTCACCAGAATGTCCGGGGTCACGCCAAAATAATCGGCGCCAAATGGCGTTCCGAGACGCCCATAGCCCGTGATCACCTCGTCAAAGATCAGCAGGATGCCGTGCTTTTTAGTGATGTCGCGCAGGCGCTGCAGATAGCCCGGGGGCGGAATGAGCACGCCGGTCGATCCTGCCACCGGCTCGACGATCACCGCGGCAATGGTCGAGGCGTCATGCAGCGTTACGATACGCTCCAACTCGTCGGCGAGATCAACACCATTCTCGGGCACGCCGCGCGAAAACGCGTTCTTGGCGAGGTTATGCGTATGCGGCAGATGGTCGACGCCGGTAAGCAGCGTGCCGAACATTTTGCGGTTGGTGACAATGCCGCCCACCGAAATGCCGCCGAAATTGACCCCGTGATAGCCGCGTTCGCGCCCGATCAGCCGGCTGCGCGCGCCCTGCCCGATCACCTTCTGATAGGCCAGCGCCACCTTGAGCGCCGTCTCGACCGATTCCGAACCCGAATTGGTGAACAGCACATGGTCGAGCCCATCGGGCGTCAGGTCCACCAGCCGATTGGCCAGTTCGAACGCCTTGGGGTGGCCCATCTGGAAAGCGGGCGCATAATCGAGTTCTGCGGCCTGCTTGGCGATGGCCTCGACGATTTTTGGGCGCGCATGGCCGGCATTGACGCACCAGAGGCCCGCCGTGCCGTCGAGCACCTGGCGGCCATCGCTGGTGGTGTAGTGCATGTCCTTGGCCGCCACGAACATGCGCGGCGATTTCTTGAACTGCCGGTTGGCCGTAAACGGCATCCAGAACGCGCTGAGATCGTTCGGCACGACGGCATTATTGGTGGACACGACAGTTCGCTCCCTATTTGACTGCCCTTTTATCCGATCATTATTCGCGGGCGCTTGACAGTTGAAGTCGAAGCCCAGATTTTTGACCAGTTGGAAAAATGTTAGCACTCCTGTTCTTTCCCGCAAGACGAAAATGGCACCCAGAAAGCTGAAATCGGTCGAGCCTCCTCACGCTCCCGCCAGGCGGGCGCACAAAGCCGACGCCAAGGCGGCCACCCAGTCGCCGGCAAAGGCGCGGCCAATTACGCGCATCCAGCGCGAAAAGCAGGACGCCATCCTGGAGGCGGCGCTGGATGTGTTTTCAATGCATGGCTTTCGCGGCGCCACCATCGACCAGATCGCCGAGATGGCGGGGATGAGCAAACCCAATTTGCTCTATTATTTTCCCAAGAAGGAGGAGATCCACCGCCGCCTGATGAGCGAGCTTCTCGTCACCTGGCTGGCCCCGCTCGAAGAGATGCGCGCCGATGGCGACCCCTTTTCGGAAATCCGTTCCTACATCCGCCGCAAGCTCGAAATGGCGCGCGATTTTCCGCGCGAAAGCCGGCTCTTTGCCAATGAAATGCTGCGCGGCGCCCCCCACATCATCGACATGATCGAGGTGGACCTCAAAAACCTAGTCGATGAAAAGGCAAAAATCCTGCTCGGCTGGATGGACGAGGGCAAGCTCGCCCGCGCCGACCCCTATCACCTGATCTTTTCGATCTGGGCCACCACCCAGCATTATGCCGATTTCGACGTCCAGGTGCGGGCGGTTCTTGGCAAGGGCCGCGGCGGCGAAGGGCGTTTCGAGGACGCCGCCCGCTATCTCGAACATCTGTTCCTTTTCGGCCTGACGCCGCGCCCAAGACCCTGACGGCTAGGCGGTGGTGGCGAGCTGAAAGCGCTCGAAGCGGCCGAGTTCGGCCGTGATCCGCGCCTGCTCCTCGGCACCGATCTGTTCGAGCCAGGTCCAGTTCTGCACCAGCAGTTTGCCCGCGCGGCGGTCGGTCTTGAGATCGATGGCGGCAACCACGCGGTCGTCGACCAGCACCGGCAGGGCAAAATAGCCGAATTTTCGTTTTGCGGCCGGCACATAAGCCTCGAACAGATGCTCATAGCCGAAAAACAGGCTGAGTCGCTTGCGCTGGATGATCAGCGGATCGAAGGGCGACAGAATATGCACGCGCCCCGTCGGTGGCTGGGCAATCTGCTCCAGCCCCTCTGGCGTCGCCCAATGCCGAATTTTGCCCGCGCCCTCGACCAGAACTTCCACCAATTGCCGCCGCTTCACCCGCGCCTCGATAAGGTCCAGCACCGCCTTCTTGGCCGGCGCATTGAGATGGCAGATGGAATCGAGGCTGACGATCCCCTGGCTGCGCAGCGCCCGGTCGAGAAGATAGGCAATCCCCTGTCGCTCCGTGGCTGGCCGCGGGCTTCTGGCCCAGCCGAAATGGCGCTCGACCAGATCATAGGTCTTGAGCATGCCCTCGCGTCGGGAAATGGCGACCAGCCCCTGGAAGAACATCAGCTGCAAGACCCGCTTGGACGGCTTGCGGCTGGCCCAGGAATGGTTCTTGTCCACCAGTTCATCGTCGTCGATATCGCGGATCGAGAGAGGGCCCTCGGTCTTGAGCCGGCGTACCATGGCGCGGACCTCATCCGTGGTCACCGACCCGAACCAGCGGCTCGGATTGGCCCGATAATGCTGCATCAGCGGCACGAAAAACGGAAAGTCAGCCGCCGGCACATAGCTCAGCGCATGGGTCCAATATTCGAAGATCGATTTTTCGCCCGACTGCAGATGGGCCAGATCGCCCCGGTCATAGTCGGGAATGCGCGAATAAAGGATATGATGATGGCAGCGCTCGATCACATTGATCGTGTCAATCTGCACATAGCCCAGATGGGAAATGGCGTCGGCAGCAGCCTGCGGGCCGCTGCCGAATGGACTTGCCTCGTCAAGGCGCTGGGCCCGCATCCAGATGGCGCGGGCCTGCGCTCCACCAATCTCGACCGGACCCCGCGCCATTCTTTGCCCGCCTAGGCCGCGACAGCCTGGGCGAGCCGCCCGGTGAGGGAATTGGTCATCACCCCGGTGATTTCCACCTGATGAATGGCGCCGATGAGATCGGTGCTCCCCTCGAGATGCACGGCCTGGAGATAGGGCGAGCGTCCGCCCACCTGCCCCGGCATGCGTCCCACCCGTTCGATCAGCACCGGCAGGGTCCGGCCCACCATCGAGGCGTGGAAATCATTGGTCTGGCTCGTCACCAGCGCTTGCAGCCGCGCCAGGCGCTCCGCCTTCACCTCTTCGGCGACCTGGTTGCCCAGCGAAGCGCCCGGCGTGCCCGGTCGCGTCGAATATTTGAACGAATAGGCCGAGGCATAGCCAACCGCGCGGATGATCGAGAGTGTGTCCTCGAAATCCTGGTCGGTTTCGCCCGGAAAACCGACGATGAAATCGCCCGAAAGCGCCATGTCGGGCCGCGCTGTCTTGATCCTGTCGATCAGCGCCAGATATTCGGCGGCGGTATGCTTGCGGTTCATCGCCTTCAAAATGGCGTCCGACCCCGACTGCACCGGCAGGTGGAGATAGGGCATCAGGAAATCGAGGTCGCGATGCGCCGCGATCAGCGCGTCGTCCATATCGCGGGGATGGCTGGTCGTGTAGCGCAGCCGTTCAAGCCCGGGAATTTCGGCGAGGCGATAGGCCAGCTCACCAAGGCCCACGGCCCGCCCGGCATCTTCGCCATGATAGGCATTGACGTTCTGGCCGAGCAGCGTGATTTCCTTGACCCCGGCATCGGCGAGGCGGCGTGCTTCTTCCAGGACCTGTGCCACTGGCCGGCTGACTTCGGCGCCGCGCGTATAGGGCACCACGCAGAACGAGCAGAACTTGTCGCACCCTTCCTGCACGGTGAGGAAAGCCGTCAGCCCCCGGCTGATGGTCACTTCTTTGCGAGCGGCCGGCAGGTGGGCGAACTTGTCTTCCTCGGGGAAATCCGTATCGACGACGGCCCGCTTGAGGCTGGGGTGCATGTGCCGCTGGCTTTCGGCCTTGGCCAGCATTTCGGGCAGGCGGTGATAGGCCTGCGGGCCGAACACCATATCTACCATGGGCGCCCGGCGAGCGATTTCCTCGCCCTCCGCCTGGGCGACGCACCCAGCTACGCCGATCATCAGATCGCCGCCCGTGGCGCGCCTGTCGGTCTGGATTTCCTTGAGCCGCCCGAGCTCGGAAAAGACCTTTTCGCTGGCTTTTTCCCGAATATGGCAGGTATTTAACAAAATGAGATCGGCCTCGGCCATGTCCTGGGTAGGGCTATAGCCGTGGGGGGCCAGTGCATCGGCCATGCGATCACTGTCATAGACGTTCATCTGGCAACCATAGGTCTTGATGAACAGCTTTTTGGGGGCAAACTGCGTGTCGGTCATGGGGGGTGTTTACCAGAGCCGCGGCAGGGTTTCCATGCCTTGCAACCGCAAGCGTGCTTGCGTGTTGTATCTGTTCTGCGGGCCCTTGCGTAGAACATGTGTCGCCGACAAGGGGCGCGGCTGGCTCTCTCATATTGGCGTCAGGTGAAGATGCATAAGGATAAACCATGCTCGTAACCGAACCATGGCGACGAGCCGTCTTGACCATTTTCGTGGATATCCCGTGCAGATGACTGACACCCGGACGCAGGACGATAGTTTCGCAAAACGTGACGGCCTTGATAGTCCGCGCAGGATTAATCGTCGCGCCCGTCCCGTCGCCCTCTACCTCGTTGCCCTCGTTCTGGTCATCATCATCCCGGCGCTCGTGGTGACGCTGGTTCTGATCAAGCGCACCAATGACGCCCAGGAATCGGTGGTGCAGGCGTTGACCGCTACCACCGTCCAGGCCATGGGCCAGGCCGTCGAGCGCGAAATTTCGGGCATGATCACCACCCTGCGGGTTCTGTCTTCGGATCAGTCCCTGCTTCGGGGCGATTTTGAAGGCTTCCACGAACGCGCCCTGCTCGCCCTGGCGGGCAGCGGGTCCTATCTCCTCGCCGTCGACGCTGAGATGCAGCAGGTGCTCAACACCCGCCTGCCCTATGGCGAGACCCTGACCCGAACCGCAAATGAGGCCACGGCCCATCGTGCGCTCGAGCGGCGGCGGGCAACCGTCTCGGATCTGTTTTTTGGCCCTATCGCCCAGACCTGGGTGTTCAATGTCTGGCTGCCGGTGGATGCCGGCGGCGTTTCCCTTCTTGCCCTGACCCAGAATGCGCGCGACCTCGTGCCAGTCATGCAGTCGCGCGAACTGCCGCAGGGCTGGCACGCCGCCCTGGTCGATGGCAGCAATGGGGTCATTTCGGCCACGCCCGATACCGGTCTTGGCATAGGGGATGTGCTCGCCCTGCGCCGCAATGCCAATACGCACCAGGAAAGCTGGGTGGAAGAACGGCTCAACGGCGAGACGGTGGTCACCTCGGAATGGCGATCGGCCCTCACCGGCTGGCGCATCGTGGCCTGGGCCTCCGCTGCAACGGTTCGCCAGCCCCTTGGGGAATCCCTGGTCCAGCTGGCCGCCTGGGGCGCGATCATCGCCATTGCCGCCTCGGCCATCGCCGTCGTCATCGCCCAGAAGCTGGGCCAGTCCGTCAGCGGCCTGCGCCGCGACGCCCAGCGCCTCGGGCGGGGCGAGGTCGTTTATGAGCGCTTCTATCCGGTCACCGAGATCGACGAAGTCTCCGGCGCGCTGAGCCTGGCCTCCCGGCAGCGACAGGCGGCCGAGCGGGATGTGCATTTCCTCATGCGCGAACTGGCGCATCGCTCCAAGAACCAGATGGCGGTGATCTCCGCCATGGCCAAGCAGACCGCCCGCGGCGCCACAGATATTTCCGATTATGTCGCCGCTTTCGAGCGGCGGATCATGGGGCTCGCGCGCTCCACCGATCTTCTGCTCGCCCATGGCCGGGCCGGTGTCTCGCTGAGTGAATTGGTCGATTTGCAGCTCGCGCCCTTCCGTCCCCCCGATGTCGCGCGCGTTTCGATCTCGGGCGACGATATCCGCATCAACCCGCAGGGCGCCCAGATCATGGGCATGGCGCTGCACGAAATGGCGGTCAATGCCATGCGCTTCGGGGCGCTGGCGGACGATGACGGGGAACTGGTTCTCAACTTCAAGCGCCAGGGCTCCGCGCTCCACCTGACCTGGCGCGAAACCCTCTCGCGCCCCCTGGTGGCGAGCGAACACAAGGGCTTCGGCACCACCGTGCTGCGCACCATGGTCGGGGGCGCGCTTGGCGCCACTGTGGAGCACATCGATCATCCCAATGGCGTCGAATGGTCTTTCCAGATTCCGCTATCGGCCCTGGACCCATCCTTTTCCGCCGCGCGGCCGGATGAGCGCGAGCTCTGAACTGCAATAATTCTGGCGTTTCGCCTCGGTTTCCACTATGAGAAGCCCAGCTGTGGCCCTGGGCCCGGCGTAACCGGCCCCGCCTGGACGACATCCCGGCCGGGGCATCTTCCAAATCCTCACAGTAAAGGGATCATGCGATGTCGATTACCGCTGAACGCAAGAGCGAACTCATCAAGGAATACGCCACCACTGCAAACGACACCGGTTCGCCGGAAGTCCAGGTGGCGATCCTGTCCGAGCGCATCGCGAACCTGACCGAGCACTTCAAGGGCCACAACAAGGATAACCATTCCCGTCGTGGTCTGCTCAAGCTGGTTTCGACGCGCCGCAGCCTTCTCGACTACCTCAAGAAGGTCGACGAGGCGCGCTACAAGACGCTGATCGAAAAGCTCGGCCTGCGCCGCTAAGCGCAACACTTTCCGGCGCGGGAACTTCGGTTTCCGCGCCGGCGCCCTTTTTGGGGCATGTTACTCACGGCCTCTGGCGCCCATCTGCCTTTGGTCGTTTCGGCCGGCGGTGCCGGAGCATGGCAGGATTATCGGCCCCTTCCGCGGTGGAGTGGCTCATTGTCTTGTCCATGTTCTGTCCCGCCAAACAGGAAACCGTGCCTGATTTTGAGCCGGCGCGCACATGGGGTGCGGCGCTTGGTGCGGGCACACCGGCAGAGTTCGTAGGGATTGGCCGTCCCCGCGTTCCCGCTCCGCCGGCAGAATGGAAAGACAAAGTTCCATGACGATCAATTTCGATCATCACAAGGTTGAGCTCAACTGGGGCGGCCAGCCGCTGACCCTGGAAACTGGCAAGATCGCCCGTCAGGCCGATGGCGCCGTGCTCGCCACCCTTGGCGAAACCGTGGTTCTGGCCACCGTCGTTTCGGCCAAGACCGCCAAGCCGGGCCAGGACTTCTTCCCCCTGACCGTCAACTACCAGGAAAAATACTTCGCCGCCGGTAAGATCCCGGGCGGCTATTTCAAGCGCGAAGGCCGTCCATCCGAGAACGAGACCCTGGTCTCGCGCCTCATCGACCGTCCGATCCGCCCGCTTTTCCCCGATGGCTACAAGAACGAGACCCAGGTGGTCATCACCGTTCTCCAGCACGACATGGAAAACAATCCGGACGTGCTGTCCATGGTCGCCGCTTCCGCTGCCCTGACTATTTCGGGTGTTCCCTTCATGGGCCCGATCGGCGCGGCTCGCGTTGGCTACGTCAACGGCGAATATGTGCTGAACCTGCCCGTCGACCGTCGCGCTGATTCAAAGCTCGACCTCGTCATGGCCGGCACCGCCGATGCCGTGCTGATGGTGGAATCGGAAGCCCAGGAGCTCTCCGAGGAAGTCATGCTCGGCGCCGTGATGTTCGGTCACAAGGCCTCCGCCCAGGTCATCGGTGCCATCATCAAGCTGGCCGAGCTGGCCGCCAAGGAGCCGCGCGAGTTCACTCCGCCCGATTTCTCGGCTCTCGAGACCGAAGTTCTGGCCATTGCCGAAGCCGATCTGCGTGCTGCCTACCAGATCACCGAAAAGGCCCAGCGCTACGCTGCCGTCGATGCCGCCAACACCAAGGTCAAGGCCGCTTTCGCCGCCAAGATCGAAGCCGGCGAAATCACCAAGGAAGCTCTCGGCGAGGTGGTGCACAACCTCCAGGCCAAGATCGTCCGCTGGAACATTCTCGACACCGGCAGCCGTATCGACGGTCGTGACACCAAGACCGTCCGCCCGATCCTGTCCGAAGTCGGCGTCCTGCCGCGCACCCATGGTTCGGCCATCTTCACCCGTGGCGAAACCCAGGCGCTGGTCGTTGCCACGCTCGGTACTGGCGAAGACGAGCAGTTCATCGACAGCCTCGAAGGCACCCGCAAGGAAAACTTCCTGCTGCACTACAACTTCCCTCCATATTCGGTCGGTGAAGCTGGTCGCATGGGTTCGCCCGGTCGTCGCGAAATCGGCCACGGCAAGCTCGCATGGCGCGCCATCAACCCGATCCGTCCGTCGGTCGAGGAATTCCCCTACACGATCCGTATCGTGTCCGAGATCACCGAATCCAACGGCTCGTCCTCCATGGCGACCGTTTGCGGTACCTCTCTGGCGCTGATGGATGCCGGCGTGCCGATGAAGCGCCCGGTGGCCGGTATCGCCATGGGCCTGATCCTGGAAGGCGAAAAGTTCGCCGTTCTTTCCGATATCCTGGGTGACGAAGATCACCTCGGCGATATGGACTTCAAGGTGGCCGGCACGGACGAGGGTATCACCTCGCTCCAGATGGACATCAAGATCGCTGGCATCACCGAAGAGATCATGAAGATCGCCCTGGCTCAGGCCAAGGACGGCCGCATCCATATCCTGGGTGAAATGAGCAAGGCCCTGTCAGCCTCGCGTGGCGAAGTGGGCGAGTTCGCTCCCCGCATCGAAACGCTCAAGATCCCGACCGACAAGATCCGTGAAGTGATCGGCACCGGCGGCAAGGTCATCCGCGAGATCGTCGAAAAGACCGGCGCCAAGATCAACATCGAAGACGACGGCACCGTTAAGGTTTCGTCCTCCGACGGCACCCAGATCGACGCCGCCATCAAGTGGATCCGCTCGATCACCGACGAAGCCGAAGTGGGCGCCATCTATCAGGGCACCGTCGTCAAGACCGCCGATTTCGGCGCCTTCGTGAACTTCTTCGGCGCCAAGGATGGCCTCGTGCACATCTCCCAGCTGGCCGACCAGCGCGTTGCCAAGACCACCGACGTGGTCAAGGAAGGCGACAAGGTCTGGGTCAAGCTGCTCGGCTTTGACGAGCGCGGCAAGGTTCGCCTGTCCATGAAGGTTGTCGATCAGGCAACCGGCAAGGAAATCGCGCGGGACGACGCGGCCGAATAAGCCGCCTCTAACCCTATCGACAGTGAAAAGGCCCGGAGCGATCCGGGCCTTTTTTCATGCCGCGAGCGTTGTCAGCAAAAGCGGAAACGGTTTTGTGGTTCGGAAGCGCCACACAAGAGCGTGGAGCAATCTCATCGTCTCGGTGAAACGCTCTAGACCACCAGGGCCGACAAAATGGTCAACGCCACCATCACGAGCGCCGTGGCCAGATGCACGCGGTGGCTGTTGATCACCATGCCGGCTCCCAGAATGGCGATCATGATCAGGTCGAAGATGATGGCTTCGGGCCCGAAGAAGCTCTCCGACCATCCCTCCTTGATCACCGTATCGGCGATGCCGAGCACATAGCTGATGATGAGCACGCTGTAGAACCAATGGCGCTGCGTGATGAAATAGGAATAGTGGTCGGCGTGATCATCGACACTGTCGGGCAGCAGCACTGCGGTCAGGAAAAGAAAGCTGCCGCAATAGGCGATCTGGAACAGATAGGTCGAGAAGGTCCATTGGACCTTGCCGAAAGTATGGGCCTCGTCCCACCAGAACAGCGTCACGGAAGCGAAGATGAAGAAGGCCCACAAGGCGTGCAGGATATTGATCTTGTGCGATTTCGGCTGCTGGACGAATTTTGCCACGCCATTGAGGAGCCGTCCCAGCGTCAGGCCCAGCAGCGTGCCTGAAATGAGCCGCACATAAAGTTGCACTTCACCGCCATCCATTGCCCCAAGGCCCCCCAGCCAGCTCCGCCGCTTCCAGGCCCCTCGCCCTGCAGCTTTGCGCGATAGAAAGCTAAATCTGTGCCCGCGCTCTGGCTTTAAACTGGTTACCGGCAAGCAGAATTCGGCTTATCGGCTGCGCATTGTTGCGTGGTTGCAACACCGCTTCGAACATCAATTCCACGCGAGGAACCGCCGCATTGTCGCCTCGTTAACCGAGTGAGGCTTTCCTGCACTCGACAAGGTTCGTGTCAGATCTTACGCACGGACCAACTCCTTCATTCGCGAAACGCACCCCCCGAGGACTGACTTGATCTCCCGCCGTCTGTTCATGATTGGCCTGCCCGCCGTCACCCTGGCCGCCTGCTCCTCAACCCGTCAGCCTGTCGTGCAGGAGCCGACGATCGATCCCTATTATCTGCGCATGTATGGTCCCGTTCTGGATGAGCCCTATCCGGTCGCCGCCATGGATCTGCGCCGCGTCGATCCCCAATGGTGGCGCCAGGAAGTGCCCTATTTCACCGATGAGCGTCCCGGTACGCTCGTTGTCGATACCCCCGCCCACTACCTCTACCTGGTCATGGAGGGCGGCCGCGCCCTGCGCTATGGCATTGGTGTCGGCAAGGACGAAGCCCTGGTCTTCCGTGGCAATGCCACGATCGGTCGCAAGGCTGCCTGGCCACGTTGGACCCCGACGAGGTCGATGATCGCCCGCGAGCCGGATCGCTATGGTCCTTATGCTGGGGGTATGGAGCCGGGAGCGACCAATCCGCTTGGCCCGCGCGCCCTCTACCTCTATAAGAACGGCGCAGACACGCTCTTCCGCATCCATGGAACCACCGAGCCCTACACCATCGGCACCAATGTTTCCTCAGGCTGTATCCGTCTCATGAATCAGGACATTATCGATCTCTATTCCCGCGTTCCCGTCGGCGCCCGCGTCACGGTGATCAACGCCTGATCGATATCCAGGAATTGCCGGTGGCGTCGGTTTTTTTTACCGTAGTCACCCGCCCCCGGCATCAAAAGGCCTGCTTCCGAAAGGAGCAGGCCTTTTTCTTTGTCCCACTTGGCTTCCGCCCTCCCTTGGAACCCGCTCCCGGCCCATCCCAGGCTTCCCTCGGGCCTGACCCGAGGGCCAGTCTCCACTCGCCCTAATCCTCCATTAGCGCCCCACACTGCCCCTGTAGCGAGCCCCTGACCTCACACACCCGTGCCTGCCCCCAAAGGGCTCTCCACACCCTCCCCTGCTCCTCCCCTGCTCCGCCTGTGCCCAAACAAAAAGGGCGCGGCTCGCGCCACGCCCTTTTCAAACTTGTTTGTGTAGCGGCCCTTAGAGCGAACGCTGCACCGTTTCCACGCGGAAACATTCGATGACGTCGCCGGCACGGATGTCTTCGTAGTTCTCGAAGGCCATGCCGCATTCCTGGCCGACCTGGACTTCCTTGACTTCGTCCTTGAAGCGCTTGAGCGTCTTGAGCTTGCCTTCGTGGATGACGACGTTGTCGCGCAGAAGACGGACACCGGCGCCACGTTCGACGAGGCCTTCGGTGACCTGGCAGCCTGCGACCTTGCCGACCTTGGTGATCTGGAAGACTTCCTTGATCGAGGCGTAGCCGATGAAGGTTTCGCGACGCTCCGGCGCCAGAAGGCCGCTCATGGCACCCTTCACATCCTCGATGAGGTTGTAAATGATGTTGTAGTAGCGGATTTCGATGCCGTCACGGCTCGCCAGTTCCTGCGCCTGCTTGTTGGCACGGACGTTAAAGCCCATGACAATGGCATTGGACGCAGCGGCCAGGGTCACGTCGGACTCGGTGATCCCACCGACGCCCGAATAGAGGATCTGTGCCGAAACTTCGTCGGTCGAGAGCTTGTTGAGCGAAGCCACGATCGCTTCGACCGAACCCTGCACGTCGCCCTTGATGATCAGCGGGAATTTCGAGATCCCGGCGATCTTGAGCTGGTTCATCATCTGCTCGAGGCTGGTCGCACCGCCACCGGCAATCTTTTCGCGGATCGCGCGCTGACGATATTCGGTGACTTCACGCGCACGGGCATCGCTCTCGACGACCGAGAAGCGGTCGCCTGCGCTCGGCACGCCGTTAAAGCCCAGAACCTCGACCGGAACGGACGGTCCGGCTTCCTTGACCTGGTCGCCCTTGTCATTGATGAGGGCGCGAACGCGGGCAAACTCGGTGCCGGCAACGACGATGTCGCCGACCTTGAGCGTGCCGCGCTGAACCAGCACGGTAGCGACGGGGCCGCGACCACGATCGAGCTTGGCTTCGATGACCTGACCTTCGGCACGACCGTCGCGGGCCACCTTGAGCTCGAGCACTTCGGCCTGCAGCAGGATGGTTTCGAGCAGCTTGTCGAGGCCTTCGCCGGTCTTGGCGGAAACTTCCACGTCCAGCACGTCGCCGCCCATGGTTTCCACGAACACTTCATGCTGCAACAGCTCGGTGCGCACCTTCTGCGGATCGGCCGACGGCTTGTCCATCTTGGTGATGGCCACGATGATCGGAACCCCGGCCGCCTTGGCGTGCTTGATGGATTCGATCGTCTGCGGCATCACGCTGTCATCCGATGCCACCACGAGGATGGCGATATCGGTTGCCTGGGCGCCACGGGCACGCATGGCGGTGAACGCCTCGTGGCCCGGGGTGTCGAGGAAGGTGATCTTGGCCCCGTTCCGCTCGACCTGATAGGCGCCGATATGCTGGGTGATGCCACCGGCTTCGCCCGAGACGACATTGGCATTGCGGATCGCGTCGAGCAGCGAGGTCTTGCCGTGGTCGACGTGACCCATGATGGTCACGACAGGCGCACGATCGGTCAGATCCTCGGCCTTGTCGTCCGAAGCGATATCGAACAGGCCTTCTTCCACGTCGGCGTCGGAAACGCGCTTCACCGTGTGACCGAGTTCGGTCGCGATCAGTTCGGCGGTATCGGCGTCGATCGCGTCGGTGATCTTGACCATCTGGCCCTGCTGCATGAGCATCTTGATCACGGTGACGCTCCGTTCGGCCATGCGGTTGGCGAGTTCGCCCACCGTAATGACTTCCGGGATGATCACTTCACGGCTCAGCTTGGGCGCATCCTGCTGGTTGCGGCCCATCTTCTTGTCGCGACGACGCTTCATGGCCGCCAGCGACGGACCGCGATCGCGATCGTTCTCGGTGGTGGCCGTCGACAGCGTCAGGCGGCCGCGCGAGGCACCGTCATCGACGCGGCGCGTCGGGCGTTCGGGCTGTGCGCGGCTGGCGCGGCGGGCATTTTCCAGTTCCGCTTCGCTGGTCGGACGCACTTGCGGTGCACCGGTGCGCATGCGGCGGCCATCGGCCTCGCTCGGCGGAGCCGGCGGCACATTGCCGATCGGCGCCATGCCGGCACCAACGGGACGACGCTCGCCGGTCGGACGGGTATTGCCGGTACCGGCCGGACGCGTGCCGGTCGAGCCGGCAGGGCGGGTATTGGCGGGACGTGCACCTGCGGGGCGCTCGCCATCGGCCGGACGGGTATTGGCAGGGCGCTCGGCGCGCTGCGGACGGTTCTGCTGGCCCGGGCGGCCGGCAACGACGCGAACGTCGCGCGGGCCGGGATTGCGCTGGCTGGCCGGCACGGCTTCGCCGCGCGTCGGGGCCGGAGCCGGACGGTCTTCTTCCGCCGGAGCGCTGGATGGGACGCTGGCCGGGGCATCGTCGGCTGCCCGGCGGGCGTCCTCGGCCTGACGGCGCTCTTCTTCCTGGCGCGCGGCTTCCTCACGGATCTGCCGGCGGCGATTGTCTTCCTCGATGCGGCGCGCCTCGTCGGCAGCAAACCGCTCCTTGTCCTCGGCCATGCGGGCGCCGGCCATGGCCAGCGCCTGGCGGCGGGCCTCGGCTTCCGCGGCCGACAGGCCGAGCGGAGCGCGCTGCTGGTTCTGGGCCGGGCGACCCTGGCCCGGACGGCCGCTCTGGCCGCCAGGTGTGCCCGGACGTCCGCCTGCCCCGCTCGGGACATTCGGCTTGGGCACTACGCGAGTGCGCTTTTCAACCACCACTGTCGAGCGCGACGGACCGCGCGACGTGCCGGGGCGATTGCCCAGGCCCGGGCCGCCCTTGAGGGTCAGGGTCTTCTTGGCGCCGGAATCGTCGGAACGCTTGTCGTCGTTATCAGCCATACTTCCTATCGTCTTTCGTCCTGATCCACGGACAAAAGCACGCCATTTACCGCGGTGCGGTCGGCGTGTTGGTCCTGCGGAGGGGCGATGTATCGAGCCAGTCGTCTGGCCTTTTCCACCGCCGATTGGGCTGCCGCCCCGTTCATGAGGGCAGCATGTATCACATTTTCTAGTCCAAGTGCCAAACCCAATTGCGTGCTAGAGAGCAATTCGAAATGGGGCACCTGCGGTCCCGCGACGTCGCCGTCTTTTCGGGCATAGTTGAGGGCGCGCAGGGCCCCCAGCATTTTGTTGCGGCCGTCTTCGGCTGCGTCGGTTGCGGTGAGCAGAGCCAGGATCTGGTTCGCTTCGATGCAGGAGCGCACCTTGGTGGCTCCGGTAGTGAACTGGCCGGCCTTGCGGGCCATGCCCAGGGCAGCGGTCAGCCGCTGCTCGAGCCGCAGCCGGGTGAGGTCGGCGAGATCGGCCGGGACCTCGACCTGTTCCTTGAGGCTGCGCGCGAAGGCCTTTTTCTTGACCGCTTCGGCAACGCTTGCATGGTTGAGTGTGATCCAGACGCCGCGCCCTTCAGCGCGCGCGTCCGTATCCGGCACGATGGATCCATCGGGCCCGAGGACAAAGCGGATGAGGTCCTCCGCCGGCATTTCCTGCCGGGTGAGTGCACACATCCTGACGATTTCAGCGCGCCGGGTCACGGCAGGCCCCCAGGTAGGCGGTCCTTAGACCGCCTCCTCCTCGGATTGCCCGTCATCGCTCTCGGCTTCGGCCGGTTCTTCCTCGGCGGTGATCCAGCCGGCCTTGATGCGGGCCTGCATGATCATGTCCTCGGCTTCTTCACGGCTCACGGGGAAATCCTTGAAGGTCCCCTCATAGCGCTTCGTCTCACCATCCTTGCGTTCGGTCCAGCCGACCAGATCGTCAGCGGCACAGCCGGCGAAATCTTCCACCGTCTTGATATCGTCCTTGCCCAGGGCCGCCAGCATGGCGGCATTGAGGCCGGGAATTTCATAAAGGTCTTCTTCGACACCCAGCGCGATGCGCTCTTCGTCGAATTTACGCTCGATCTCGGCGAGATATTCGCTGGCGCGGTTCTGGATTTCGCCGGCGGTTTCCTCGTCGAAGCCTTCGATCGTCGCGATTTCATTGGCTTCGATATAGGCCAGTTCCTCGACCGAGGAGAAGCCTTCCGAAGCCAATAGCTGAGCAACCATCTCGTCGACGTCAAGGGCCTTCATGAACAGGGTCGAGCGTTCGGTGAATTCCTTGTGGCGGCGTTCGCTCTCTTCCTGCTCGGTGAGGATATCGATATCCCAGCCGATCAGTTGCGATGCGAGGCGCACGTTCTGGCCACGACGGCCAATGGCCAGCGACAGCTGCTCGTCGGGAACCACGACTTCGATGCGCTCGGCCTGTTCGTCGAGAACCACCTTGGCGACATCGGCCGGCTGCAGCGCCGAAACCACGAGGTCGGCAATGGTGTCGGTCCAGGGAATGATGTCGATCTTTTCGCCCTGCAGTTCGGCCACGACGGCTTGAACGCGGGAGCCGCGCATACCCACGCAGGCGCCGACAGGATCGATCGAAGAATCGGACGATGTCACGGCGATCTTGGCGCGCGAGCCCGGATCGCGGGCGATCGAGCGGATGGTGATCACGCCGTCATAGATCTCGGGCACTTCCTGCATGAAGAGCTTGGCCATGAACTGCGGATGGGTGCGCGAGAGGAAGATCTGCGGACCGCGCTGTTCGCGGCGCACGTCATAGATATAGGCGCGCACGCGGTCGCCATAGCGGAACATTTCGCGCGGGATCAGCTCGTCGCGGCGCATGATGGCTTCGCCACGGCCGAGATCGACGATCACATTGCCATATTCGACGCGCTTGACCGTGCCGTTGACGATTTCGCCGATGCGGCCGAAATATTCTTCGAACATGCGGTCGCGCTCGGCATCGCGCACCTTCTGCACGATGACCTGCTTGGCCGACTGGGCGGCGATACGGCCGAATTCCATTGGCGGCAGCGGTTCGGTGAGGAAATCACCGATCTTGGCCTGGGGCGACTTGGTCTGGGCGAGCTTGAGGTCGACCTGGCGGCTGACTTCCTCGACATTCTCGACGATTTCGAGCAGGCGCCACATCCGGGTTTCGCCGGTGCGCGGATTGATCTCGACCTTGATTTCGGTCTCGGCGCCATAGCGGCCCTTGGCGGCCTTTTCCATGGCGTCCTGCATGGCTTCGATCACGACCATGCGGTCGATCGACTTCTCGCGGGCAACGGCGTCTGCAATCTGCAGGAGCTCGAGTCGGTTCGCGCTAACAGCCATTATTTCGTCTCCTCGGCGAGGTTGTCGTCGTCGTCATTGTCGGCGTCGGCATATTCGACCGTTTCGGTCTCGTCGTCGTCGATCGGGTGCAGTTCCTGGTCGGCCCGGGCTGCATCCATCAGTTTGTCGGTCATCACCAGCTTGGCTTCGGCAATGTTGACCAGCAGCAGGCGATGGTCGGGATCGGTGCCACCGGGCGCGTCGGGCAGCGTGATGGTCACGCTTTCCTCGTCGGTCGATTTGATATCGCCGCGGAAGCGCTTGCGGCCATTGATCATGTCCACCAGTTCGATCTTGGCCTCGTGCCCAATGAAGCGCTCATAGTCACGACGGCGCACCAGCGGCCGGTCGATGCCGGGCGAGGACACTTCCAGATGATATTCACGGTCGATCGGGTCTTCGACGTCGAGGACCGGCGATAGATCGGTGGACAGCTTTTCGCAGTCGGTGATGTTGAAGCGCCCATTGGCGTCTTCAGCCATGATCTGCAGCGTGCAGCCGTTTTCCGGCGTGATTTTGATGCGCACAAGGGCGTAGCCGAGGTCGTTGGCCACGGGCTCGACGATGCGGGCAACGCGCGCCTCGACGCCGGTTTCCTTGATATAGCGTTTCTCGGTAAGGTCGAAAGCCATCGGTCCCTTGAGATAACAAAAAAGAGCGGGGCCGGTCGGCTCCCACTCTCGCAAGAATGCTAGAGATGTTGGTGGACATATAGCGCCAATGGAGCCAAATCGCAAGTCGGCTGCTCTTCGCTGTTCCCATTGTGCCAGACCGGACCTTTTCGCATTGCCCCATCCCGACCCGCTCCTGCTCATTCCAGGCCTCAACTGCACCGAGCGCGCCTTTGTCCCCCTGCTGCCCGCCCTTTGGGACCAGACCTCGGTCGGCCTCGTCAATCACCGACGCGGCGATACCATGTCAGCCATTGCCGCCGCCATCCTGGCTGAAGCCCCGCCCCGCTTCGCCCTGCTCGGCTTTTCCATGGGCGGCTATATCGCCTTCGAAATTCTGCGCCAGGCGCCGGATCGGGTGACCAGGCTCTGTTGCCTCGCCACCATGGCGCGCCCAGACACCGTCGAGCAGGCCGAGAACCGCCGGCGCATGGTCGCCCTGGCCGAGGCCGGAAAGTTCGACAGCGTGGCCGGCGCCAATTTCCCCAATACCGTCCACCCCGACAATGCCGGCGACAGCCAACTGAAGGCTGCCCACCTGTCCATGGCGCGCGCCACCGGGGCCGCCACTTATATCGCCCAGCAGCATGCCATTCTCGGCCGCACCGATTCGCGCCCGCTGCTCGCGCGGATCTCTGTCCCCACCGCCGTCATTGTCGGGTCCGCCGATCAGGTCACCGGCGTCGATGGCGCCAAGGAAATCGCGGCCGCCATTCCAGGGGCGCAACTGACGGTCATCGAAGGCGCCGGCCATCTCGTGCCGCTCGAGCGACCTGCCGAGACGACAACCGCTATCGTTGAATGGCTACGGGCATAGGGCTCCTGCCCCTATCGGACGGGGTAATCGCATGAATCTGTCGGGCCGGTGTTTGAAGCCCTACCCCCTCCTAGCCTCCCCCTGAAAAAGGGGGAGGGACTTACCGAGTTTTGCTTCACTCTTCGCGAGCCACCGAACAGCTCCTCCCCCTTTAAAGGGGAAGGCTGGGTGGGGGTATGGGCAAATAGCTCGACAAAGGCCCTATACGCTATCGTGCCACGCCCAAATGCCATGGCCGCTTTCATTTCTCCCACGTCACGCTATCGACATCGGCGCCCAGCTCTTCGAGCGTTTCGCGCAATTCCTTGACCATCGGGTCGGGCCCGCACAGATAGAAATTCTGGTCGAAATCGCCGACATGGCGCTTGAGGAAGTCGGCGTCGATCCGCTCCTGCAACAAGGCCGTCCGCCCCTCCCCCGTGAGGGTCCAGAGCGTGTCGAGCCCGGCCATCGCCTCGAATTCATCGCGCAGGATAATGTCGGCTTCGGTCCGGTTGGAGGCGATCAGCCGGTTGCCGGCCAGTTTTCCGCTGGCATTGAGATGGCGCAGAATGGCGATGAAGGGCGTAACCCCGGCCCCGCCGGCGATAAACACGCCCGCGCCGCGATACTGGATCGTGCCCCAGGGATCGCGCAGGATCAGCCGGTCCCCCGGCCCCGCCGACCACAGCTCATTTGTCATGCCGTTGTGATCGAAATAGCTTTTAATGGTGAATTCGAGCGTGTCGTCGTCGACGAGCCCGGTGAAGGTGAAAGGGTGCCTGTCCTCCCGCCATCCTTCCTTGTCGAGGCTGAGCTCGGTGGCCTGGCCGGGGGTGAACCTGTAGGCCTTGGGCCGCTCGACACGATAGTGTCTGACATTGTGGGTAACGCGGATCGTGTCGAGAATTTCAACGCTGACTTGCATGTGACGCTCCTCCTCTGATGCACAATCGGGCCAGGCGCGCCCGGGTTCCGTACTGGGTCACTTGAGCGTTCGTCAGTACCCCGGAGGAAACTGGGTTCCCTCTTAAATCCTTGATTTCGCGGGATAAACCCTCGTCCTGAAAATGCGGAATTCAAGACCCGGAAACATCGAAAATAGCTCTTGAGAGGTCCGACGGGCGATCTCATCTCCAGGGTGTTCAAAACGAAAGGAACACTCAAATGATCAAGAATACAATCATCGCCCTCGTTGCTGCAGCAAGCCTTGCCGGCGTCGCCGCTCCCGCCTATGCCGCACAGTCCATCGTCACCGACTCCTCGTTCGACAACAACACCATCATCGCCCGCCTGCATGACCAGGGCGTCAAGGCGACCGATGTCGAAGAATGGGGCGATCTGGTCCGGGCCTATGTCGTCCTCGAAGACGGCACCCAGACGATGCAGTTCTTCAGCAATGACACCCTGACCCCCGTCAGCCTCTGATGACGGATTGTTTCGGCGCCGCCGCTCCTCCCGGCGGCGTCCGTTACGCTTCCTCGTGGATAGGGCATTTATGGGGCTGAGTGTTCAGCGCCACAAATGCCCTATTCGTCACCACGAATACCCTATTCGTCGCTCTCGGCGTCAAAGACGAACTGATCGTGACTGGTATCGAAGCGGTGTCGCGCCGCTTCCACCGCGGACCGGTTGCGGGACGCAAACTGGCGCCAGCCATCGGCCAGCTCCAGCAGTTCCAGCCCAAGCTCGGTCAGCATATAGTCGACGCGCGGGGGAATGGTGGGATAGGCCCGTCGGGAAATGAAGCCGTCCCGTTCGAGCTCGCGCAGCGTCGTCGTCAGCGATTTCTGCGACACCCCGCCCATGGCCCGGCGCAGCTCGCTGAAGCGCAGCGTGCCCTCGCGCAATTCGACAATGACGACCAGCGTCCACTTCCCGGGCTTGACCGACAACATGTCGTTTCCATTATGGCCGGCGGGCAGCGATGAGACGGACACAGGTTTCACTCCGGCAAGATGGGCAGTGTTCCCCGATATGGGTCGGCTGGCGGCAAGATAAAGGTCTGTCGACCCTTAAAACACGCCGCCATCGTCATCTGGTCGATCAGTGTGCTTTCTCGGCCATGCCCGCCATCATCCGCGGAAGCGGGCGGCGGCAGGGCCGCAAGCGCGCTGACTATAGCCGTTTGAAGCCGAAATAAAAACTCACCATGCGGCCTTCCCGTCGCGCCTTCTGCTCATAGCGCGTCGGTTGCCAGCCCGGATAGGGCTGGTGCCAGCTGCCCGGCGCCCCCGGCTCGAAGGCAAATTCGGGCGCCCGCACGATATGGGCCAGCGTCCAGTCCGCATAATCTTCGATATCGGTGGCAAAATAGAATGTCCCACCCGGCCGGATCACCCGCGCCAGCTCCGCCAGCGTCGTCGGCGACACGAAGCGCCGCTTGTGGTGGCGCGTTTTCGGCCAGGGATCGGGATAGAGCAGGTAGACCGCATCGAGGCTCGCTTCCGGCAGCGCCATCAGCAGTTTGAGCGCATCGTCGGTAAAGAGCCGCACATTGGTCAGCCCCCGCGCATCGATCGCCTGCACCATCTTGCCGATGCCGCCGGTATAGACCTCGCAGCCGATAAAACCGGTCCCCGGCTCCTCGGCCGCCTTGCGCGCCAGATGCTCGCCCCCGCCATAGCCGATCTCGACCACGATGCGTTGCGCGTCGGGAAAGACCGTCTTCGGGTCCAGCGCTCCCTCGAGTTTGATCTCCACCTCGGGCAGTGTCGTATCGACAATGGCCTGCTGGCCGTCATGCAGCTTCTTGCCGGCGCGGCGTCCGAAAAAGGCGCGCGGCTCGCCCGAGCGGGTTTTTGGCAATTCGTGTTCGGTCATTCTCGCTCGCTGCGAAACAAAAAGGGGCCTCCATCCCGCCTTTTGCGGAAAAGAGGCCCCGGGTCAATGCATGTTCGGGGTCAGGCGACAGCGGCCTTGAGCGCCTTGACCAGATCGATCTTCTCCCAGGAGAAGGAGCCGTCGCGGCCCGGCTTACGGCCGAAATGGCCATAGGCCGAGGTTTTTGCGTAGATCGGCTTGTTGAGGTCGAGATGGCTGCGAATGCCGCGCGGGGTGAGGTCCATCACCTCGCCGAGGGCCTTTTCGAGCCTGGCCTCGTCCACCGTGCCGGTGCCGTGCAGGTCGACATAGATCGACAGCGGCTCGGCCACGCCGATGGCGTAGCTGAGCTGGATCGTGGCGCGATCGGCCAGACCGGCCGCCACCACGTTCTTGGCGAGATAGCGCGCCGCGTATGCCGCCGAGCGGTCGACCTTGGTCGGGTCCTTGCCCGAAAAGGCGCCGCCGCCATGCGGGGCCGCACCGCCATAAGTGTCCACGATGATCTTGCGGCCGGTCAGGCCCGCATCCCCATCCGGCCCGCCGACGACGAATTTGCCGGTCGGATTGACGTGCCAGACCGTATCCTTGGTGATCCAGCTTTCCGGCAGCGCCGCCCGCACATAGGGCTCGACGATTTCGCGCACATCGGCTGAGGTCAGGTTTTCATCGAGATGCTGGGTCGAGAGCACGATCTGGGTCACGCCCACCGGCTTGCCGTTCTCGTAGCGCACCGTCACCTGGCTCTTGGCGTCGGGGCCGAGCTTGCCGGCGGGGCCATTATTGGCCTTGCGGGCCTCGGTCAGCGTTTCGAGGATCTTGTGGGCATAATAAATCGGCGCGGGCAGCAATTCGGGGGTTTCCCGGCTGGCATAGCCGAACATGATGCCCTGGTCGCCGGCGCCGACATCCTTGTTTCCGGCCTCGTCCACGCCCTGGGCGATATCGGCCGACTGGCCGTGCAGCAGCACGTCGATCTTGCAGTTCTTCCAGTGGAAGCCCAGCTGCTCATAGCCGATGGCGCGGATCGCCTTGCGGGCGGCAGACTTGAACTTGGAAGGATTGACCACCGGCGCGCCAGCGGCATCGTGCACGATCTCACCATCCTTGCCGCGCTTGAGCAGCGTGTCGGGCACGCGCACTTCTCCGGCAATGATCACGCGATTGGTCGTCGCCAGGGTTTCGCAGGCGATGCGCACCTGGCCCGGATCCATGCCGACCTTCTTGGCTTCGCGGAAAATCAGGTCGACGATCTCGTCCGAAATCCGGTCGCAGACCTTGTCCGGATGGCCTTCGGAAACAGATTCGGACGTAAAGAGATAGGAAGAGCGCGCCACGCCAGAATTCCTCAGACTGTCAAAAAAGGCCCAAAAGGGCTCCATAATGGGGGTTTGTGGCACTCAAGGGCGGTCGGGTCAAGGCGGATATAAAGAAAGCTTGATATGACCGGGCCGCAAGGTTGAGCAAATCTTGCTGGAGCCGCGCCGCCTTCCCATCGCCCCTTTGCTGTGCCAAGGAGGTTGCAGAGCCGATACCCGGAGTAATTATGGCCATCAGACTGCATCGCGGCGATTTGCCAAATCTCGACAATTATGGCCGCGAGGTCGCGATCGACACCGAAACCATGGGGCTCGATCCACATCGCGACCGCCTCTGCGTGGTCCAGCTCTCGCCCGGCGATGGCAGCGCCGACGTGGTCCTGATCCCCAAGGATGCGACCGAAGCGCCCAATCTGGTCAAGCTCCTGACCGATCCGGGCGTCACCAAGATCTTCCACTATGCCCGCTTCGACGTGGCCGCCCTGCAGAATCGGTTTGGCGTCGTCACCGGCCCGGTCTACTGCACCAAGATCGCCTCGCGCCTCGTGCGCACCTATACCGACCGGCACGGTCTCAAGGACCTCGTCCGCGAACTGCTCAATGTCGATCTGTCCAAGCAGCAGCAGAGCTCCGATTGGGGCGCTGAAAAGCTCTCCGACGCCCAGCTCGACTATGCCGCCTCGGACGTTCTTTACCTGCACGACCTCAAGCGCCATCTCGATCGCATGCTCAAGCGCGAGGATCGGATGGAACTGGCCCAGTCCTGTTTTGATTTCCTCAAGACGCGCTGTGCGCTCGACCTTCTGGGCTGGGACGAGACCGACATCTTCGCCCATAGCTGATCGGATGCGATGACTGCCACCGGCACATATGATCGCGACAGCCTCTATGGCCGCCTCCGCCGCCGCAATCGGGTGGTGGCGGCTTTGCGGCTGGGCGTGCCGGTGCTGGGCGCAGTTACCCTCTTGGGCCTGCTCGCCCAGCTCTATCTTTCCAGCGTCGGCAGCCGCTACGGCATCGGCCAGGTCACCGTCACCCCTGACGCCATTACCGTCGAAGCGCCCGAATATGCCGGCATCCTCGAGGATGGCTCGCAATACCGGGTCTCGGCCGACCTCGCCAGCGCCGCCACCACCAATACCGACCTTATTGGCCTGGGCAATGCCAGCGTCGTGCTCAATCGCCCCGATGGCGTGCAGATGCAGGCCAGCGCCACCAGCGCCGAACTCGATGCCCTCCGCCAGCAGGTGATCGCCGCCGGCATTACCGAAATCGCCGATTCCACCGGCACCACGGGCACGCTCGAGGATGCCCTGTTCGACTGGCAATCCCAGACCCTGACCACAACCGGGCCGGTTGCCATAGACTATGCCGATGGCACCGCCATCCGCGCCGAAACGCTGGTGTTCAATGCCGAGAGCCGGGTCTGGACTTTCGCCCGGGCCAAAGTCACCCTGCCCGCCACCCCTGGAGAGAAAACGCCATGATGCGGCCCGTTCTGCTTGCCCTTGCCCTGCTCGCCTTCGCCGCGCCCGCCATGGCCCAGCAGCAGGTTGAAATCTCCGCCGATCTCTTCACCGTCGAGGAGGACAGCCGCGAGGCGGTCTTTACCGGCTCGGTCGTCGTCACCCATCCCAGCGTCACCGTCTGGGCGCCGAAAGTCGTCGCCACCTATGGCGAGGGCGGCACCAGCGATATCCGCTCCTTCGAGGCCAGCGGCGCCGTGCGCCTCAAGACATCGGACCAGGAAGCCACCGGCGAGCGCGCCGTCTTCACCCCCGGCTCCCAGACCCTGCGCCTCACCGGCAATGTCGAGGTGGTCAATACCAGCGGCCGCATCAAGGCCGGCGAATTGCTCGTCAACCTGGCCACCGGCGTCTCCACCTTCACGGCCGCCTCGGGCGGGCGCGTCACCGGGGTATTTTCCGCCCAATGAGCGAAGACACCGCGTCCCGTCCCCGCATCGACCAGAGAGGCTGGCTCGTCGCCCATGGCCTTGCCAAGCGCTTCGGCAAGCGCGAAGTCGTGCGCGAAGTCTCCCTCGCCGTCCGCCGCGGCGAGGCGGTGGGCCTGCTCGGGCCCAATGGTGCGGGCAAGACCACGGTTTTCACCATGATCATGGGGCTTGTGCGGCCCGATGCCGGCCAGATTCAGCTCGATGGCAATGACATCACCCGCCTGCCCCTGTTCCAGCGCGGCAAGCTCGGCGTCGGTTATCTGCCCCAGGAGCCATCGATTTTTCGCGGCATGTCAGTCAGCGACAATATCATGGCCATCCTTGAAAACACGGTGCGCAACAAGGCGCAGCGCAAGGAGCGCCTGCAGTCGCTGCTCGAAGAATTTTCCATCACCCATCTGGCAAAATCCAACGCGCTGGCGCTCTCGGGTGGCGAGCGCCGCCGCGTCGAGATCGCCCGGGCCCTGGCCGCCGATCCCATCTTCATGCTGCTCGACGAGCCCTTTGCCGGCGTCGATCCCATTGCGGTGGCCGAAGTCAAGGCTCTGGTCCGCCAGTTGACCCAGCGCGGCATTGGCGTGCTCATCACCGACCACGCCGTGCGCGAAACCCTCGGCCTCGTCGATCGCGCCTATGTCATCCATGGTGGCAAGGTGATGATCCAGGGCAAGCCCGAAACCATTTCCAACGACCCCGACGCCCGCCGCGTCTATCTCGGCGAAAATTTCGAATTTTAGGTTTTTGTATTTTTTTGGGGGGCAGCCCATAGGGTCGTGTAATCACCACTGCTGTCACCCCCACCCCAATGTCATCCCCGCGAAAGCGGGGACCCCCGTTTAAAAACAGGTCCATGAGCGCTATCGCCTCCTCCCCCTACCCAGGGGGAGGATAGCAAAGCTGGGCCCTAAGGCCCTGGCGCCGCTGAGGTGAGGGTCACCTTCTCCCTCTCCCCCAAAACCCCAAGAGAATCACTTCCGAAACCAGCCACCCTCGATATGCGTGCGGTCTCCATGCCGTGTCAGTCTGGTGCGCAAATTATCGAGTTCCGCCGCACTCCAGTCCTCGGACCCTGTCACCGCAATCCAGCCATCGAGATAGTCCTGCGGGGCGTAGACATGCCCGAATCCGGTTGGCGTCGTCTGCGCCAGGGCCATGTCGAGCGCCAGCTGCAGGAAGGTGACCACGGGATACCAGTTGAGCAGCGGCGACACCGAAGGCGCGCGCTCTCCCGAGAGCCATGCCGGCTCCCGATAAAGCAGGCTTGGCTCGAAGAACACGATCGGGTCGGTGGGATATTGCAGATAGACGATGCGCAGCGGCCCCCAATTATTGGCATCGGCAAGGTCGGCGCCGCGATTGGCAAAGCGCACGGCCGAACCATCGCCGATTACCGGCCGCCAGATCGGGGAGTCGGCATCGCGATTGGCCGTGGTCGACCGCCAGGTCGCGCTCGCAAAGGGTGGCCCCACCCAGAGCGCGCCATCGAAGGGGTCATCGAGAATATCGTAGAGTGTGCTTGAGGCTGCCGAGCTGTAGGCGCCAAGGCTCAGGCCATGCAGATAGAGCCGGGGCCGCGCCGTCTCGGGCATGTCTCGCCAGCGGTCATAGACGCTTCTGAAGAGCGCCCGGGCGGTTTCGACGCCCACATCGGGCTCGGACACCAGCGACAGCCAGCTCGTGAGGTAGGAATATTGCACCGCGACGCTGGCGACGTCCCCGCCATGGAGAATCTCGAGCGTGTCGATGGCCGCCGGCTCCACCCAGCCCGTGCCCACCGGCATGATCAGCACCAGCACGGACCGCTCGAACGCGCCGATGCGGTCCATCTCGGCCAGCGCCATTTCTGCCCGTGCCTGCGGCGTGTCGGCTGAGCGCAGGCCCACATAGACGCGCAGGGGGTCCTGGGCCGGCTTGCCGGTCAGGGCGGCGATATCGGCCGCGTTGGGGCCGCTTTGCACATAGACGCGCGCATCCATGCCGATCGTGTCCCAATCGATCACCGAACCGGCGCTGCCCGATTTGAGCGGGTCAATGGGCGGCGGGGTGGTGATACCGGAAAGCCTGTCGAAATCGCCATAGAATCGGTCCGCCGCATAAAGCACGCCGCGCACGATGACGCCGTCGCCGATCGCCGCCGTCAGGAGGCCAATGAGCATCATCGCGCCCACCAGCGCTACGCGGGGCGGGATCAGCCGGGCCAGCCAGCGGGAAACGAGGCGCACCCCATGCACGATCAGCGTCCCCAGCCCGATCAGCACCAGGGCGGGCGGCACGGCCAGCAGCGCCACCAGCACCGGCTGGGTTGCTTCGAGCGGGGCCTCCCCCATCAGCACGCGGATCGAATTCTGCCAGCCGGTCCAGAACCAGAGAAAAGAAACGACCAGCACGAGGCACAATGCCGCGCAGAGTCGCCCGACCCAGCGGGCGACTTTTCGATTGGGCCATCTCAGTTCGAGAAAATTCCACAGCCATTCGAGGAACACCCCGATGCCATAGCCCGCCGCAAAGGCGCAGCCGCACAATACGCCCTGGACGATATAGGCGCGGGGGATCAGCGAAGGGGTGAGCGAGAGAGCGGCAAAGAGGAGGCCGAACAGCCAGCCGCCAGTCGAGACCGCATCGAGTCGCCGTCCGGCGAATCGGCGCAGCCTGCGCAAGCGGGTCGGCGGCGGTGCGGCCGCACGCACATCTGTCTCGGTCATGGACGACAAGGAGCGCGTCCCCAAATGTTCGGATGCCCACTATAGGGACCGTACCGGAGGAGACAACGGGCAAGCAGCAGAGGCATGACGCATTCGCACCTTGCAGCGCTCAATGCTAACATTCTGCTAACCGATAAGGGGGAAATGGTGGAGCCTAGCGGGATCGAACCGCTGACCTCTTGCATGCCATGCAAGCGCTCTCCCAGCTGAGCTAAGGCCCCATTTTTTCGTGTCGCCGGGGTGGGATCCCGTTCGAACGAGGCGGAACCTAGATGATGATTCCGAACCATGCAAGTGCCTAAATGACACTTTTTGTTTCCGCCGGGGAAAAACTTCTCCGGCGGAAAAAATCAAATGAAATCAGCGGTCTTCGTCGTCGCCGACGTTGAAGCCAAGGCCGTCGTCCTCGTCTTCGTCTTCCTCGAGGAACACGTCTTCCTCGTCGTCGCCGAGCTCTTCGTCGACCACGACATCCTCGACATCGGGGATCTCTTCGCCGCCGGCTTCCTCGGCGTCGGCATCCTCGAGGCTGACCAGCTCGGGCGCTGCTGCGTCCTCGACCTCATCCTCCTCGACCTCATCCTCATCATCGATCTTGCGCGCCGCAACGGCCTTGCCGCTCGTCAGCTGATCGAAAAAGGACCGCGGATAGGACTTGCCGGTATAGGGCGAGACGATCGGGTCCATGTTGAGGTCGTAGAACTTTTTGCCGGTATCGGGGTCGGTACGCTTGGTACCGCGTTCGGAGTTGGCCATTCTCATGCCTCGTCGTAGGGGATTGCTCAGGGCTTCGACCGCCGCGGTCGCGCCATATAGTCGGCCAGTCCGGTTAGGTGCAAAGCCGGGTCCTGTCAAATCCAAAATGCGCGCAACATGCCGGTGGCCCGGGCCCGCCAAGCCGTGTTAAAGGCGGACCCGTTCGCTGGAAGCGGACCCTTTCGCTGGAATTTGTCCTGGGGGTGCCATGATTATCGCGGTCGACGGCCCAGCCGCCTCGGGCAAGGGCACCCTTGCTGCCGGTCTGGCGGCCCATTATGGCCTGCCCCACCTCGATACCGGCCTGCTCTATCGCGCTGTCGGTCTGGCTGTCCAAGGCCTTGAAGAGGGCCAGGATTTCGTGGCGCGCGCCATTGCCGCAGCCCGCACCCTCGACGCTGGGACCCTGGGGGACCGGGACGCCCTGACCACGGCGGAGGCCGGCGCCATGGCCTCGAAAGTGGCCGTCATCGCCGAAGTGCGCGAGGCGCTCTTTGCGTTTCAGCGGGACTTCGCCACCCGGCCCGGCGGGGCCGTTCTCGACGGACGCGACATCGGCACCAAGATCTGTCCCGATGCCGATGTGAAACTCTTCATTCAGGCCGACAGCAAGGCGCGCATGGAGCGCCGCGCCAGGCAGCTCGAAGGTCGCGGTCAAGTGGTTGACCGCTATGCCCTCTATCACCAGATAGAAGAGCGCGACGCCCGCGACATGCTCAATCCCCATGGCGGTTTCTACAAAGCGGCCGACGCACACTTGCTCGACACGACGCAACTGAGTATAGAGGCGTCACTCCGTGCTGCCATCGCGATCGTCGATCGGACCATGGCGCTCAAGGCAGGGGGGCAATAGCCCTCCTAATTTCCTCCTTGGGCCTCTGTCCGCGACTTCGCAAAGACCATGGCCCGGAACTTCAGACTACCAGATCGTCCTGATCGAGGAGACGGTGCTCCGTGCGCCGGCTTTGGCATTCGCCGAAGCGGACCCGTGCTCAGACAGGATTGCAACCCCCAACGACCGGCGCATGGAGAAGAAGTTTGGCACAGCAAACTGTGACGAAAGAAGATTTTGAATCGATGCTGCTCGACAGCTTTGTCGACAATGATGCCGCTGAAGGCACCGTTGTTCGTGGCAAGGTCGTCGCCATCGAAAAAGACCTCGCGATCATCGACGTTGGTCTGAAGACTGAAGGCCGCGTGCCGCTGAAGGAATTCGGCCAGGCCGGCCGTGACGGCACCATCACCGTGGGTTCGGAAGTCGAGGTCTATGTTGACCGCGTCGAGAACGCCATGGGCGAAGCCGTCCTGTCGCGCGAGAAGGCTCGCCGCGAAGAGAGCTGGGTCAAGCTCGAAGAGAAGTACAACGCCAATGAGCGCGTCGAAGGCGTCATCTTCAACCAGGTCAAGGGTGGTTTCACCGTCGATCTCGAAGGTGCCGTGGCCTTCCTGCCGCGTTCGCAGGTCGACATCCGTCCAATCCGCGACATTGCGCCGCTGATGAACGTTTCCCAGCCCTTCCAGATCCTCAAGATGGACAAGCGTCGCGGCAATATCGTCGTTTCGCGTCGTGCCATCCTCGAAGAGTCGCGCGCCGAGCAGCGTTCGGAAATCGTCCAGCAGCTCGAAGAAGGCCAGGTTGTTGACGGCGTCGTCAAGAACATCACCGATTACGGTGCGTTCGTTGACCTCGGCGGCATTGACGGCCTGCTGCACGTCACCGACATCGCATGGCGTCGCGTCAACCACCCGTCCGAAGTGCTCACGATCGGCGAGACCATCAAGGTCCAGATCGTTCGCATCAACCACGAGAGCCACCGTATCTCGCTGGGCATGAAGCAGCTTCAGGCCGATCCGTGGGAAGGCATCGAGGCCAAGTACCCGATCAACGCCAAGTTCACTGGCCGCGTGACCAACATCACCGACTACGGTGCATTCGTTGAGCTCGAGCCGGGCATCGAAGGCCTGATCCACGTCTCCGAGATGAGCTGGACCAAGAAGAACGTCCATCCGGGCAAGATCGTGTCGACCTCCCAGGAAGTCGACGTGGTCGTGCTCGAAGTCGATCCGGACAAGCGCCGCATCTCGCTCGGTCTCAAGCAGACCCTGCAGAACCCGTGGGAAGCCTTCGCCGAGAAGAACCCGGTTGGCGCCACCATCGAAGGCGAAGTCAAGAACAAGACCGAATTCGGCCTGTTCATCGGCCTCGAAGGCGATGTGGACGGCATGGTTCACCTCTCCGACCTCGACTGGCAGAAGTCCGGTGAAGTCGCACTCGACGACTACAACCGTGGCGATATCGTCAAGGCCAAGGTTCTCGACGTCGACGTCGAAAAGGAACGTATCTCGCTCGGTATCAAGCAGCTCGCTGCTGACGACCTGGCAGAAACCTCCGCTGCCAGCGGCGAAACCGGCGGTCTGCGCAAGAACGCCGTCGTGACCACCGAAGTCATCGAAGTCAACGATGGGGGCATTGAAGTCCGTATCGCCGACAGTGAAGTGACTGCGTTCATCCGTCGCGCCGATCTCTCCCGCGACCGCAACGACCAGCGTCCCGAGCGTTTCAGCAAGGGCGAAAAGGTCGACGCACGCGTCACCCAGTACGATCGCAAGACCGGCCGCATCCAGCTCTCGATCAAGGCGCTCGAAATCGCCGAAGAGCGTGAAGCCGTGGCCAATTTCGGTTCGTCCGATTCGGGCGCATCGCTCGGCGACATCCTGGGCGCTGCCCTCAAGGGTCGCGACGAGAAGTAAGCTTCTCTGAGAACTGACTATTCGGCCCGCGCCTCACGGTGCGGGCCGTTTTTGTTGAAAGGAACATTCATGCTGCACAGGGACATCGCCTGGCGCGCCATGACCGGCTACGACATCGATGCGGTGTTCGACATCGCAAACCGCGTCCACCCCGATTTCTTCGAAGCCCGCGCGATACTGGCGGAGCGCCAGGAACTTTACCGCAATGGCTGCTATCTCCTGGAAGTCTCGGAAAAACCGGCCGGCTATGTGCTGAGCCATCCCTGGCGCCTGGGCAGCCTGCCGGAGCTCAATGCTCCCCTCGGCGCCCTGCCCGAAGGCGCCGACAGCTATTATATCCATGACCTGGCGCTGCTGCCGCTGACGCGCGGATTGGGTGCGGCCGGCCAGATTGTCGCCGCCCTGACCAAGCATGCAAAGGTCATGGGGCTCGCCAGCATGAGCCTGGTTGCGGTCAACGGATCCCTCGGCTTCTGGGAGCGTCAGGGGTTTTCTGTCAGCGACCAACCCGGGCTCGCCGAAAAGCTTGCGACCTATGAAGGAGCCGCCCGCTACATGATCAAGGACCTCGATCAAACCAGCGCGTGACCTCTTGCGGCAAAGAGCCAGGGCGCTTAGGTCGAAAGCTCAGCGACCCGGAGACTGCGCGTGACCGATCCTGCTCCTCAAATCCATTCCTCCGCTCACGAGGCCCTGGCCGCGGACCGCTTCCGCCGTTCCCGCGGGCGCTGGCGCCTGATTGCCTTTCTGGCTGCCGCCATCGCCATCCTCGCGATCGCCGGGCGCTTCCTGCTGCCTGGCGAAGCGAGCGGCGAACGAATTGCCCGGGTGACCATCAGCGGCACGATCGGCACGGACGCTCAGCGCGTGAAACTGCTCGAGGAACTCGGTGATGACGACAAGGTGAAAGCCGTCATCGTCGCCATCAACTCGCCCGGAGGGACCACTGCGGGCGGTGAGGAACTCTATGAGGATTTGCGCCGTCTGTCCGAAGTCAAGCCGACAGTGGCGGTGATCCGGGAACTCGGCGCTTCTGCGGCCTATATGACCGCGCTGGGCACCGATCACATCTTTGCGCGGCGCCTGTCCATCGTTGGCTCGATTGGGGTGCTCTACCAGCACATCAATGCCGGCAAGCTGCTCGACACCATCGGCATCGATCTCGACAAGGTCGCCTCCGGTCCGCTCAAGGCCGAACCCGATTTCAATGAGCCGATGAGCCCCGAAGTGCGGTCCTCGATCGGGGCGCTGGTTGGCGACAGTTTCGACTGGTTCGTCGACATTGTCGCCGAGCGTCGGAATATGGAGCCGAGCCGCGCTCGAACGCTGGCCGATGGACGGATCGTGACCGGTCGTGTCGGCGTTGAAGTCGGGCTTATCGACGCCATTGGCGGCGAGCGGGAAGCCCTTCTCTGGCTCGAAAGCGAACATGGCATCGATAAGGATTTGAACATTGCGCAGGCCTGGCCCCTCCCTAGCGGAAACTACGGATGGCTGGCGGATTTCGTTTCCGGTTCGGCTCGCACTATACTTGGTCTCGAAGGGCGGGGACCCGTAGTGCTTGACGGTTTGGTTTCCCTTTGGCAGGTTGAGCCCATCCCCTGAGCGGGGCAGCGTGGGAACGGAGTTTTTCATGATCAAGTCGGAACTTGTCGAGAAGCTCGCTGCGGAAAACCCGCATCTTTTCCAGCGTGATATCGAGAACATCGTCAATGCGATACTGGACGAGATCGGCGATGCCATGGCACGCGGCGATCGCGTCGAGCTGCGCGGGTTTGGAGCCTTCTCGGTGAAGAACCGGCCCGCTCGCGTCGGACGCAATCCGCGCACGGGCGAGCAGGTCGATGTGGGCGAGAAATACGTGCCGCAATTCAAGGCCGGCAAGGAGATTCGCGAGCGTCTGAACCGCTCCTGAGGAGCGTCGGACGGCGAATTCTAGGAAACTATATGCTCAACAAGATCGTCGGCTGGTTGGTTCTGGTGCCGCTCTGTCTGGGTCTGGTCGCCTTTGCCCTTGCCAATCGCCAGCTCGTGCCGGTCTATTTCAATCCTTTTGCGACGCCACTGCCGCTTGAGCCCGGCTCTGCGGGTATTCCGCTTTTCATAATTCTCTATGTCGTGCTTCTGATCGGCGTGATGCTCGGTGGGGTGGCTACCTGGTTTGCCCAGGGCCATCACCGGCGCCGCGAAAAGCACTGGCGGCGCGAAGCACAGCATCTGAACCAGGAACTGGAAGCCCAGCGGCGGCGCCAGGGTCTTGCCGGCGCCAGCTCGGTCTCGGAGGTCGATGACCTCCTGGAAATGCGGTAATGTCCGCAGCCCATAAAATTCCTTTCCCTCTCTGACCCCTCGAGTCCGACCTTAAAAATGGCCGATCCCCTGATCGTCAAAATCTGCGGCATCAAGACACTCGACCTGCTGGATGCCACGATCGATGCAGGAGCCGACATGGTCGGCTTCGTGCATTTCGTGCGTTCCCCGCGCCACGTCTCCATCGAAGAGCTCGCCGACCTGATTTCGGCAGCGCGTGGCCGCGTGCAGACCTGTGTGCTTCTGGTCAATCCAGACAATAGCGGCGTGGCCGAAGTGGCCGCGCTGGGGCCTGACTGGATCCAGCTGCACGGGCCGGAATCGCCCCACCGCGTTGAAACCATTCGAGCTGAAACCGGCGTCGAGATCATGAAGGCGTTGCCGATCGGCTCGGCCGACGACGTTGCCCAGGTGGCCAACTTCGTCGACGTTGCCGACCGCATCCTGCTCGACGCCAAGCCACCCAAGGGCGCCGACCGTCCCGGCGGACTGGGCGACACGTTTGACTGGAAGCTGCTCGAAGCGCTTGACCCCTCCGTACCCTTCATGCTTTCGGGAGGCCTGACGCCAGAGAATGTCGCCGAGGCCATCCGCACCGTGCGGCCACCCTTCGGAGTGGATGTGTCCTCGGGCGTCGAGAAGGCACCCGGCGTCAAGGACAAGAGGCTGATCGAGGCGTTCATCCGAAACGCGCGCGCGGCAGTATAAGGATCGGGCGGCGCCCCTCTTTTGGAAGAGGGGTCGACATCGCTGAAACATTGGCTTTTCCGTCCGTCGGCCTGACGACGCTGGAGAGGCCGAGCAAGTTAGGACTTCCGCCAATGGATGGTATCAATTCCCTGCGCAACGGCCCGGACGAACATGGTCGTTTCGGCATCTATGGCGGGCGGTTCGTCGCGGAAACGCTGATGCCGCTGATCCTCGATCTCGAACGGCATTATCGCGAGGCCAAAGCCGACCCCGCCTATCTAGACGAGCTCAAGGACCTGGCAATTCACTATACCGGCCGGCCGAGCCCGCTCTACTTTGCCCAGCGCATCACCGAGCACCTTGGTGGCGCAAAGGTCTATCTCAAGCGCGAAGAGCTCAACCACACCGGCAGCCACAAGATCAACAATTGCCTGGGGCAGATCCTGCTCGCCAAGCGTATGGGCAAGACCCGCGTGATCGCCGAAACAGGCGCCGGCCAGCATGGCGTGGCGACGGCCACGGTCTGCGCCAAGTTCGACCTGCCCTGCACGATCTTCATGGGCGCCACCGACGTGGAACGGCAAATGCCCAATGTACTGCGCATGAAGATGCTGGGCGCCGAAGTGCGTCCTGTCACCGCCGGTGCTGGCACGCTCAAGGACGCCATGAACGAGGCGCTGCGCGACTGGGTCACCAATGTGGACTCGACCTATTACCTCATCGGCACTGCCGCAGGCCCCCATCCCTATCCGGAGATGGTGCGCGACTTCCAGTCCGTCATCGGCACCGAGCTCAAGGAACAATTCCGTGAAATCGAAGGCAAGCTGCCCGACGCAGTGGTTGCCTGTGTTGGCGGTGGCTCTAACGCCATCGGCACCTTCCACGCCTTCCTCGACGATCCGGAAGTCGCCATTTATGGCGCCGAAGCAGGCGGCCATGGCATCCAGGTCGAGAACGGCCACGCCGCCTCGATGACCGGCGGACGCCCCGGCGTGCTACATGGCAATCGCACCTATCTGCTGCAGGACGCCGATGGCCAGATTCTCGAAGGCCATTCCATTTCGGCGGGCCTCGACTACCCCGGCGTCGGCCCGGAACATTCCTATCTGCACGATACCAAGCGCGTCACCTATGCGCCTGTTACCGACAATGAGGCGCTGGAAGCGTTCCAGCTCTGCACCAAGCTCGAAGGCATCATCCCGGCGCTGGAAAGCGCCCATGGCCTGGCCCAGGTGATCAAGCTCGCCCCGACCATGGGCAAGGACAAGTCGATCGTGCTCTGCCTTTCCGGGCGCGGCGACAAGGACGTGGAAAGCGTCGGTAAATATCTGGGGCTGCTGAAGTAATGACCACTCGTATTGACACCAGATTTGCCGATCTCAAGGCCGCCAACCGCCCGGCGCTCGTGACCTTCATCATGGCCGGCGATCCGGATCTGGCGACGGGGCAGGCCATTCTCAACGCCCTGCCCCAGGCCGGCGCCGATATCATCGAGCTGGGCATGCCCTTTTCCGATCCGATGGCCGATGGCGTCGCCATCCAGCTCGGGGGGCAACGTGCCCTGGCCAGTGGCCAGACCCTGCGCGGCGTGCTCGGCATGGTCGAAGAGTTCCGCCGCAAGGACGAGACTACGCCGATCGTGCTGATGGGCTATTACAACCCCATCTATATCTTCGGCGTCGACGCGTTTCTGGCGGCCGCCAAGGAAGCCGGGGTCGACGGGCTGATCGTGGTCGATCTGCCGCCAGAGGAAGACGACGAACTCTGCCTTCCAGCGCTCAAGGCGGGGATCAATTTCATTCGCCTCACCACCCCGACGACCGACGACAAGCGTCTGCCGGCCGTGCTCGCCAACACATCGGGCTTTGTCTACTATGTGTCGATGACGGGCGTAACCGGCGCGGCGATCAAGTCGCGCGGCGCCGTCGGCGAAGCCGTGGCGCGCATCAAGGGCCACACCGATTTGCCGGTGGCGGTTGGTTTTGGCATCAAGACAGCCGAAGACGCTGCCGAAATCGGCCAGCATGCCGACGGCATCGTTATCGGCTCGGTCCTGGTCGATGCCGTGCGTAATTCGCTAATCGACGGCAAGGCCACCGACAGGACTGTGGAAGCGGTGCGCACTATCGTTGCCGACCTCGCCAGCGGCGTCAAACGCGCCCGCTCTTAACCAAACCAAACAGTCATGGCTTGTGGATTGGCCAGGCGGGCTTTGCCCTGGCCGCTCCGCCCTGATAAGAATTGCCACAATTGACGAGTAGGTGACCCCGAGCGTTTCGAAAAAAAACGCTGTCGAAATCACCACGAAAGGCCGCGCCATGAACTGGATCGACAATTTCGTCCGCCCCAAAATCCGCTCCTTCCTGTCCAACAAGCGGGATACGCCCGAAAATTTGTGGGTGAAGGACCCGGAATCGGGCGAGATGGTCTTTTATCGGGACCTCGAGGCCAATCAGTGGGTGGTGCCGAATTCCGGCTATCACATGAAGATCAAGCCGACGGATCGGCTGAAGACCTTCCTCGATGACGGCGCCTATGATTTGATCCCGGTTGCGTCCGTACCGGTCGATCCGCTCAAATTCCGCGACCAGAAGCGCTATACCGACCGGTTGAAGGAAAACCGCGCCAAGACCGGCTTTGAGGACAGCGTCATCGTGGCTGTCGGCAGACTCTATGAGCGCGACATCACAGTCGCGATCCAGGATTTCGACTTCATGGGTGGATCGCTCGGCATGGCAGCCGGGCAGGGGATCATCACCGGGCTGGAAACCGCCGTTGAGCGCAAGACGCCTTTCGTGCTCTTCGTGTCGTCCGGCGGCGCGCGCATGCAGGAAGGCGTACTCAGCCTGATGCAGATGCCGCGCACCACGGTTGCGGTGCTGCGCCTGCGCGAAGCTGGCCTGCCCTTCTTCGTGGTGTTGACCAATCCGACCACGGGCGGCGTTACCGCTTCCTATGCCATGCTCGGCGACGTGCATCTCGCCGAGCCGGGCGCTCTCATCGGCTTTGCCGGCCAGCGTGTGATCGAACAGACGATCCGCGAAAAGCTGCCAAAGGGCTTCCAGCGCTCCGAATATCTCTATGAGCACGGCATGGTCGACATGGTGGTGCACCGGCACAATCTGCGCTCCACCATCGGCTCGCTGGCGAGCATCCTGACCCGCGGCCCAGAACACCCCGAGCTGGCTGGGACGAACGAGCGTGCCCAGACCGCACAGGCGAGCATGCGCGAGGTAGCTGTGGCCGCAGAAGGCGACGACGATCTCGCTCCGCCAGCAGCCCACGCCGAATAATTTGACCACAGGCTAAGGGCGCCTGTCCCTGGCCATACTGGACAAGACCGGGCCGCCCCGGTCTTATCCGGCCATGGAAAAGCCTGACCGATTCCCTGATGTGATGCTGCTTGCCGCCGGCCTCGGCATGCGCATGCGGCCGCTGACCGAAACCCTGCCCAAGCCTCTCATTCCGGTGGCCGGCGTGCCGCTGATCGAGCGCGTCATGGCCACTGCGCGGGCCGAAGGCGCCAAGCGCTTTGCGGCCAATGCCCATTATCGCGCCGATCAGGTCCTGGCTCATTTTGGCGGGCTCTTGAAGGTAAACCGGGAGGCGACGCTGCTGGGGACCGGTGGGGGCGTCAAGGCGGCGCTGCCCATGCTCGCCACCGACCCCTTTTTCGTCATGAACACCGATGCCTTCTGGTCGGCGGGGAGCGACAGGCCGCTGGGGCGGATGCGGGCGCGCTACGCCGGAGAAGACGACATCGTCCTCCTCTGCATCCAGCCCTCGCGCGCCACCGGCTTTGGCCGCAGCCATGATTTTTGCCTGGATCCCGCCGGAAGGGTGACCCGGGACTATGGAGCGCCTGTCATCTATGGCGGGGTGGCGCTGATGGGGAAAAAGCTGTTCCGTGATACCCCGGATGGCGCCTTTTCGATCACTGACATCTTCGACGCGGCAATGGAGCGCGAGACGCTTTACGGCATCGTGCTCGATGCCCCCTGGTATCATGTGGGGGATCCGCAGGCCCTGGCCGCAACCGCTGCGCTGCTGGCGCCATGAGCCTTTTTTCCATTCCGCCGCATACACCTTTCCTGCCGACCCTGGCGGCTGCGGTGATGGATGGGCGTCTCCTCGGCGACTGGCCGCGGACAGGGCCGTTCTGGCTCAGCGATGTCACCATCGTCCTGCCGACACAGCGCGCCAAACGCGTTCTGGCGCAGGCGTTTTTGGAACACCCTGATTTTAATGGCCTGTTGCCAGACATCCGCACCTTTGGCGGAGAGGTGGAAGACGAAGAGCCCTTCCTGCCGCCCTTCGAGGCGGAGGCCTTGCCGCGGCCTGCGTCAGTGCTGCACCGCCGGCTGGTGCTGTCGCGACTGGTCGCGGCATGGGCGCGAACCCCCGCAGGCAGCGAGGCCTTTTCGACGCCCCCGACCGCCGCCGAAATTTTTTCCATGGCCGATTCGCTCGGACTGGTCTTTGACGACCTCGCCATCGAGGAACGTGATGCCAGCGCGCTGAAAATCATAACCGAGCAACTTTCGCCGACACTGGGCGCCTATTGGCAGCAAACGCTGACCTTTCTCGATATTGCGCTGACGGTCTGGCCGCAAATTCTCGCGACCTTGGGAATGGCCGATCCAGCGTTTCTGCGCGGCGCGCGGCTCGACCGGCAGGCGGATGCCGCGCCGCTGGTTTATGGCGATCGGCCCGTGATCGCGGCAGGCTCGACCGGCTCGATCCCGGCGACTGCGCGCTTGCTCCGGGCCATTTCGCGGCTCCCCCGCGGCGCGCTTGTGCTCCCGGGGCTCGACACCGACATGAGCGCGGAAACCCATGCGGCGCTGCTTGATCCGCTCAAGAGCCCGCATGGCCATCCGCAGTATAATCTGGCGCGGCTGCTGCGGACGCTTGGGGCAGGGCCGGGGCAGGTGGAGGCGCTGGTCGAGGGGCCACATCCGCGCACCCACCTCGTCACCAAGGCACTGGCTCTGACGGAGGAAACGGCCGGCTGGTATGAAGCCCGGCTGGGCGGCGCGCAACTGCAGATGGCCCTCGACGGTATGGCTGTGATCGCCGCCCGTCATGAAGACGAAGAGGCGCGGGCCATTGCGCTGGCAGCGCGCTCTGCGCTGGCTGAGAAAAAGACTGTCGGGATCATCACCCCGGATCGCAATCTGGCGCGGCGGATTGCAGCGGAACTGGCGAGATTTGACATCTATGTCGACGACGCGGCCGGTGCGCCACTGTTCCATGCCCCGGTGGGGCGGTTGGCCCGACAGATTCTCAACCTTGCAGTGTCGCGCTGCGCGGCAGTCGACCTGATCGCCCTGTTGCGCAGCCGCTGGGCCATGTTTGGCTATTCGCGTTCCGAGCTTGGTGCGCTGACCGATGCCATCGAGCTTGGCCTGCTGCGGGGGCAGAGAATTGCACCCGGCCTTGGCGGGCTGCGTGCGGCGCTGGCGGCCCATGTTGTAGAGCCGCCGAAGCACGCGGCGCGACGTCTTTCGGCAGATGACGGGGGCGCTATTTCGGCGCTGCTCGACCGGGTGGAGGCGGCCATCGCGCCGCTTATTGCGCTGGTCGACGGCCAGAGCATGGATGCCGCCGACCTGGCGCAGGCGCTACGGCTGGCTCTGGTCGCCACGGCCGACGGCGCGTCATTGCGCGGGCGGGACGAATTCGAGGGCTGGGCCGACCAGATGATCGGGCACCGGGGGGAGGGGCACCCCTTCCCGCCGATTGCGCTTGATCGCGTGCTGTCGGCGTTGATGACCGGGTTCCAGGTGCGTAACCATGTCGAGCGGCGCAGTGACATTGCCATCTGGGGACAGCTGGAAGCGCGGCTGATGAGCCCGGACCTCGTCATTCTCGGCGCCGTCAATGAAGACAAATGGCCCGAACCGGCCGATCCGGGGCCGTGGCTCAGCCGCGGCATGCGGCTGGCAGCGGGGCTGGAGCCTCCCGAGCGGCTGCAGGGGCTTGCTGCTCACGACTTTGCCCAGGCCATCGGCAATCGTGATGTCATCGTCGCCTATGCCAGGCGGATCGGCGCGAGCCCGGCCAGCCCATCTCGATTTCTGCAACGGCTTGATGCCTTTATCGGCGCGGATGCTGCGGATGGATTGCAGGAAAAGGGCAGGCTCTGGCTCGAGCAGGCCCGGGCGCTCGACGCCGTGCCAGAGACGAAACCAGCCGCACGACCCCTGCCCAATCCACCGGTCCATCTGCGGCCACGACGGCTGTCGGTGACCGAGATCGAGACGCTGATGCGCTCGCCCTATGACCTCTATGCCCGCCATGTGCTGGGGTTGCGACGGCTCGATCCTCTGGGGGATGTGCCGGATGCGCGGGAGCGCGGCACGATCATCCATGATGCACTGGGGCGGTTTGTCATGGAGGGGCATGATCCCAACGCGCCGGAGGCGTTCGACACACTGATGACGATCGCTGCCGACTCTTTTTCGGGGCTCGAAGCAATTGGAGAACGCCGGGATATCTGGCTGCGACGCTTCGAGACGGCGGCGCGGCAATTCCTTGATTTTGAACGGCTTAGAGCCCCGCGCGTGCGAAAACGCCATGCCGAAATCCGGGGCGAGATGACACTGCCCATGGTCGAGCCCTTCCTCGTGACGGGGCAGGCTGACCGCGTCGACCAGATGATGGATGGCAGCGTCGAAATCCTTGATTTCAAAACCGGAACGCCGCCGACCAAGGGCATGATGAAGGCTTTTGAGGCGCCGCAACTGCTGGTCGAAGCAATGATGGCCAAGGCCGGGGCGATGAAGGACATCCCATCGGCGGACACGAGCGGGCTGATTTACGTCAAGATCGGGCTGGGGCCCGAGGCTTTCATACCCAGCGATTTTGCGCCGGCCGAGGGTATGGATCTGATGGAGGCCGCCGAGGAGATCGGACGGCGCATGCAGGGGCATATCGATTTTTTCCTGTTCAATCAGAGGCCTATGCCCGCGCGGCTGTTACCCTTGCTGAGCCAGCGCTTTGCCGGGGCCTATGATCATCTGTCGCGCTTGGCCGAATGGACTTCCGTCGATGGCGGGGAGGATAGCGAATGAGCGCGGAGCGGGGCGAGCTTTCCATTCCTTTTGACACCACGCGGGCCCAGGGCGAGGCGACCGATCCCAGTCGCTCGATCTGGGTGGAAGCCAATGCAGGATCAGGGAAAACCTTCGTTCTGACTCGACGGGTGCTGCGGCTCTTGCTGGCCGGGGTGTTTCCCGAATCGATCCTTTGCCTCACCTATACCAAGGCCGCGGCGGCGGAGATGCGGGGGCGTATTTCGGCCGAACTGGCGGCCTGGGCCGTCATGCCAAGGGACAAATTATACAAGGATTTGCAGGGGCTTACAGGCGCTCCGGTGACTGATGTCATAGTCGGTCGGGCGCGAACCCTGTTTGCGCGGGCGCTGGAAACGCCGGGCGGGCTGAGGATCTTGACCATCCATGCCTTCTGCGAAGCCGTTTTGCACCGGTTTCCGATCGAGGCCGGGGTGCCGTTCGACTTCTCGGTGATCGAAGAAGACCAGCAAAATCAAATGATTATGGCGGCCCGCGAGTCGGTTCTGGCCGACGGATTGCGGGGCGGGGAGAACCGGGCGGCGGTCGAGACCCTGTTTGGGCTGATGAGCGACTATGCCATTGGCGAAGCTATCAATTCCGGCCTCGCACTGGGCGCGCGGCTCGATGTCGTGCTCGCTGATCCCGAGGGCGCCAAGGCACGACTGCGGCGCGTAGTGGGCTACTGCGGGGCAACGGCGGAAAGTCTCGAAAGTGCGCTTGTTGCTAACACATCGTTAACATCAGGCGCCCTCAAACTGCTAATCGGTGACGGATCGGACAATCCGGATGCGGCAACGCTCCGGGGCCTCGTTTTGACCAAGGATGGAAGCCCGCGCGCGCGTCTCGTGACCAAGACGCAAGAGAAGGCGCTGCCGGGCATCGGCGAGATGATGGCCGCCGAGCAGGAACGCGTTCTCCAACTCGACCAGGAGATCATCGCGGCGCGGCTGATCGAGCGCAGCGAGGCGGTGCTGGACGTGCTGGTGGCCATCGCCCGGCGCTATGAGCGCGACAAGCGGCGCCACTCGCTGCTCGACTTTGACGATCTTGTTGAAAAACTCGGCGACCTCTTTGCCAATCCCGCCATCGGTCCCTGGGTGCAGTACAAGCTCGATGCCGGGATCGACCATATTCTGGTCGACGAGAGCCAAGACACCAATGAGCGGCAATGGCGGGTGGTTAAGGCCATTGCCGAAGAATTCTTTGCCGGCGCAGGCGCTGTCGAGCGGCCGCGCTCGGTGTTCGCCGTGGGCGACCAGAAGCAGTCGATTTATTCCTTCCAGGGGGCGCAACCGGCGCTGTTCGGGCTGACCGGGGGCGAATTTCATCGCAGGGCGCAGGCGGCGGAAAAGCAATTTGCGCGGCTGCCGCTGCATACCAGTTTTCGCACCCTCTCGGGGATATTGAATGCGGTGGACCTCGTCTGCGCGCGCTCCGATATCCAGGCGGCTCTGCTCTCTGAAGACAAGGTTGGGCACAATGCCGCCCGCACCCAGCCCGGCGGCACGGTGACGCTGTGGCCTCCATTGCGGACAAGCGAGGCCGAGGCGGGTGATGGCGAATGGCCGCGCGAGCCGGTGGAGGCCGAGCAGAGCGCGCCGCGCCAGGTGGCGATGCGCATTGCCGCCGAAATCCGCTTCTGGGTCGACAGCCACAGGCCGCTGGGGCATCGGGGCAGGGCGGTCACCCCGGACGACGTGCTGGTTCTCGTCCAGTCGCGAAACATATTGTTCCAGGAGATCATCCGGGCGCTGCGGCTGCAAAACCTGCCGACGCCCGGTGCGGACCGGCTGGGCGTGACCGGCCATATCGCCGTGCTGGACCTCTTGGCGCTGATCGATGTGCTGCTCAACCCGGCCGATGATCTGCAATTGGCGGCGCTGCTGCGCTCGCCGCTGTTCGATGTGAGCGAGGAGGATCTGTTCCAGCTCGCCAGCCCCCGCTCGGGCGGGCAAAGGCTGTGGTCGGCGCTCTTGGCCACCACTATTGCTTCGGCGCGGGAGGCCGCCGAGCGGCTGGCGCGGTGGCGCGCCGAGCTCGATTTCGAGCGGCCCTATGAATTTTTGGCCCGCGTTCTCTATGCCGAAGAGGGCCTCAAGCGCTTCCATGCGCGGTTGGGAACGGAAGTGGACGAGGTGCTGTCCGAATTCCTCGAGCTGGCCATTGCCCATGAGCAGACCGAGCAGCCATCGCTGCAGGGCTTTGCCGCCGAGATGCGGCGGCGCAGCGTGTCGATCAAGCGCGAGCTGGCCGAGGGCGGTAGCGGGGTGCGGGTGATGACCGTGCATGGCGCCAAGGGGCTGGAAGCCCCGGTCGTGATTCTCGCCGATGCCACGGCCAAGCCCAGCGGCAGCCAGACCAGCACGCCGGTTTATCTCGACGAGCGGCCAGAGGGTCCGATCTTCTTTCATGCCGGCAGCAAGGGCCAGCGGACGACGGAAATCCAGGGCATCAAGGACCGGATCGACGCCGTGCGGCTGGAGGAATATTGGCGCAAACTCTATGTCGGCATGACCCGCGCCGAGGACGAGCTCTATGTGACCGGGGCGCTGACGGTGACCGGCAAGACGGACGGCACCTGGTATGAGGCGATCGAAGGGGCGCTGCGCCCGCATGGGCAGAGCGTTGGAGATGTGACCGGGCAGGAAGCGGCGCTGGTCTATCCGGCCGAGCGCCCCGCCATCGCGCCGCTAAGCGTGCCGCTGCCCGGGATCAACGCTGCGTTCACGCCGCTGGTGCTGGCGCCGCTGCCCGAGTTTGTGCCGGTGCCGATTCTGTCTCCGTCGTCGGAGGGAGAGAATGCGCCGATCCTGCAGAGCGCCGCCGAAAAGGTGCGGGACGCCGAACTTGCCAGAAAAAGCGGGCTGGCGCTGCATGCGCTGCTGCAGCACATGAGCGGCATCGAACGAAGCGCCTGGGACAAGGTGATGCCGCGCGCCATGGAAGCGCTTCTACCCGAATATGGCGAGGCGCATGGAGCGGTCATGGACAGGGCGCGGAGCATTCTCGAGCGGATAGATCTTGCCCATATTTTCGGACCACAAAGCCGGGCCGAAGTGCCCTTTTTGGTCAATGCGGACCGGGACGGCGAAGCCGTGCAACTCTCCGGGCGCATCGACCGCCTGGTGGTTGACGACGAGGGGGTGTTGGTGATCGACTACAAATCCGACGCGCATGTGCCGGATCGGCCCGAGGCCATACCGGCCCGCTATCTGACCCAACTGGGGCTATATGCACTGGTTGCAGGTCAGCTTTTCCCCGGCAGGATCGTGCGCGCCGCGATTCTGTGGACCGAGTTGGAATCACTGATGAATTTACCCCAGGACCTGCTCGGCGCAGCGGGCAAGAATTTCACCCTGCGGTGAACACCCCTTGCGTTGCGACTGGACTCTCACCAGCTTTGAGAGCAATTAGGCGACCGCTTTACGAACCAAAAGCAAACCAAAGGCGAACTCCATGACTGACCATGTTTCCGACGCCAATTTCGGCCAGGAAGTCCTCAACTCCAATGTGCCGGTCCTTGTGGATTTTTGGGCAGAATGGTGCGGACCGTGCCTGGCAATCGCGCCGGTTCTCGACGAATTGTCCACCGAGCTCCAGGGCAAGGTGAAGATCGTCAAGCTCAACGTCGACCAGAACCCCTCGACAACAGCGCAATATGGCGTGCGCTCGATCCCGACCATGATCCTGTTCAAGAACGGCGAAGCCGCCGACATGAAGATCGGCGCCGGCACCCCCAAGGCAGGCCTCGCCAAATGGCTCGAAGGCCACGCAGCTTAAGGATTTTTCCTTCAGCGAGAATTTTAAGACGCCGCCGGTTTTCCGGCGGCGTTTTTTGTTTTTGGGAGCGGGAGCGGTTTTTCTATCTCGGTGCCATTCCCGCGGAAGCGGGAACCGCTGTTTCAACGGGGGTCCCCGCTTTCGCGGGGATGACGTCGTGGGAAGCAATGAGGGCCGCGGGAATGGAACACCCCCTCCCAGCGCCGCTAGGGCCTGCGGCCAAGCTTTGCTGCCCTCCCCTCAAGGGGGGAGGGTGGGGCGACTGGTGCTTTTCCCTCCGCACGGTACTGCCCTCGGGCTCGACCCGAGGGCCGCTGTCCCAGCGCACATTGCCAATATTGGGGCTCTCGGAGTGGCCCTCGGGTCAGGCCCGAGGGAAGCCGGCGGTGTGCTGAGCAATCGGGCACTAGTGCAGACGCTCCAACGCGCCCGTGCCGGAGAGCGCGGAGCAGGGGGGCTTTCTCATTGCGGGCGCGAAGTCAGCACAATTTTCCTTGTTTTCGGGCGCGGTAAAGCCACACAAATAAGTGATTGCCTGAACTGGGCCGCCGCGTCGCCCTACCCATTTGATCTGACCTGTTTTTTCGGAGCTTTGCCTTGGCCGCAATCGAGCTTTCTGCCGCCCCGTTCAATCTCGATGACGAGGCCATTGCCTGGGTTCAGTCGACGCGCGACGGGTTGACGCCGCGCGACAAGCTGGCCCAGCTGTTCGTGCTTTTGGCGCGGGGCTCGACCGAGGAGGCGCTCGAGCAATTGCGCTCGTTTCGGCCGGGCGGGGTGACGCGGATCTATAGTGGCGACCTCGCGGCCGAGATCGCGCTGGCGCAGAATTTTGATACGCTCGGGCCCGCGCCGATGCTGGTGAGCGCCGATCTCGAAGGCAGCCGCATGAGCCTGCCCTTTGGCACCTCCGTGCCCAACCCGCTGGCGCTGGCAGCCGTGGACGATGTGGAGGCGACCACGGCGATCTCGACCATCATGGCCGAGGAAGCGCGGGCCGTCGGGCTCAATTGGAGCTTTACGCCTGTCATCGACATCAATGCCGCCTGGCGTAGTGCCATTGTCGGCACGCGATCCTATGGCGATGATGTCGACCGCATCGAACGGCACGCATTGGCCCAGATTGAGGCGTTTCAGAAGAAGGGCGTTGCGGCGACGGTAAAGCACTGGCCGGGCGAGGGTTTTGACGACCGCGACCAGCATCTGGTGACGACGGTCAATCCGCTGACGCTGGAGGACTGGGAGCAGAAATTCGGGCGGCTCTATCGCGCGGCGATCAAGGCCGGGGTGATGAGCGTAATGTCCGCCCATATCGCCTTTCCGGCCTTTGTGCGCTCGCTCGACCCCGAGGCCAAGGGCGAAGCCTTCCGGCCGGCATCGCTGAGCCGGGTGCTGAACGAAACGCTGCTGCGCGAGCAATTGGGCTTTAACGGGCTGATCGTGTCCGACGCCACGCCGATGGCCGGACTGGGCGATTGGGGGCATCGCGACGAAACCCTGCCCGAGCTGATCATTGCCGGGTGCGATGTCATCCTGTTTTCCGATGATCCCAATGCCGATCTGATGCGGCTGGTGAAGGCGGTGGCCGATGGGCGGCTGACGCAGGAGCGGGTGGACGAGGCGGTGACGCGGATCCTCGCGCTCAAGGCGGCGCTGGGGCTGCACAAGGCGCGGGAGGCGCTGAATTTTGAAGGGGCACGGGCAAAGGTGGCCACGGCGGACAGCCGGGCGCTGGCGCGGGATGTTACCGAGCGGGCGGTAACGCTGGTCAAGGATGTGCCGGGCCTGTTGCCGCTGTCCAAGGAAAAGCACCAGCGGGTGCTGGTCTATTCGACCGGTTCGGTCCAGCCCTTTGCGCCCGAGCCCATTCCGCTGTCGCTGCCGGAAATGCTGGAGACGGAGGGGTTTGCGGTGACGGTTTTTACGCCGGATCTGGCGGTGAACCCGGCGGATTATGACCTTGTGCTCTATCTCCTCGCCGAGGAGACATTGCTGACGAGGGGACGGATATTTTTGGACTGGAAGCGGCTGACGGGGACGGTGTATGGCGCCATGCGCCGGCACTGGCACGATGTGCCGACGCTGATGGTGTCGCTGGGCTTTCCCTATTACCTCCACGACGCGCCGCGCGTGGGCACCTATGTCAACGCCTATGGCTCGAGCGATGAATTCCAGGCGGCCGTGCTGGAAACGCTGCTGGGGCGGAAGCCCTTTGTGGGCAAGAGCCCGCTGGATCCGTTCTGCGGGAGTGAGCAGGGGCGGTATTAGGTTTTTGGGGGCTTGGACTGTAACCACAGGCTCGACTCTTCCTTCCCTTCTCCCCTGAGGGGAGAAGGTGGCCCGAAGGGCCGGATGAGGGTTCAGCGGCGCGGCTTACGACGAGAGCCCTTCACCCCTCACCCCAACCCTCTCCCCTGAGGGGCGAGGGGGCGATAGAGCCGAGCCTTGGACACCAGAAAATCAGTCCGGGGGGGTGTTGTTCTTCGCCAGGACATCGCCGGCGAGGTAGAGCGAGCCGCAGATGAGGACGCGGGCGTCGGGGGTTTTGGCGGCCTCGGCCAGGGCGGCTTCGATCGAGGCTATGGGCTGGGCGGCAAGGCCGAGGGTTTTGGCGCGGGCGGCGATGTGATCGGCCGGATGGGCGTTTTCCTCGCCGGGGATAGCGAGGGTCAGCACTTCGGGGGCGAAATCGGTGAAGGCGGCGAGGAACTCGGCGGGGTCACGATTGCTCATCATGCCCATGATCATTACCAGCGGCCGCTTGTTGTGGGCGTCGAGCTCGGCAATGGCGCGGGCGAGGGCGGCGGCACCATGGGGATTGTGTCCACCATCGAGCCAGAGCTCGTGCCCGGGGGGCAGGAGGTCGCGCAGATCGCCATGGCGGATGGGCTGCATGCGGGCCGGCCAGGTAACGCGGCGGAGGCCCTCGGCAATGGCTTTCTCATCGACCGGCAGGCCGAAATGGCGCGTTGCGGCAATGGCGAGAGTGGCATTGTCGAATTGGTGCGGGCCGAGAAGGGCCGAGGGCGGCAGGTCGAGCAGCCCCTGCTCGTCGGAATAGACCAAGCGTCCATCCTGGGCTGAGCCGTGGAAATCCTCGCCCTGCCAGATGGGGGTGATGCCGAGGCGATGGGCGGCGCGTTCGAGCACTTTTCGCGCTTCGGGGCGCTGGATGCCCATGACCGAGAGGGCGCCGCGTTTGAGAATGCCGGCCTTGTTGTTGGCGATTTCGGTCAGCGTATTGCCGAGGAAACCCTGATGGTCGAAATCGACCGGGGTGATGATGGTGCCCAGCGGGTGCTTGACCACATTGGTGGTGTCGAACGTGCCGCCCATGCCGGTTTCGAGCAGGAGATAATCGGCCGGAGTTTCGGCAAAGAGCTTGAAGGCGGTGACCGTCGTCACCTCGAAAAAGGTGATGCCTTCGCCGGCATTGATGGCTTCCACCTCTTCGAGCGCGGAATTGAGGCGATCGGTCTCGACCAGCTTGCCGGCGAGGCGGATGCGCTCGTTGAAGCGCACGAGGTGGGGGGAATTATAGACGTGCACCGATTTGCCCGCGGCCTCGAGAAAGGCGCGGAGATGGGCGATGGTCGAGCCCTTGGCATTGGTGCCGGCGACATGGATCACCGGAGGCAGATGGTCCTGCGGATTGCCGAGTTTTTCGAGCAGCGGCAACATGCGATCGAGGCTGAGGTCGATCAGCCTGGGATGGAGCTGGCTGAGGCGCTTCAATATGGCGTCAGTGCGGGACATTTTTGGGCTCCGAAATCCGGCGGCATGATCGTGCACGCCTGAATACCCCCTCCCAACCTCCCCCTGGAAGGGGGAGGTTGGGAGGGGGCGGGCAGATAGTTGCGGCACACACCGGCCTGAAACCTCCCCCTCGAAGGGGAGGGTGGGTGGGGGTGTGTCTGGTAGCATTCCCCTCCCAGCTTCGCTAAGCCCCTGCGGGGCAAGCTGCGCTGCCCTCCCCTCAAGGGGGAGGGTGGAGATGGGTCTGAACTTACTTGCGCAGTTCGCCGCCTGTGGCCTTGGTGACGGCGGCGACGATGGCGGCGGAAACTTTTTCGATGTCTTCGTCGGTCAGCGTCTTGTCGCGGGGCTGCAGGGTCACCTCGATGGCGACGGACTTCTTGCCCTCGCCGACATGGACACCTTCGAAAACATCGAAAATCCCGACATCCTTGATCAGCGTCTTTTCGGCGCCCTTGGCGGCCTTGAGGATGGTGGCGGCGGTGACCGCGCGGTCCATCACGAAGGCAAAGTCGCGGCTCAAAGGCTGGAACTGGCTGAGGGCCAGGGCCGGCTTGGTCTTGGTCGCCTTCTTGCGCGGCTCGGGGAGTGCGTCGAGGTCGATTTCGAAGGCGGCGATGGGGCCTTCGATGTCGAGTTCGGCGGCCAGAGCCGGGTGCAGTTCACCGAACCAGCCGAGCGTGACCTTTGGGCCGAGCGCGATGCGGCCGCCGCGACCCGGATGGCTCCAGGCGGCAGGCTCGGGCAGGATCTGGACCTTTTCGATGTCGACGCCAAGGGAATCGAGCACGGCGGAGAGATCGGCCTTGGCATCCCAGACGGAAACGGTCTGCGGCTTGCCGGACCAGTGGCGACCAGAACCGTTGAGCGTGGACGTGCCGGTGCGCACGCCCGAGGCATAGGTGTGCTGGCCTTCGGGCTTGTCGGAGAGAAAGACCTGGCCAACCTCGAACAGGGCCACATCGGCAAAGCCGCGATTGGCGTTGCGGCGCGCGCCGGCAATGATGCCGGGGAGCAGGGACGGGCGCATGTCGGTCATGTCGGCAGCAATGGCGTTCGCCAGCTGCCGGTCCTCGGTGCCGCCGCCAAATCGGGTGGCATCGGCATTGGAGATGAAGCTCCAGGTGACGACCTCATCGAGACCGCGCGTCGCCAACGCCCGGCGGGCGATGCGGCGGCGGTTCTGGATGGTGGTGAGGATGCGCGGGGCAACGTGGTTGAGACGCGGCAGCGGCTCAACCGGGACGTTGTCGACGCCGACCATGCGCATGACTTCCTCAACGAGGTCAGCCTTCTGCGTCACGTCCGGACGCCAGGACGGCACCTTTACCTGACGGGTATCGCCCGAGCCTTCGACGGCAAAGCCGAGGCGGGTGAGGATGGCCTCAACCTCTTCCGGAGCGGAGGTGATGCCGGTGAGGCGCTTCACTTCGGAGAGCGGGAATTCAACGATTGTGTTCGGGAACACGTCTTCGCCTGAAATCGCCGGTTCCTTCGGCTCGCCGCCGCAGAGCTCAAGGACGAGACGGGTGGCCAGCTCAAGACCAGGTTCGGTCAGGGCCGGATCGACATTGCGCTCGAGGCGATAGCGGGCATCCGAGACAATGCCGGTCTTGCGGCCGGACTGGGCGATGAGATCGGGATCCCAGGACGCGCATTCCATCACGACATTGACGGTCTCTTCGGTGACGCCCGAGCGGATGCCGCCCATGATGCCACCGAGGCAGAGCGGGCCCTTGTCGTCGGCGATGACGGTCATGGTCTCGTCGAGCGTATAGATCTTGTTGTCGAGCGCGTCGAACTCTTCGCCCCGCGCATTGCGCAGCACCATGGTGCCTTCGACCTTGTCGGCATCATAGGCGTGGAGCGGACGACCCCAGCCGAGCGAGACCAGATTGGTGATGTCGACGATGGTGTTGATGGGGCGCAGGCCCACAGCACGCAGGCGCGCCTGCAGCCACTCAGGCGAGGGGCCGTTTTTCACATTGGCGATGTAGCGGCCGGCGAACTTGCGGATCGCCTTGGGCGCGCCTTCGGCGAACTGATGCGGCAGGGCCGGGATCGGGCTCGGCCCGGTGGAGGGCACGGGTGAGAAATCGGTTTTTTTCAGCGTGCCGAGGCCGAAGGCGGCGAGATCGCGCGCGACGCCATAGACGCCGGTCGCGTCACCCCGGTTGGGGGTGATGGAGATGTCGAAGACGACGCCATTGATGCCCGCGTAGTCGACATATTTTGCGCCGATCGGGGCGTCTTCGGGCAGCTCGATGATACCATCGTGGTCATTGGAGAGTTCCAGCTCGGCGGCCGAGCAGAGCATGCCATTGGACGGCGCGCCACGAATGACAACGCCACCCTTCAATTCAAAATCCTTGCCCGGAATATAGGTGCCGGGGAAGGCGAAGACCGACTTGAGGCCAGTGCGGGCATTGGGCGCGCCGCAGACCACGTCGATCAATTCGCCGGTGCCGGCATCGACCTTGCAGATATTGAGGTGGTCGGAATTGGGGTGCGGCGTCGCCGAGACGACATGGGCGACCACGAATTTTTCGAGCGCCTTGCCCTGGCTTTCAATGCCTTCGACTTCCAGGCCGATCATGGTCAGCGCCTTGCCGATTTCCTCTGGCGAAGCCTGGGTATCGAGATGCTCATGGAGCCAATCAAGCGTGAATTTCATGTTTCTGGACCTTAACGGAAGTCACTTTTGCTGCCGGTAACAGGCGGCAGCGCGGACGAAAGTTGAAAAAGTTCAACGAGCACATTGGCGAAGCCGCGGGCATCGTCGATGGCTCGGTGCGTGTGGGGGATATGGCCGTAGAACTCGGCCGGCAGCTTGCTCATGCCCCAATCGAGATAGGGCGCACCGCGCAGGGTTCCGGCCATGGTGTAAAGGCAGACGCCGCCGCCGCGAAAAATCTGCCGGCTCTTGAAGGGCCCGGAGAGGACGCGGGTGCCGGCATATTCATCGAGATAATGGTCCATCCAGAGACCATCAAAGATCATGGGCGCGGCCGCGAAGACTTTTGGGCCGGGCAGGCTTTCGACCCAGTCGGCAAAGCGCGGCATGACGACAGCCGGGTCTTCGGCGCCTTCGGTGGCCGCCTTCCAGGCTTCGGGCTGAGTGGCCCACCAGGCCATGGTGGTTTCATTGGTGGTGCGATCCGGCCGGGGTTTTAAGACCGCCTCGAACTCGCCATGGCGCGTGCCATCGGCAGTGATGGCCACCGAAGCAAAGCTCAGCATGGAATTGTGCAGCGGGGTGGGGCCGTCCGATTCGATATCGGTGACGATGAAGATCGGGGTAGCGACGCGATTATAGGTTTCGCGCCCGGCCGGCAGGACCGAGACGAGGCGAAAAATTTCGCAGACGATGTCCATGTCGGGTGAGAAGCCGCCATTGCGGGCGAAATAGTCTTCGTGACCTGCGCGCCATTCCGCATAGGGGCCTTCGCCTTCAAGATCGGTGAAGGCGGGGGTGATCTCGCTGAATTTGCGGGTTTCGACCGAGACGGTTTCGATGATGCAGGCCTCTTCGCCAGCGCCATTGAGGACGATGTCCTGTCGGCCGACTTGGGGCATGGGCTCCTTGCCGGAACCAAAATCGCGAAGCGCGCCGCAGGTGGCGGTCTTCTTGCCAGCAAGGACGAGCGCGAGCAGGCGATCGGCGAGCTCGGGAGAGTCACCGAAGGCGAAGCGGACTTTTGTGTCTGACGACGCCGTCATTGGGCGACACTCTCTTCACGAACACTGCGCGGCCTCCCTTCCCCTTGTGGGGAGGGATTGAGGGTGGGGGTGCGCCCCACGGATAGAGTCTGCGGAGCCACACCCCCACCCTTGGCGCTGCGCGACGTCCCTCCCCACAAGGGGGAGGGAGACGCAGGAGCCGATGGGTTTGGGTGCGCGGACAGCATCGCTTGCTCAGTTAGCTCGACAGGCCGCCAAAAAGGGTGGGGAGATCGAGGGGCCTGAAACCGTAGTGCTCGATCCAGCGCTGGTCGGCGTCGAAGAAGGCGCGGAGATCAGGCATGCCGTATTTGAGCATGGCGAGGCGGTCGATGCCGGCGCCGAAGGCAAAGCCCTGGTAGACGTCGGGGTCGAGGCCGGCTTCGCGCAGGACATTGGGGTGAACCATGCCGCAGCCCAAAATTTCGAGCCAGTCATTGCCCTCGCCGATCTTCACTTCCGAGCCGGAGCGGTCGCACTGGACGTCGACTTCCATGGAGGGCTCGGTGAAGGGGAAGAAGCTGGGGCGGAAACGCAGGGTAACGTTGGGCACCTCGAAGAATGCCTTGAGGAACTCTTCAAGGACCCAGCGCAGCTGGCCGATGTGGCTCGACTTGTCGATGACGAGACCTTCGACCTGATGGAACATCGGGGTGTGGGTCTGGTCGCTGTCATTGCGATAGGTGCGGCCGGGCACGACGACGCGGATCGGCGGATCCTGCGGCGGGGTGAGGTAGGAGGCGGCCGGCTTTTCATTGGTCTTTTTCATGACGCGCACCTGCACCGGGGAGGTGTGGGTGCGCAGGACCTTTTTCACCCCGTCCGGGCCCGGCTTCATGAAGAAGGTGTCATGCATTTCGCGCGCCGGGTGACCTTCGGGGAAGTTCAGCGCGGTGAAATTGTAATAGTCGGTTTCGATATCGGGCCCTTCGGAGATGGAAAAACCCATGTCCGAGAAAATGGCGGTGATTTCGTCGATCGTCTGGGAAATCGGGTGGATGCGGCCGCGCGCAGTGGGCGCAGGCTGCAGCGGCAGGGTGATATCGACGGTCTCGGCCTTGAGGCGGGCTTCGAGCGCTGCGGCCTTGAGTTCGGCGCTGCGCGCTTCGATCAGCCCGGCGATCTCGACCTTGAGGCCGTTGATGGCGGGACCGGCCGATTTGCGCTCTTCGGGAGCCATGGTGCCGAGCGTGCCCAGCAATGCCGAGACGGAGCCCTTCTTGCCCAGGGCGGCGACGCGGACGCTATCCAGCGCGGCTTCGTTTTCGGCGGCGGCAATGGCAACCGACAAATCGGTGCGCAGGGTGTCGATCTCAGCTTGCAGGGACATGATCTTCTTCAACTCGGACGGGCTGGCGCGGTTAGAGCAAACAAAAACGCCCCGCACCAGCCCTGTCGGGCGGCGCAAGGCGCAATTTTTGACCTCAGCAAAGCGGAGGAATGGTCCAGTAGGCGCCCCGTGCGGAGCGCTACCAGGCTTTAGGCAGTCGCGCGGGCGTGGGTGGTGGCCTCGAAGCTTTCGAGGTAAGCCAGCGATGCCTTGGCCTTGGCGACCAGAGCGCCGAACGCTTCGGGCTGGGTGATCGCGAGATCGGACAGCACCTTACGGTCAACGGCAATCTCAGCCTTGGTGAGGCCGTCGATAAATCGGCCATAGGTCAGGCCATATTCACGCACGGCGGCGTTGATGCGCTGGATCCACAGGGCGCGGAAATTACGCTTCTTGTTACGACGGTCGCGATAGGCGTACTGACCGGCCTTTTCCACAGCCTGCTTGGCAATGCGGATCGTAGACTTGCGGCGGCCATAATAGCCCTCTGCAGCCTTCAAGACCTTCTTATGACGGGCGTGGGCGGTTACGCCTCTTTTTACGCGTGACATTTATTCGTGTCCTTCCAGCTTAGCGGTTGTACGGCATGTACCACTTCACCAGACCCTCGTCGCCCTTGGACAGGATCTTGGTGCCGCGGTTGGTGCGGATGTACTTTGCATTGTGGCTGATCAGGCGGTGGCGCTTGCCGGCGACGCCGGCCTTCACCTTGCCGGTTGCGGTGAAGCTGAAACGCTTCTTGGCACCGGACTTGGTCTTCATCTTGGGCATTTTGCGGGTCCTTATTGGTCTGGACGGGTCTTTTGGAACCCATCGCTTTCAAAGACCGCCACGGCATGCCTTTTGGCCGGGCGATCCGGAGAAGTGGGCTCTATAGGACCAATTGGGCAAGGTGGCAAGGGGCGTGAGGACGGCCCGGGCCACCAGGCGGTAAATCCGTCGCGCTACGCAGGCGCACCATTATCGGTTTTCTGCAGCCCGCTCAAAAATGAGTGTTCTGTCTTTCCGAACATTAATGAAACTTTGTCCCGCCCCTGAGCGTCTCTTCTCCATGCCTGACGATGTCGGGCCGCGAAATTTCTCTTTTCCCTCATGGAGTAACCAAAATGCGCTTTATCAAGTCGATCGCCCTCGCCGCCGTCCTCGCCACCAGTGCCGCCGGCATTGCCCAGGCCAGCCCGTTCGATGCCAATGTCTCGTTCGACGCGCTGAACGACGCCTATTTTGCCACCGTTCTGAAGGTCAATCCGTCCGAGGCCCGCTCGCTGGCCGTGGATGTGGACGTCTCCTCGCTGCAGAACCAGATCAAGAACAACCCTTTCCTCGCCCGCACCATCACCGACCAGGGTTTCACGCTTGACCAGATCGTCGGCATCGACAGCGACGCCAATGGCGCCGCCGTGACCCTTTACGCGCTGTAATCGAACCGGCGCGATCAGGACGGGCGGCCTTCGGGCCGCCCTTTTTTTATTGCGGGCGGGCGGCAGCCAGCATGGGCTCGATATGATCTTCGAAAAGGAGACCCGGCTGTGCGGCGAGCGCTGCGCCATAGAGCGCCTCGGCCTCAAGGGAAATCCTGAGAAAACCGGCGAGGCCCTCGACATCTTCGGTGCCGAGCCCGTAATGGCCGGCTTCGAGGCGAGCCAGGATTTCGTGCTTGGACGCAATCATGCCGGAGGTGACGTCGGTCTTGTTGCTCATCGAGCCCTCGCGCTTGATATAGTCATGCAGCGGCGTACCCAGATGCAGCGAGCTCGGCACGGTGCGATAGAGCTGGAGCAGGAATTCGAGGTCCGTCATATTGCTCATGGTGGCATCGAACCGCCCTTCGCAGCGACGACGGTCCCAGACGATCTGGGCGTCCATGGAGAGGTTCACCCATTTGTGTTCCCCCGGCGTCAGGACGCGGTCGGGCCCGGCCCCGACATGGCGGAGATGGCTGAAATCCATGGTCATGACGTCGAGCGCGCTCGAGATAATGGCGTGCTCGGCAAGGCCCGTGAGGGCCAGGGCCAGCTTTTGCGGCTTCATCCGGTCGTCGGCATCGAGGATGGCCGCGTAAGGCGCGTCGAGCGCCTCAAGCGCGACATTGCGGGTGATTGAGGCGCCGCGGCCGATGCCCCCGCTGGTGAGGAACCGCTGGCGGGGATCGGAGAGCCCGGCCTGGGACAGAAACTCTTCATAATTAAAGCCATCGTCGGCCACGATCCAGTGCTGCCAGTCCGCGTGGGTCTGGTCGAGCACGCTCCGCACCGTGGTGGGAAGCGTATCCTGGGCCTTGTAGGCCGGAGTGACGATGGCGATGGTCGTGCTCATGGGGGCCGATCCTTCGTGCAGGGCATAAGGGGTGAGGTGACTTGAACCGCGCGGCAGGCTGTCCCATATCTCTGGCAGGTCGCCGATGCCACTGCAATCGGGTCGGGGGCCGCGGACGTTGCTTGGATCAACAAGGACGGCTTTATGTCGCGTATCTCGGTGTTTTCTGCACCCTTTCTGCTCGGGTTCGACAGCTTCGAAGAGCGGATCGACCGCTTGGCCCGGTCCGCGGATGGCTATCCGCCCTACAATATCGAGCGCAGTCCGGGTGCGGATGGAGCCGAGACATTTCTGATCTCCATCGCCGTAGCCGGCTTTTCCCAGGCAGAGCTGGAAATTGTCAGCGAAGACAACCAGCTCAGTGTCAGGGGAAGGCAGAAGGACGAGCCGGGACGTGAGTTCCTCCACCGTGGCATTGCAGCCCGACAATTCCAGCGCAGTTTTCTGCTTGCCGATGGAATGATCGTGAAGGATGCAACTTTAGGCCATGGCATGCTCGTTATTACTCTCGAGCGCCCCCAAGCGCCCAAGACCGCCCGCCGCATAGAGATACGCTCGCTGTAGTTTGATTTTTGCCGGTGGCCCCGGCAGCGAGCCCAACAACAAGTTCAGGAAAGGGCCATGACGATGATGGATAAACGCACTTCCGACAGCACCGCAGAGCATGTGCATCCGCTCAAGCTTCTGACCCCGGCCCAGTTCGCCGCCCTGGGTGGCAGCGCGGTCGCCTATGTCAAGCCGGTCTCGGGCCACGTCCTCTCAAGCATGATCAGCGACGCCGAGTTCGACGCGGCAGAAGAATATCAGCTCGTCATGTCCGCCGACGGCACGCCCCTGATGGTCGCCGACACCGCCGATGCGGTGACCGAATGGTTGGGGGACAAGAGCCTGGGGCTCGCAACGCTCCACTAAAGCGCGTCGCGATCTCTAGGATTCGCTCTTTGCGCTTTAGCTCTTTGTTTTTACGCATGTCTTTATCCCGAAACCGGTGCCACTTTCGGGAGACATGCTTTAAGCCTAACGGCCATGCCCAGAAATACAAAAGCCCCGCGGCATCGCCCCGGGGCTTTTCATTCTGGCGCCATCACAGGATCAGGCGGCGTAATTGCCTTCGAGCGGTTGAGTCAGGATGGCATAGAGCCGCTCCGTGTCCGGCTCGTGGCGCAGTTGATCGACGATATCCTCGGTGCGCAGCATGCGCGCGACACTGGACAGCGCCTTGAGGTGATCGGCCCCGGCGCCAACAGGCGCCAGCAACATCATGACCAGATCCACCGGCTGGTCATCGACAGCATCGAAATCGATTGGATGGTCGAGCCGCGCGAACGCGGCAACGACGCCCTTGAGGCCAGCCAGCTTGCCATGCGGGATAGCAATGCCATTGCCCAGTCCAGTCGAGCCAAGTTCCTCGCGGCCAACAATGGCCGCAAGGATGTCGGTCCGATCAAGGCCGGTCAATTCCGCTGCCTTGTCGGCAAGCAATTCGAAGAGCTGGCGCTTTGAAGTCATGCCCGTGCAAGTCAGCACGGCGTGCTTTGCCAGGATATCGGCCAATTCCATTAATCTGCCTTGATCTCTATTGAACTAGAGTGCGGCGACCGGATCGCTCAATTGGCGCCGAGGGCGGGGTCGATCCAGCCTATATTGCCGTCGGAGCGGCGGTAGACCACATTCAGCCCGCCATGTCCAGCGTGCCGGAACATCACAACCTGGGTACCGGAGAGATCGAGCTCCATAACGGCCTCCTCAACGCTCATGGAACGCAGGTTCTGCGTGGTCTCGGCAATGACGGGCGGGGCATAATCCTCGTCCAGCTCGTCCATGGCCTCGGAGGATCCGAAAACTGTGTATTGGGCGGGAATGTCCTCGCCAGTGCCATTGGCGCCGCGCGGGTGCTGCTTGAGCTTGCGATTGTATCGGCGCAGGCGTTTTTCGATATTGAGAGCCATCACCTCATAGGCGCTGGTTGCATCGCCTCCCGCGGCGCTCGCCTGCAGGGTGGCACCTGAATCGAGGTGGACGACACAATCGGCACGGAAGCCGATCCCATCCGGGGTGAGGGTCAGATGCCCGTCATAGCCGCCGGCGAAATACTTCCCGACAACGCCGTCAAGATGATCCTGCGCCTTCCCACGCAGGGCATCACCGACATCCATATTCTTTCCCGAAACGCGCAACGTCATGGCTTGTTCTTCCTTTCGGTCGTTGGGCGACGCGATTGGGTCCCGAAAGCCGTTCCCGGTTTTCGGGATCACGCCTGCCAGCACCCTAGATATGAGGTGCCGGTAGAGGTGATGCTAGCCCCACCCCGCGCCGGGGGCAATGCGCAAAGGCGCACCCGCCCCGATTGCGGGAAAGCGTCGAAGAGGCAACGCCGCGCGACGGGCTGGGGTTTCCCCTCTCGAGGAGAAAAACCATTGGCGCAGAGGCGCGTGGTCGCCTCAGGCCATGTTTTCGAGATTCTTCTTCTGGCGCCGGCGGATGACGGAGGAGGGGATGTTCATGCCCTCACGATATTTCGCCACGGTGCGGCGGGCGACGTCGATGCCCTGCTCCTTGCGCAGGATTTCGGCGATCGTGTCGTCGGAGAGGATGTCCTTGATCGATTCGGCGTCGATCAATTGGCGGATGCGATGGCGCACCGCCTCGGCCGAATGGTCGCCACCCCCGTCGCTCGAGGCGATGGCGGTGGTGAAGAAATATTTCATCTCGTAAAGGCCGCGCGGCGTGGCCATGTATTTATTGGCGGTGACGCGGCTGACCGTGGATTCGTGCATTTCGATTTCCTCGGCCACCATCTTGAGCGTCATCGGCTTCAAATGCGCGACGCCATGGGTGAGAAAACCATCCTGCTGGCGCACAATCTCGGCGGCAACCTTGGTAATCGTCTGGGCGCGCTGGTCGAGGCTTTTGGTCAGCCAATTGGCGGTGGCGAGGCAGTCGGAGAGGAAAGTCTTTTCTTCACCGCGGGTCTTCTTGCTGACAATTGCATAATAGACCCGATTGACGAGGACGCGCGGCAGTACATCGGAATTGAGCTCGATCTGCCAGCCGCCATCATTCCCGGAACGAACGAAGACATCGGGCACGACCGTCTCGACCGGGGTGCTTTCGAAGGCAAGGCCGGGTCGCGGATCGAGCCGGCGCAATTCGCCCAGCATGTCCATGAGGTCTTCGCGATCGCAGCCGACCGCCTTGAGAAGCCCCGGCATATTGTGCTCGGCCAAGAGATCAAGATTGTCGAGCAGGCGTTGCATCATCGGATCGAGCCGGTCGCGATCGGCCAATTGCAGGGCGAGGCATTCTGCGACAGTGCGGGCGAACACGCCGACGGGATCGCAGCCCTGGAGGGCGCCGAGAACGGCCTCGACATCGGCAAGGTCGGTGCCGAGCAATTCGGCGATGGAGGTCAGCTCGACAGCGAGATAGCCGGCCTCGTTGAGCCCATTGATCAGATGCAGCGCAATGAGGCGATCGGTCTGGGTGCGCAGCAGCATCTGCGCCTGGGTTTCGAGATGATCGGACAGCCGCGGGCGGCTGGCGACGTACTGGTCGATATCGGGGGCGTCCCCACCCTCGAAACTGCCATTGCGGTCGGGACCGGAAGACTGCCCCAGATCCCCCGGGCTTTCGTCGGGAAAGACATTGTCGACCGAAGTATCGAGACCATCGGCGATCTCACTGGCTTGCGGGATCTGTTCGCCGCCCTGGGCGATCATGCCGTCGAAGGCGTCGCCGGAAAGACTTGTTTCGACGGGCTCGGTCGGCTCGGAAGCTTCGGCCGCGCTGTCCTCGCGTTCGAGCAGGGGGTTCCGGAGCAATTCCTCGTCGACAAAGGTGCTGAGCTCGAGATGACTCAATTGCAGCAGTTTTATCGACTGCATCAATTGCGGCGTCAGGGTGAGGCTCTGCGCCTGGCGGAATTCGAGCCGCGGCGAAAGTGCCATATTTTACAACCCCTTGCATGAGACGCCATGCCGTATTTTTCGGCATTTCGGGCGCAAGATGGCGCAATTCGCGGCGGAGGGCAAGCATCAGGGCAATTATCGTGCCAATTGCCGGGGAGGGGCGGAGCGCAAGATCACGAAGAGGCCGGCATTCTCCGCCCGCTCAGGGGCTTGTCGCTGGACAAGGCAATCTGGCGCGGTGGGGCGGCGTGTGGAAATCCGGCCATCAAAAATCGAGGTCGGCATAGCCTTTCGAGGGGGGCATGGCGACGACGCGATCATTGAGCAGGGTCCGGAAGGCCGGGCGGGATTTGATGCGCGAATACCAGTCGCGCATTTCGGCGGCCTTGGCCCAGTCCATATCACCCAGATAGTCGAGGGTGGATAGATGGGCGGCGAGCGCGAAATCGGCGAGGCTCATTTCGTCGCCGGCCAACCAGTTGCGGCTGGCCAGGAGCCAGTTGAAATAGAGGATGTGCTCGGCAAGATTGGTTTTTGCAGCGCGCAACACGGATGGCTCGGGCGTCGCCCCTTTGAGGTCGCGCTTTGCGATCTTTTCTTCGAAGAGATAGCGGGTGACCTCGTCGTTGAACTTGACCAGCATCCATTCCACCAGCCGCCACATTTCGGCGCGGGCGAGCGGCTCGGCCGGCAGCAGACCCGCCACGGCCTGGGGCGCGTAGAAATCCTCCACCGCATGGATGGCGGCAAAAATGCCGATAATGGGAATTTCCGCCTCGGTGACGAGGATAGGCAGCGTCGCGGCCGGATTGAGATCGAGCAGATAATCCTCGCGCAGCCAGGGCTTTACCTCTTCGACGTCGAGCGGCACGCCATATTCGGCGCACATGAGCCGAATGAGACGCGAAGCTGGATCGAGGGGGTAGTGCACAAGCGTGGGCATGAACGGGCTCTGTCTGGGAACACGGCCGGCGCTTCTCCTCTGCTTGGCGAAAAATTCGAACAAGGCTAAGAGGGCGCGCGACCCAAGAAACGAGTTAGGGGATGGAATGAACGGGGATCAAGGTCTTTTTGTGCCTTTGGTACTGGGAATTATCGAAGGGCTTACCGAATTCCTTCCGGTGAGCTCGACCGGACATCTTCTTCTGGCCGGCCATTTTTTCGGATTGAGCCAGCCGGCGACCTTCATCGTCCTCATCCAGCTCGGGGCGATCCTGGCGGTGATAACCGTCTATTTCGCCAAGCTGGGCCTTCTCATTCGCGATGCGCTGATGGGCAAGGCCTATGCCTGGCACTTTGCGGTGGCAGTCATCCTCGCGAGTGTCCCCGGCGCGCTGGCGGGCGTGCTGTTCCGCGACTATGTCCAGCAGGTCATCTACGAGACGCCGATCGTCATCTGTATTTCGCTGCTCGTCGGCGGTGTGGTCCTGCTTCTGGTCGACCGCATGCCCAAGCGCAATGCCTATGACGACATCTACCAATTCCCTTGGCATCTGGCGCTGATCGTCGGCTTTTTCCAGATGATCGCCCTTATCCCGGGCGTATCGCGGTCCGGGGCGACGGTGGTGGGTGCCATGCTCTTTGGCGCGACCAAGCGGTCGGCAGCCGAATTCACCTTCTTCATCGCCCTGCCGATCATGGTCGGCGCCTTCGGCTATGATCTCTACAAGAGCCGCGATCTCATCGATATGAGCCTGGGGCTCAATATCGCCATCGGCTTTGCCGCGTCCTTCGTGGTGGGGGCGCTGGTGGTGCGCTATCTGCTCGATTTCGTGTCGCGTCACGGCTTTGCGCCGTTCGCCTGGTGGCGGATTGTCGTGGGTGGCGCGGGGCTGATTGCGCTGCTGGTGATGGGCGGCTGAGATTTTCTTTGGGGAAGCAAGATCCCCACCCAACCTCCCCCCTGGTAGGGGGAGGGGTTTTCAGGGGCGCCCAAGCGTCACCGCATACTCGATCTGTCCCTCCCCCCTTTTTCAGGGGGAGGCCAGGAGGGAGTGCTTCACGGTGAAGCCGAACGCTAGCGAGTCGAGGGATCAAGACCCTTGTAGTTGGCCGGGATGGAGAAATAGGAGCGCGGGATCTCGACGCCGGTCTGGACGTCGTAGAGCGAAAAGGTGAGCTCGGCGCCGCTTGGCTCGACAAGGCTCCACTGCGCCAGATCCTTGGTTTCGACGTCGAAAATCAGCGACACCTGCACCGTGCCGGCGACGGTCTGGTCGACCACGGTGATGGCCATGTAACCATCCGAGGTGGAGACATCCACCACATTGGCGTTGAGCAGATTGATCTGGTCGCCGAGGAACTGCCGGAGCGGGATCGAGTCCTGCGGATAGGCGTAATAGGTCTCGTCCTGGCGATTGAGGATGTAGAAGCCGCGACCGACCGAGACGATTTCCTCGCGCGAGGGCGGATTGTAGCGGAAGCGGACCTTGTCGGGCCGCTCGAGGAAGAACGTGCCCTCGGTGCGCCCGCCATTGGTGTCGATCTGCAGGAACCGGCCCGCCATGGTGCGGATGGCGGTGTTGTGGGCGTTGATTTCGCCGATGAGTTGCTGCTCCTCGGGGGAGAGGGTGCGCCCCTGTGCCAGAGCGGGGAAAATGGGGGCCAGCGCCATGGCGGCACCAAGCAGGAGAGCGTGACGGCGAATCATCGTCTGGGATTTCCTCGCGGGCTTTTTCAGGTCAGACTAGGCTAGGCAGCAATTGCGGCAAGAGGTGGAAGGTTCCACCCGCCGGTGCCATCCATTGTGACGGAGATCACGGACAAGATGAAGCGCCTTGCCTCTATTCTCATATTGGTGCTCGCGGGAACGATGCCAAGCCTGGCGGCGCTGCCGCCCCAATATCAGCGGCAGGCGGAAATCGAGGCGGTGCTGAAGGCGGCGGTGGACATATTGGGTGTCGAAAAGCTCGTGGATGGGGTGAACCTGGTTGCACCCGACCGCTATGAGGTCCGGTTTGGGGAGTGCACCATGATGGTGCGCATCATCGACCTGCCGAACAAGCGGGGCGAGGCCTTGGCCGGGCCGCGCCAGTTTTCGGCCATGCCCGAAGCGCCGCGCTGCCCGCCCGTGCCCTGAGCGTTTTTGTTGCGGTAAATGCAAAGGGCGCCCCCCAGAGGAGCGCCCTTACCAATTCAGCCTTGTGTCGCCTCAATAGCCGTCGGAATTGTTGCCGACGAGGATCTCGCGCTTGCCGGCGTGGTTGGCAGGGCTGATGACGCCCTCGCGTTCCATGCGCTCGATCAGGGTCGCCGCCTTGTTGTAGCCAATGGCGAGGCGCCGCTGGACATAGGAGGTGGAGGCCTTCTTGTCGGTGAGCACGATATGGACGGCCTTGTCGTAGAGCTCGTCGCCCGAGCCGGCATAATCGTCGCCGCCGCCGGCAGCGCCGCCATCCATGCCACCCTCTTCGTCATCGGCGGTGACGGAATCGAGATAATCCGGCGCGCCCTGGCTCTTGAGATGTTTGACGACGGCTTCGACCTCCGCATCGGAGACGAAGGCGCCATGCAGGCGCTTGGTGCGGCCGCCCGAGGCCATGTAGAGCATGTCGCCATTGCCCAGGAGCTGTTCGGCGCCCTGTTCGCCCAGAATGGTGCGGCTGTCGATCTTGGAGGTCACCATGAACGAGATACGGGTCGGGAAGTTGGCCTTGATCGTGCCGGTGATGACGTCCACCGACGGACGCTGGGTCGCGGTGACGATATGGATACCGGCGGCACGGGCCATCTGGGCGAGGCGCTGGATGGCGCCTTCAATGTCCTTGCCGGCCACCATCATGAGATCGGCCATTTCGTCGACGATGACGACGATATAGGGCAAGGGCTCGAGATCGAACTCTTCGCTCTCATAGATCGCCTCGCCGGTTTCGCGGTCAAAGCCGGTCTGGACGGTGCGGGAGATTGTGCGGCCTTCCTTGGCGGCTTCCGAGACGCGCTGGTTGAAGCCGTCGATGTTGCGCACACCGATCTTGCTCATCTTGCGATAGCGGTCTTCCATCTCGCGGACGGCCCATTTGAGCGCCACGACGGCCTTTTGCGGGTCGGTGACAACCGGCGTCAGCAGATGCGGGATGCCGTCATAGATGCTGAGTTCGAGCATCTTGGGGTCGATCATGATCATGCGGCACTGCTCGGGCGTCATCTGGAAGAGCAGCGAGAGAATGAACGTGTTGATGCCGACCGACTTGCCCGAGCCGGTGGTGCCGGCGATGAGCAGATGCGGCATGCGGGCGAGATCGGCGATGATGGGTTCGCCGCCAATGGTCTTGCCGAGGCAGATCGGCAGCTTGCCCTTCATCTTCTCGAAATCGGACGAGGCCAGCATTTCGCGGAAGAAGACGGTTTCCCGGTTCTGATTGGGCAGTTCGATGCCGATGGCATTGCGGCCCGGCACCACGGCGACGCGGGCCGAGATCGCCGACATGGAGCGGGCAATGTCGTCGGCCAGCGAGATGACGCGGCTCGACTTGATGCCGGGAGCCGGCTCGAGTTCGAACAGCGTGACGACCGGCCCGGGACGGACATTGATGATGTCGCCCTTGACGCCGAAATCCTGCAGCACTTCTTCGAGCTTGCGGGCCATTGCCTCGAGACGCTCAGGCGCGTGCTCGGGCGAGGGGCCGCCAAGGCGGGGTTCGGCGAGAAGGCTGAGCGCGGGCAGTTCGAACCCACTGGGTTCGTCGAGCAGGCTCGGCTGGGCCTCGCGGAAGACGCGCTGGCCCTGGACCGGGCGCGGTGCGGGTGCGGCGACGCGGGGCGCTGCGGGATCGACCGGGGTAAAGCGCGAATCGCCGCGCTGGGTGTGGCTGACCACGGGCACCGAATTGTCGGGCACAAAGGGGATGTCCGCGTCCTCGACCTCGTCGGGATAGTCGATCTCGGTTTCGTCATAGGCCGGGCGGGCATTGACGCGCGGCGATATCTGCTCGAATGCGGGCTCGACCGGGGCGGCATGGGCTGCCTGGGCATGGACGGCAGGCGCATGGATGCGGCGCTGCGGCGCGACAAAGCCCGGTTCGCGCAGATCGGGTTCGGGTTCGTGCGGGGTGAGGCCAGGCTCGGCGGTATGGTCGCGCCATTCCTGTTCCTCGGCCTGGCGGGCGGCGTGATCGGCCCGGGCGCGACGGAAGGCGGTGCGCAGCGAATAGCCCATATGGACGATCGCGCCGATGGCCACCTCGACCAGCGGATTGGGCTCGCGCTCGTCGGCGATATCGTCCTCGACGACGCCCTTGCGGTTCTTGCGCGGGGCGGTGGGAATGGCGGTGCCAAGACCCATGGCGATCCAGAACAGGGCCAGGGCGGGTGCGGCGATGATGACGGCAAACAGCGCCGAGGTGATCGGCTGCGGCTCTGCACCGGCGACGCTCGCAGCCAGATTGGAAAACAGCATGCCCGAAAGGCCGCCGAGCCCGGTTGGCAGGGGCCAGGTTTCGGGCAGGGGAATGAAGGCAAGAACGCCGGTGGCGAGCAGGGTGGCGCCCAGCCAGGAGAGCACGCGAAGGCCGAGCTTGGTCGGCTGCATGCGCCGCGTCATGGCCCAACCCCAGAGCGCCAGCGGCACGACCATGACCAGCGCGGCCATGCCCAGGAACTGGAACAGGATGTCGGCGATGGCGGCTCCCGGATAGCCCAGCCAGTTCTCCGGCGACTTGGCCGTGCCATAGGACAGGGACGGGTCATCGACCGACCATGTGGCCATTGACACCAGCAATACCGCACAAAGCGCCAGCAGCATCAGGCCTGCAATGCGCAGGGGAATACGGATGGAGATGATGGGGGCCGGCTTGGGCATGGCGGCACTGGGCCGGGCCTTGCCACGTGCGCCGCGGGGCGGCACAGGACGGACGTCATCGAGCGTTGGTACGGGGGAGCTGGGCATGGTCACGCAATACTTTTGCCGGGCAGCGACCATTCGCAGACCCGAGTGCTCCCATGCTAGCGGGCTGTGGTTAATCGCGTGCTAACCATCGGAAATTGTCCGTAAGCGCCCGGCGGAGCGGAATTTTTCGGCAATGCAGCTGTGGGGGGAGTAGAATCGGCCGGCCATTGGCGGCAGGAGCGGGTGGCGCCGAAGCGCCACCCGTGAAGAGGTCAGTTGTAGGCGCGTTCGCCATGCGTGGTGAGGTCGAGGCCATCGCTCTCGCCCCCTTCGGTGACGCGGGCGCCGCCAAAGATCGCCTTGACGATGAGCATGGCGATGAAGGCCACGACACCGGACCAGATGATCGCGACCAGCACGGCCAGGATCTGGGTGACCAGCTGCCCGCCCATGGCATAGCCCTCGGCGCCAAAGCCGCCGAGCGCCGGATCGGCGACGATGGCGGTGCCGATGGCGCCTACAATGCCGCCCACGCCGTGGATGCCGAAGACGTCGAGGCTGTCGTCATATTTCAGCATCGGCTTGAGGGTGACGACGGCCCAGAGGCAGACGAAACCGGTGACGGCGCCGAGAATGATCGAGCCGAAAGTGCCGGCAAAGCCGGCAGCGGGCGTGATGGCGACGAGACCGGCGACGGCACCCGAGATGAAGCCCAGGGCAGAGGCATGGCCACGCATGATCTTTTCGCCCACGGCCCAGGCGATGGCCGCAGCGGCAGGCGCGGTGATGGTGTTGAGGAAGGCCTGGGCGGCAAGCCCGTTGGCGCCGAGGGCAGAACCGGCGTTGAAGCCGAACCAGCCGACCCAGAGCAGGCACGCGCCGATATAGGCGAAGACGAGGTTATGCGGCGCAATCGGCTCCTTCATGTAGCTCAGGCGCGGGCCAAGCACGATTGCGGCGACCAGGGCGGCAACACCGGAATTGATATGGACAACGGTGCCGCCGGCAAAGTCGAGGGCGCCCATGTTGAAGAAGAGGCCGGCGCCCGACCACACCATGTGGGCGATCGGCAGGTAGGAGAAGGTGAACCAGATGGCCAGGAACGCCATCACCGCGCCGAACTTCATGCGCTCGGCAATGCCGCCGACGACCAGCGTGGCGGTGATGCAGGCAAAGGTCAGCTGGAAGACGACGAAGACCAGCTCGGGAATGGTCCCCGAAACGGAGTCCGGGTTCACATTGGCGAGGAAGAAATTGGAGAAATCGCCGATATAGGCCGAAAGGCCCCCCTCGGTGGGGCCCGAGAAGGCCAGCGAATAGCCATAGGCCACCCAGAGCAGCGCGATCATGGAGAAGGCGCCGAAGACCTGGGTCACGACCGAGAGCACGTTCTTGCCGCGCACGAGGCCACCATAGAAGAGGGCAACGCCGGGAATGGTCATGAGAATGACGAGCAAGGTCGAAACGATCATCCAGGCGGTGTCGCCGGTATCGATGGCAGCGATTTCCTCGACGGCAGCGGCGGCCTCAGGGGCGGCGTCCTGCGCCAGGGCCGGTAGGGCCAGAAGGAGGGAGGCCAGTGTAGCGCTCCCCAAGAGTTTGGACATTTTCATCAAAAATTGCCTCCGGAAGGGATGACGCTCAGAGCGCGGATGGGCCGGTTTCGCCGGTGCGGATGCGGGTGACAGCGAGAAGGTCGAGCACAAAGATCTTGCCGTCGCCGATGCGGCCGGTCTGGGCGGCGTCGCGGATTACCGTGCTCACCTGATCGGCGAGCGCGTCATCGACGGCGATTTCGAGCTTGAGCTTGGGGAGGAAGTGCACGGCATATTCGGTGCCGCGATAGATCTCGGAATGGCCTTTCTGCCGGCCATAGCCCCTCACCTCGGTGACGGTCATGCCGTGGACATCGAGGGTAGTCAGAGCCTGTCGCACTTCCTCGAGCCGCGACGGCTTAATGATAGCAACCACCAGTTTCATAGAACCCCCTTGGCGCCATCGGGCGCGTGCTGGACGGAGATGATGACTCAAGTGCCGTGCCAAGTGCTGCCAAGGCAGATTGTCTCATGATGTCAGTGGGTTACGCATAGGGTTAAACCGCCCGTCGCCGATGAGGCAGGAAAGTGCCTCGAAAATGTGCAGAGGCGCCGGTCTTCGCGTATTTTTTGTGCATGATTGCCGGGAGTGTGCAGTCCGCGCGGTTTGCGAGTGGGAAGCCTCTGTGGCGGGCCAAGAGGGCGCGAACTGCACGCTGCCGGCAAGCAGGTGGAGGTGGCCGCGAACGGCCACCCCGGATTTGATCATTTGAAGGCCGGGTAGGCTTCGACGCCAACTTCGGCCACGTCGAGGCCAAGGTCTTCGTCTTCGGCGCTCGGGCGCAGGCCCATGACCGCCTTGAGGATGGTCCAGAGGATCATGCTGACCGAGAAGACGAAGGCCCCGACGGTGAAGATGGAGATGAGCTGGCCGCCAAGGCTGGCGTCGGGATTGGTGAACACCACGGCGATCGTGCCCCAGATGCCGGCAAAGAGGTGAACCGGGATGGCGCCAACGACGTCGTCGATCTTGAAGCGATCGAGCAGCGGCACGGTGAGGACGACGATGATGCCGCCGACGGCGCCGATCAGCGAGGCGGTGCCTAGGCCGGGCGTAAGGGGTTCGGCGGTGATTGAGACGAGGCCGGCCAGTGCGCCGTTGACGACGAAGGTCAGGTCCACCTTCTTGTACATGATCGCAGCAAGCGCCGCCGCGGCCAGGGCGCCGCCAATGGCGCCGGCATTGGTATTGGCCATGACGCGGCCGACATCGGCGATATCCCCGACAGTGCCCATGGCGAGCTGGGAAGCGCCGTTAAAACCGTACCAGCCGAACCAGAGGATGAACATGCCGAGGACGACCAGCGGCATGTTGGAGCCGGGGATCACATTGACCGAGCCATCGGCATTGTACTTGCCCTTGCGGGCGCCGAGCACGATGGCCCCGGCGAGGGCCGCCCAGCCACCCACGGAGTGAACGACGGTGGAGCCGGCAAAATCGAGGAAGCCGAAATCGGCATCGAGGAAGCCGCCACCCCATTTCCAGGAGGCCTGGATCGGATAGATCAGCGCCGTCAGCACGGCCACGAAGATCAAGAATGGCCACAGCTTGATGCGCTCGGCGACGGTGCCCGAGACAATGGACGCAGCCGTGGCGCAGAACATCACCTGGAAAAAGAAGTCCGAGCTGACCGTTGCATAGCTGAGATCGGCGGCGTCCGGGGTGAGCCCGACCGGCTCGAGCACGGCAATGCCCAGAGCGCCCAGGATATTGGGGATCATCCAGCCGTCGCCGGGATACATGAGCTTGTAGCCGATGATGTAGTAGGCCAGGCACGCCACCGAATACATGGTGATGTTCTTCAGAAGCTGCATGGAAACGTTCTTGGTGCGCACCATGCCCGCTTCGAGCATGGCAAAGCCGGCCGCCATCCAGAACACCAGGAACCCGCCAACCAGCATCAGGAAGCTGTTGAGGATAAACTGGGTCTGGAGCGGTGTTTCACCGCCGACCGCGGCTTCCACGATTTCGGTCGCGGCGGCGTCCTGGCCGAGCGCGGGAAGAGTCATGAGGAGGGCGCCAAGGGCAGCGCCGCCCAGGAGGGGGAGGGGGAATTTGAACCCTGTCATTATCTGTTCTCCTTGAGGCGGGACTAGAGAGCGGACGCGCCGGTTTCGCCGGTGCGAATGCGGGTGACGGCCAGAAGATCGAGCACGAAGATCTTGCCGTCGCCGATACGTCCGGTCTGGGCGGCGTCGCGAATGGCGTTGCTCACCGCGTCGACAAGGGCGTCATCGACGGCAATCTCCAGCTTGAGCTTGGGCAGGAAATGCACCGCATATTCAGTGCCGCGATAAATCTCGGAATGGCCCTTCTGCCTTCCATAGCCCCTCACTTCCGTGACCGTCATGCCGTGGACGTCGAGGGAGTTGAGAGATTGTCTCACCTCTTCCAGACGCGACGGCTTGATGATGGCAACCACCAGCTTCATAACATCCCCTTTCGATGCTTCTGCGCACTTCGCAGCACACCTCACTCAAGAGCCGTGCCAAACGGAGGCTCAGCCGCAGAAATGGCTGGTTTTCCGGGAGTTTCGGCTTTGGGTGTCTGGCTGCAGTCTGTTTCGAGGTCGTCATCACGCCAAGCGAATGGCCAACAAATGGGCAGTTGCCGGGGTGAAGGTGAAAATAAAGGCAGCGACCCTTGCGGCAATCGCGCGCTTGCTCGCAGCGCGGGCAATTGGGACAATGGCGACAAAGGGAGAATGCGGATGACCGAGCCTAGGGCAGAGCAATTCGACGTGGTCATTGTGGGCGGTGGCCCGGTGGGCATGACGCTGGCGCTGGCGCTGGCGCAGTCGGCGCGCGGTATCCGCGTGGCCCTCGTCGATCGCCGCCCGCTCAGCGTGCCGCGGGACAATCGCGCCTCTGCCATTGCCGCCGGCGTGCGGCGTATTTTCGAGGCGCTGGGCGTCTGGGACGCCATGGCGGCCAAGGCTCAGCCCATCAGCGCCATGCGCATCACCGATTCGGGGCTTGGCGACATAGCCCGGCCGTTGTTCCTGCAATTTGATGGCGAAGTGGCGCCCGGTGAGGCCTTTGCCCATATGGTGCCCAACCAGGCCAGCTCCGGCGCGCTGCTTGCCGCGCTGGGCGATATGGTCGAGGTGATCGCGCCGGCCGAGATTGCCGATTGGCGGGGCGAGGGCGCCAGGGCCCGGCTGGTGCTGGCTGATGGACGCGTGCTCGAGACCGCGCTGGTCGTCGCGGCCGACGGCGCGCAATCGGCGCTGCGCCAGCGGGCCGGAATTGGCGTCATTCACCACGATTATCGCCAGACCGGTTTGGTCGCGACCATCGCTCATGAACTGCCCCATGACGGCGTCGCCTATGAACATTTCAGACCCTCAGGCCCCTTTGCCAGCCTGCCCCTGCCAGGTAATCGCTCCTCGCTGGTGTGGACGGAAAGCGCCGAGCGGGCGCCGGAATTCCTGGCCATGATACCGGAGCAATTGGCCGGCGAGATCGAGGCGGTGATGGGCTCGAGCCTTGGCGCGGTGACGCTCGAGGACAAGCTGATGGGCTTTCCGCTGCGCCTGCAGATTGCGCGCGACTTCGTCGGGCCACGGCTGGCCCTGATTGGCGACGCGGCCCATGTGGTGCACCCGATCGCCGGGCAGGGGCTCAATCTGGGTTTGAAGGATGTCGCTGCGCTGGCTGAGGTGATCGTCGAGGCGATGCGGCTCGGGCTCGACCATGGCGGCGCCGACGTGCTGGAGCGCTACCAGGCCTGGCGGCGGCTCGATACCACCGCCATGGCGATGATGACGGACGGGCTCAACCGGCTGTTTTCAAATGATATCGCCCCTGTGCGGGCGTTTCGCGATTTCGGGCTGGGCCTGGTCGATCGGGCGGCGCCGGTCAAGAATGTGCTGATCCGCGCGGCTTCGGGAATATCTCATGGCGGGCCGAAGCTCTTGTCGGGCCTGCCGATCTGACACCGGCTGGGGAGCCGCTGCTGCACGGAAAAAATGTGCAGACATGGCACCGAAATCGTCCTAGCCTCGTTAATGCATTGGCGGCGCATGGGTGCCGCCTCCCGGGAGCCAAAAAGGTTTGAGCAGGCACTTGCCACCCACAGCAGATAACGCCCTCGCATCGCAACTCGAACTCGCCTTTGAAGATAATCGCCTGGCTGCACAGCTCTACGGCGATTTCGACCAGAACCTCGCCCTCGTCGAACAGCGCCTCTTCGTCTCCGCCACGCCGCGGGGCAATCATGTGCTGCTCAAGGGCGCGGCGTCCAAGGTTGATCAGGCCCGTCGGGTCCTTGAATCGCTTTATACCGGCCTCGAAGAGGGGCGAACCGTCGATATCGGCGATGTCGATGCGGTGATCCGCATGGTCGAGACCGAGGACAGCCAGCTGACGCTGCCGACGCTGGAGCGGAGGGGTAAGGTACGCATGGCCCAGATCGCCACGCGAAAATCCACTATCGTCGCCCGCACCCCAGCCCAGGACGCCTATATGCGCGCCATGGACCGGAGCGAACTGGTGTTCGGCATCGGGCCCGCTGGTACCGGCAAGACCTATGTGGCGGTGGCACACGCCGCCTCGCTGCTCGAACGCGGCGATATCAACCGCATCATCCTGTCGCGCCCGGCGGTGGAAGCGGGCGAACGGCTCGGCTTCCTGCCCGGCGACATGAAGGACAAGGTCGATCCCTATCTGCGTCCGCTCTATGACGCCCTCTATGACATGATGAAGCCCGAAAATGTCGAGCGCTGCATCACCTCGGGGATCATCGAGGTCGCGCCACTCGCCTTCATGCGCGGCCGGACCCTGGCCAATGCCGTGGTCATCCTCGACGAGGCGCAGAACACCACCTCGATGCAGATGAAGATGTTTCTCACCCGCCTTGGTGAAAACTCCAAGATGATCGTCACCGGCGACCCGACCCAGGTCGATCTGCCGCGCGGGGAAAGATCGGGGCTGGTGGAGGCCGTCAATCTGCTTGACGGGGTCGAGGGCGTGCATATTTCGCGCTTCAACGACAAGGATGTGGTGCGCCATGCGCTTGTCGGCCGCATCGTGCGGGCCTATGAGGCGGATACCGCGCGCCGGCTCGCCGAAAAGGATGGCGACACCACAGGCCTGGCGCGAACATTGGGCACTCTTCCTCGCGCGTGAGGCGGGTGCCGTTCCGTCCCTTCGACCCATGAATGAGTGCAATGCCGCCGACCCCGCCGCTTGAAATCGCCGTCATCCATAATTCGGAGGGCTGGCCCGATCATTTCGATGCCCTTGCCGAGCGCGCCGTTCTGGCCGCTCTGGCCGGCTCCGGTGCCCGTATCAAGGGCGCCGCAGAGATTTCGGTGCTGCTGACCGATGACGAAGAACAGCGCGACCTCAACGCCCAGTGGCGCGGCAAGGACAGTGCGACCAATGTGCTGAGCTTTCCCCAGATCGAGCCCTTCGGGCCGGTTGTCGGCTTGCTCGGCGACATCACGCTGGCCCATGAAACCCTGGTTCGCGAGGCCGCGGAGCTGGACAAGAGCCTCGAAGACCATTTCACTCACCTTGTGGTGCATGGTTTTTTGCACATTTTAGGGTATGATCATCTCCAAGAGGCCGAAGCCCTTCAAATGGAGGGCCTGGAGACCCAGATATTGGGCGGGCTTGGGATCGCAGATCCCTATGCAGACGAAGCCGGCGGCTAGCCGCTGGCCGACACCATCTTTGAGCACAACCGAGGATAGATACGCCGCATATTGCGGCCAGAGACGATGACCGACAGCGACAACAGGGGCAAGCGGGTGCCCGATAATCCCGACCCTCCTTCTAGTCCCGCCCTCGCACCTGCGGCGCGGGGGCCGAGCCTGATCAATCGCATCAAATCCCTCCTGACCCTCAGGACGGTATCGCTGCGCGACGATCTCCAAGTTGCGCTCGACGACAAGGACCGCTCCGATAGTTCGGACTTCTCCGAGAGCGAGCGCGCCATATTGCAGAATGTGCTCAAGCTCTCTGCAGTCTCCATCGACGACATCATGGTGGAGCGTTCCGACATCCAGGCGGTAAGCGCCGACATCAATCTGGGCGCGCTGATCGCCCGGTTCCGGCAAGTGGGCCATTCGCGCCTGCCCGTCTATGAGAACGACCTCGACAATATTGTGGGCTTCATCCACATCAAGGACGCCCTGGCCAAAATCACCGCGCCACTCAGCGATCCTGACAAGGAAGTCCCGGTGAAATTGCTGACCGCCGCCTTGCGGCAGAAGGTCGGCAAGCTCGGCATCACCCGCACGGCCATGTTCGTCCCGAGCTTCATGCCGGCCGGCGACCTCTTGCAGTCGATGCGCGCCAGCCGCACCCATATGGCCATCGTGGTCGACGAATATGGTGGCACCGATGGCCTCGTGACCATCGAGGACCTGCTCGAAGCCATTGTCGGCCAGATCGAGGACGAGCACGACGAAGCCGTGCGCGCCATGGTCCGCAAGATCAGCGACGATACCTATATCGCAAATGCCCGCGCCGAACTCGAGGAAGTGCAGGCCGTGGTCGGTCCCGATTTCGACCCGGGCGACCATGCCGACGACGTCGATACGATCGGCGGACTGGTCTTCGACCTCGCAGGCCATGTGCCCAAGCGCGGCGAAAAGGTGAACGGACTCGAAGGCTTTGAATTCGAGATTCTCGCCGCCGACCCCAGGCGCATCAAGCGTCTGCGTATCCGCCGCAAGCGGGAAGGCGAGACCGACGAATTGCTGGCCATAACCGACCAGCGCACCGACCAGCAAAGATTGGCCGCCGAATAGTGGCGGTCCATCGCTTCTCGCCCGATCAATGGCACAATGTGCTTGCCGCCCTGCCCGCCGCCCTCAAGGTGGCGGATGGGGACGTGATCATTACCCAGACCATCGATGCCGCCGGTGTCGACAAGGATGGGATCAGCCGGACCCACGGTCCCAATCCGATGAATGGTCCTATTCATGTCGATGGCGCCATGCCGGGCGACGTGCTGCAGGTCGATATCCTCCGCATAAGCCCGATCCGGCCCGATGGCTGGACCCGTGGCGCACTGGCGGGCAATGTCGTCGATCCCGAGCGCGTGCGCGACCTGCCGCCAAGGGACCGGATCGAGTGGAATATCGATCTCGATGTCGGAACGGTGAGGCTCAGGGACGATGTTCCGGGGCTTGAGCACCTGGTGCTGCCGCTCGAGCCGATGATCGGGTGCTTTGGGGTGGCGCCGGCCGGCGGGGAGGCTATTTCCACCGCGACCAGCGCATCCAATGGCGGCAATATGGATTATCGCGGCTTTGGCCCGGGGGCCCGGGTATGGTTTCCGGTGTTCGAGCCCGGGGCGCTGTTCTTCCTCGGCGATTGCCACGCCATCCAGGGGGATGGCGAAATCGTCGGGACGGGCGTCGAGACCGCGATGGAAGTAGAGATCCGCCTCAGCGTCCTCAAGAACCGCCATCAAGCCTGGCCGCGCGGGGAGACAGCGGAGACGATCTATACATTGGGCAATGCCCGTCCGCTCGACCAGGCGCTGCAGCATGCAACGACCGAAATGTTCGATTGGCTGACCGGGGACGAATATGGCCTCTCGGCCGTGGCCGCCAGTCACCTGATGGGCCAGCTCGTGCGCTACGATGTGGGCAATGTGTTCGATCCGGCCTTCACCATGGTCTGCCACATGCCCAAAAAATACCTGCCAAAAAGCTTGAGGCCCCGATGAATTGACATCGAGGCCTCCGGCTTGCTGCTAAACTGTTCGGACGCGAATTTTTGGCGTCAGATCTGCTGGACGGCTTCCACGCCCGGCACGAAATGGCGGAGGAGGTTCTCGATGCCGTTCTTGAGGGTGGCGGTCGAGGACGGGCAGCCCGAGCAGGCGCCCTGCATGTGCAGGAAGACTGTGCCTTCCCTAAAACCCTTGAAGGTGATGTCGCCGCCATCCATGGCAACGGCCGGACGCACGCGCGTCGCCAGCAATTCCTTGATCACCTCCACCATTTCCTTGTCTTCGGCGTCGTAGAACTCGTCGCCGTCATCGAGCGCGGGAACCGCAAAGCCGTGTTCGGCGATGACGGGCTTGCCAGAGAGGAAATGGTCCATGATCACGCCGAGAATGGCCGGCTTGATATGGGCCCAATTGGTATCGTCCTTGGTGACCGAGATGAAATCGGAACCAAGGAAAACGCCGGTCACACCGGAAATGGAGAAGAGGCTCGTGGCCAGCGGAGATATATCGGCAGCCTCGGCGGAGCGAAACTCGCGCGGCTCGCCAACGACCACGTCGCGGCCCGGCAGGAATTTGAGCGTCGCCGGATTGGGAGTGGCTTCGGTCTGGATGAACATGGTACCTCCGGCGGAAATTAGAACGCTTCTAAAATAGCTGAGTTTGCGCGAGGCGCAAGTTGATTTTGCGCCGCTTTGTCGCGTGGCGCCGGATGGGCACCATGCGCTAGACACATATCATGATCCGCGCATTCAGATATATCGGCGTCGCCGAAGGAATTACAACCCTGGCCCTCTTCCTCGTGGCCATGCCCGCAAAATACTGGCTGGGCATTCCCCACCTCGTGCCGCCGATTGGCGCCCTGCATGGGGCCGCCTTCGTGATCTATCTCGTAGCCATGCTCGTCTGCCTCTGGGGGCGGGGATTTACGCCCCTCGAGTGGCTACGGACAACATTTGCCTCGTTCTTTCCCTTCGGCACTTTCCTCAATGATCCCTTCCTCAAGCGCGAGCAGCTGGCAGGCGCGGCGGCCCGAGCGCGCGCCTAGAGCATCGCCCGGACAGCAGCCCTGAGGCGATCGAGGTCTTCCGGGCGGCTCAGCCTATGGTCGCCATCCGGGATCAATGTGAAGGTCACCGGGTCATGCAGGATATGGATGAGCAGCTTCTGGGCGTGCTCGGATGGCACGTCCGGATCCCGGCCGCCCTGGAGGATGGTGACGGGGCAGCCTGTTTCGATGGGCGAGCCCAGCAGCAAATGGTATTTGCCGTCATCGAGCAGCGCCTGGCTATACCGGTAGGGTCCGTCGCCATAGCGGCTGTCGAGTTCGACAAAGCCATCCCGCTCGAGCGCCAGGTGCTGTCCGGGTCCGAGTCGCGCGGGGATGAGGGTTTCGGTGGCGTCGACGGCGGGGGCAATCAGCACCAGCCCCTTGAGGCGCCCATCCCTGTTGCCGAGGAGCCGGCGGGCGAGCAGCAGGGCGAGCCACCCCCCCATGGACGAGCCGACGACGATCTGCGGGCCTTGGGTGAGGGCGAAAACCGCTTCGGTCTCCTCCAGCCAGCGGCTGATCGTGCCGTCTTCGAACTGGCCACCCGAGGCGCCGTGGCCGGAATAGTCGAAGCGTGTGACGGCAAGGGCGTTTTCGGCGCCAAACTGGTCAAGGGCGCTGGCTTTTGCGCCGGTCATTACCGATCGGAAACCATTCAGCCAGAAAATCCCCGGCTGCCGCCCGGGCCGCTGGAGCACGGCGATATCGCGTCCGGAGACGCTCTGGCCGACACGCAGATTTTGCTGTATAAGGGAACTCATCGGCACTCTGTCGCTTTTGCAACCTAATTAGGGCGCTTAATCGGCGCAACTGGCCTAAATTCAGCATTTGCGCCAGTTGACTTATCCACCCGCTAACACGATTTTAGGGCCGATTTCACCCCCTTGCACTAATAGCAAAAGGAACGCTTGCCATTCGCCGTCCAATGAGACCCGTGGCGCCCCAGAAAGATGGGCCGCTTGCCAATGAGGACATCACCAGCCCCGACGTTCAGCTGATCGACGCCGAGGGCGAGAACCGCGGCATCGTGCGCACGCGCGACGCCATGGCCGAAGCGCAGGAAGCTGGTCTGGACCTGGTCCTGATCGCCGCGAATTCGAATCCGCCCGTCGCCAAGATGCTCGACCTCGGCCGCTATAAATATGCTGCCCAGAAGAAGGCAGCAGAAGCGCGCAAGAAGCAGAAGGTGATCGAGGTCAAGGAAGTTCAGCTCCGGCCGAACATCGACGACCATGACTACAACACCAAGATGAAGGCTGTGCAGCGCTTCCTGGAAGATGGCGACCGCGTCAAGGTCACCATGCGGTTCCGTGGTCGCGAAATGGCGCACCAGGACATCGGCATGCAGCTCCTGATCAAGGTCAAGGAACAGATGGACGCCATGGCCAAGGTGGAAAGCCAGCCGCGTTCCGAAGGCCGTCAGATGGTGATGGTGCTGGCGCCCAAGTAAGGCGACGCCCCATCCGGACAATTCGAGAAGCGGGCCTTGCGGCCCGCTTTTTTTTTATCGCCTGCCCGGCGCTTATGCGGCAATGTCGGGGGTGCGGCAAAGAGTTGTTTATCTCCGCGCCAGAGAGGGTTTGCGGTCCTCAAGGGGGACGTCCACACTTGCGGTCGCAAACCGGGTCGAGGGACGCATGCATATCGACGGCAAGACAGGTGTATCGCGCGATGACAGCCCCGCGCCGGAGGCGGAGGGCCAAGGCATAGAAGCCGGTGTCCATCTGATCGAACAGCTGCAGCGACTGGAACTGGCCGCGCAGGTGGGCGGGCTGGGTGTGTGGGACTACGATATCGCCCTCGATCGCATGACGTGCGACCAGCGCTGGTATGCCATTATGGGGCGCGACCTGAGCCAGCCCATCGTCAGTGTAGCCGACTTCCAGAGCGTCATTCATCCCGAGGATCGGGAACGGGCCACCGAAGTGCAGAGCACGGCGCGCGAATTGCTGTCCGAGCGCAAGAATTACGGCATAGAGTTTCGCATCGTGCGCCCTGATGGGGAAATCCGCTGGGTGCGGTCTTCGGCGCTGATCTTCGACGACCGCGACGGCAATCCCTCGCGGGCGGTTGGCTATGTCATTGACGTAACCGACAGTTGGCTGGCCGAGCAGCAACTCAAGCAGAACAATGATCTCCTGCGGGCGGAGAACCGCCTGCTCATGCGGCAGGCGCTGGTCGACCCGGTGACCGGGATCAGCAACAGGCGGGCGCTGGACCAGGAGCTGGAGCGCGCCTGTACCCTTGCCCGGCGCGACGGCCTCGCGCTGTCGGTGGCCATGATCGATATCGACTATTTCAAGATCTATAACGACCATTACGGGCATCGCCAGGGCGATCGTGCGCTGGCCGCGGTCGCCGAGGCCATCGCCTCGGCGGCCTGGCGACCCTATGATACGGCGGCGCGCTATGGTGGGGAGGAATTTTGCCTCGTGCTGCCAGAGTCCTCCAACCCACGCCAGGTGCTGGAGCGGATCATGGACAATGTGCGCAGGCTGGCGCTGCCCCATGCGGCCTCGCCGCTCGGGCCCGTGCTGACCATAAGCTGTGGCTGCGTTGCTGGAATATCGGGTGAGGGGCTTGAACCGGCGACCTTGATCGAAGCCAGCGATGCACAGCTCTACCGGGCCAAGCAGGCGGGTCGGAACCGGATCTGCGTCCTGGGCGAATAAGGCTCGGAAAGAGAAAGGGCCCGTCTCGAAAGCCGGGCCCCTGGAATTGGCTAGACGTCCAGATTGCTCACATTGAGCGCATTGTCCTGGATGAAATCGCGGCGCGGTTCGACGAGATCGCCCATGAGGGCGGTGAAGATCTGGTCGGCTTCGTCGGTCTTGTCGATCTCGACGCGCAGCAGGGTGCGCGCATTGGGGTCGAGCGTCGTTTCCCAGAGCTGCTCGGCATTCATCTCGCCCAGGCCTTTATAGCGTTGGAGCGAAACGCCCTTGCGGCCGGCATCGGTGACGGCCTTGAACAGCGAGGAGGGCCCATAGACATTGATGGTGTCGCCCTTGCGGGTGAGGGTCGGTACGCCGCCGAACAATTCATCGAGCCGGTCGGCCAACTGGCGCAGCTTGCGCGCGTCGGCGCTCTGCAAGAGGGCACGGTCGATCTGATGGGTCTCGGTAACGCCGCGCACGGTGCGCGAAAATGCCAGTGCTTCGTCCTCGGTGATCTCACCGGTCCAGCCGCGCTCGAGCTCGTCGGAAATGCGGTCGAGGCGGTTGGCGACGCGCTTGAGCGTTTCCCCGCTCTTGGTGGGGTCCGACATGCCATCGGGGTCGAGCCCGCCGACAATGGCGGTCTGTTCGACGAGGCTGCGATTGTAGCGCGTGTTGAGATTGTCGATGGCGTAGGTGATGTCCCGAGCCTGCTGCAGAATGCCCATGAGGTCGGCACCGGCATGTTCGACCCCGTCACGCGTCTTGAACACTGCGTCTTCGAGGCCGCCCTGGAGCAGATAGTCTTCCAGAGCCCGCTCATCCTTGAGGTAGAGCTCGGACCGGCCGCGCGTGGCTTTGTAGAGCGGCGGCTGGGCGATGTAGATATGCCCGCGCTCGATCAGGGCCGGCGTCTGCCGGTAGAAGAAGGTCAGCAGCAGGGTGCGGATATGGGCGCCGTCGACGTCGGCGTCCGTCATGATGATGATCTTGTGGTAGCGCAGCTTGTCCGGGTTGAACTCTTCCCGGCCAATGCCGGTGCCCAGGGCCGTGATCAACGTTCCGACCTGGTCCGAAGAGATCATGCGGTCAAAGCGGGCGCGCTCGACGTTGAGGATCTTGCCGCGCAGCGGCAGAACCGCCTGGTTTGAGCGGTCGCGGCCCTGCTTGGCGGAGCCACCAGCCGAATCGCCCTCGACGATGAAGATTTCCGACTTGGCGGGATCGCGTTCCTGGCAGTCGGCCAGCTTGCCGGGCAGGGACGAGATTTCGAGCGCGCCCTTGCGGCGGGTCAGCTCGCGCGCCTTGCGGGCAGCCTCGCGCGCGGCAGCAGCCTCGGCCACTTTGGCGACGATGGTCTTGGCTTCGTTCGGATGTTCCTCGAACCACTGGCCGAGTTTTTCGTTGACGATGTTCTCGACAACGGGGCGGACTTCGGACGAGACCAGCTTGTCCTTGGTCTGGGACGAGAATTTGGGATCCGGCACCTTGACCGAAAGCACGCAGGTCAGCCCTTCGCGGGTATCGTCACCCGAGAGCGTCACCTTTTCCCGCTTGGAAATGCCCGAGCTTTCGGCATAGCCGGTGACCTGGCGCGTCAGTGCGCCGCGCAGGCCGGCCAGATGCGTGCCGCCATCGCGCTGGGGAATGTTGTTGGTAAAGCAGAGCACGTTTTCGTGGTAGCTGTCGTTCCACTGCAGCGCCACTTCGACGGTGATCCCGTCCTTTTCGGCGCGCATCATGATCGGCGCCTCGATGACCGGCTGCTTGGATTTGTCGAGATAGCGCACGAAGGCCTCGAGCCCGCCCTCATAGAACAGGTCGATGTCGACCGGCTCGGGATGGCGGCGATCGGCCAACAGGATGTGGACGCCCGAATTGAGGAAGGCCAGCTCGCGCAGGCGATGCTCGAGCGTCTTGAAATCGAAATCCACCATGGTGAAGGTGTCGGTCGAGGGCAGGAAGGTCACTTCCGTGCCTGAGCGCCCTTCATAGTCACCGACTTCCTTGAGCGGCGCATCAGCGACGCCATGGGTGAAGGTGATCTCGTGAACTTTGCCATCGCGGCGAATGCGCAGCTTGAGAAAAACCGAGAGGGCGTTCACGACGGATACGCCCACGCCGTGCAGGCCACCGGAGACCTTGTAGGAATTCTGGTCGAATTTGCCGCCGGCGTGGAGCTGGGTCATGATGACCTCGGCTGCCGAAACGCCTTCTTCCTTGTGGATGCCCACGGGAATGCCGCGACCATTGTCGGTGACCGTGACCGAGCCATCAGCATTGAGCGTGACCGTCACGAGATCGGCATGACCGGCCAGGGCCTCGTCAATGGCGTTGTCGACCACCTCGTAGACCATGTGATGCAGGCCCGAACCATCATCGGTGTCGCCGATATACATGCCCGGGCGCTTGCGCACCGCATCGAGCCCTTTGAGCACTTTGATGCTATCGGCGCCATATTCGTTCGGGGTGGGGTTTTCGGCTTCGCTCATGGGGTCCGAATCAGTCCTTTTCGAAGTCTTTCCGTTCTAGCGGATAGGGGCCTGAACCCCAAGAAAATTGCCGGTTTTTAAGGCTTTTGCTGGGCATAAGGCCAAGTTTTAAAGGCCCAAGGCGTGCCTGGGTCCCCCAGAGGGCGCCAGAGCTTGGCAAGAGCAAAAATTACTCGTGCGTAAGACGGCCGTCGCGCACCGTGATGCGCTGCGCCCGGTCTTCCAAAGCCTCGAACAGCAGCGGGTCGGTGCCGGTGAGGAAACACTGCGTCCCCAGCCCATCCAGCGCCGCAAACAGCGCCCGGCGGCGGTCCGGATCGAGATGGGCAGCGATCTCATCCAGCAGCAGGAAGGGCACGATCCCGGTCCGCAGGCGCACGAGGCGCGCATGGGCAAGGATCAGCCCGATGAGGAGGGCCTTTTGTTCGCCCGTGGAGCCCAGAGCTGCCGGCATGGCCTTTTGGGCATGCACCACGTCAAGATCGACGCGGTGTGGCCCTAATGTGGTGCGCCCGGCCGCCCGATCAAGGCCGCGCAATGCATGCCAGCGCTGCGCCAGCTCGGCCTCGAGCGCGGCGGAAGTGGGCGGTTCCTCCCCACTCTCGAAAAGCGGGGTCAGGGCAAGAAGCGCCGCCGGAAAACTCGCATCCTCGAGGCTGTCGGCGATCAATGTTTGAAGATGGGACAGGCTGTCGGTGCGCGCCAGATGGATGGAGGCACCCAGTTCTGCCATCTGCGCCTCGATGGCGCTCAGCCAGTGGGCATCGCCGCCTTCCTCGAGCAGTTTGTTGCGCTGGCGCATGGCCTTTTCGAAATCAGCCACCGAGGAGGAGTGGGACGGGATAAGCGTTGTCACCAGCCGATCGAGGAAACGCCGGCGTTCGCCGGCGGGACCGGAAAACAGCCCGTCCATGGCGGGCGTCAGCCAGAGCAGGCGCATATAATCGCTCATCGCCTCGATGGAGCGGGCATTGGCGCCATTGATGCGCACGCGCCGACCGCCCTCGGGCAGGGCACCCGTGCCGATATCGGCGGGGCCATCCTCGGTCTCGATGGTGGCAGCGACTGCCCAGCCCATGTCCGAGCCCTGGGATTGCAGCGTGTCGAAACTGGTCCCGCGCAGCCCACGGCCGGGCGAGAGTACCGAAATGGCCTCGAGCAGATTGGTTTTGCCCGAGCCATTGGGGCCGGTCAGCACCAGATGCCGCTCATCGAGGTCGAGAGCGGCGGCGCTGTAATTGCGGAAGGCGGTGAGCCGCAGGCGGGAGATGTGGCGGATCATTTTCTTGTCAGGCTCCGCACTTTCCCCTGCCCTTTGAAGGGCAAGAGGATTGTATATGCGGCACATCGTGGCCCTGCGAGCATAGCTCTCCGGGCCTAGTCGGCTCAAATCGCTCCACTGGAGCGATTTCCCCTGCGCGACGCCGCCTAGACCCGCATCGGCATCAGGACATAGAGGGCGTTGGCGTCGCCTTCTTCCCGGACAAGGGTCGGGGAATTGGCGTCGTTGAACAGGAAAATGGCGCTCTCGCTGCGGATCTGGCTGACGATGTCGAGCAGGTAGCGGGCGTTGAAGCCGATCTCGAAATTGTCGATCTCGAACTCGACCGCCAGCTCTTCGCTGGCCGTGCCGTGATCGGGATTGGTGACCGAAAGCTCGAGCAGGCCATTGTGAGCGGCGAGCTTGACCGCCTTGCCGCCGCGATCGGAGGCAATGGTCGAGACGCGGTCGACGGCAATGGCAAAGCCCTGCTTGTCGACGATCATCTGCTTGTCGTTATTCTTGGGCGTTACCCGGTCGTAATCGGGGAAAGTACCTTCGATGAGCTTTGAGAGCAGCACGACCGGACCGACGGTAAAGCGAATCTTGGTGTCGGACACTTCGACATGGATGTCGCCGTCGACGCCGTCGAGAAGCTTCTGGACTTCGCCCACGGTCTTTTTTGGCACGATGATGCCGCTCATGCCGCGTGCGCCCTCGGGGGCCGCGATTTCGGCTCGGGCCATGCGGTGACCATCCGTAGCCACGGCGCGGAAGAGCGGGCCGGTGGCCGAATTGTCGACGGCGTGGAAATAGATGCCGTTGAGATAGTAGCGCGTCTCTTCATTGGAGATGGCGAACTGGGTGCGCTCGATCAATTCGCGCAGCAGCGACGCGGAAATGTCGAACTCGTGCGCAAAGGCCCCGGACTTGAGATCGGGGAAACTCTCCGGCGACAGGCAGGCAAGGTTGAAGCGCGAGCGGCCGGAGGTCAGAACCATGTTCTCGCCGCCATCGGTTTCGAGCCGCACTTCGGCCCCGTCGGCGAGCTTGCGCACGATTTCGTAGAGCGTGTGGGCCGGAACCGTCGTGGTGCCGGGGGTCGAGACCATGGCCGGCACGCTTTCGGTGACCTCGATGTCGAGATCGGTGGCGCGCAATTCGACATGATCCTCGCTGGCCTTGAACAGCACGTTGGCCAGGATGGGATAGGTGTTGCGGCGCTCCACCACCCGATGCACATGGCTCAGCGACTTGAGCAGGTGATTGCGTTCGAGCGTGACTTTCATGACGGCACTTTCCTGGCGATAGGCGACAGCAAAACCGGCGACGGGCCGGGGCAGGACGTTTACAGTTTCATAAGGAATTGGCAAGGCCAGCGGGGTTTAGCGGGCCCCCAATCTGTGGATCAGCTCTGGAAGTGTACGGTCACCGAAAATCGCTCCATCATTCCAGCGCCGAGTTCCTCAAGCCCGGTGAAGGGTTCGCAATCGGCAACCGCCTGCAGGACGCTCTCGGCCAGCGCCTGGTCCTTGCTGGCAGGCTTGACGCTCTCCGCTGCGATCGAGGGCAGGCCATCGAGTTGGCCATTGCCGAAAAATCCCACGTCGAGCGCGATATGCTGCCCCTCGGCGCCGGGCGGCACCTGCCAGCAGGCAATCAGCTGGCGCTGGACGCGTATGGCAATAGCCTGGCTTTGCTTGAGATAGGCATCGGCGGAGAGAGGCTGGGCGGACACTGAGGCGGCCAGGAGGGGGAGGGCGACGAAGACGAGTAAGGAGCGATTCATCCCACGCTGGTGCCGCCTTGTTCGGGCCGAAACATGGCCGCTGCCAAACATTGCCCAGCTTTGTTTTTACCGGGCCTTCCCCAGAACAATCGCCGCCGCGCCAAAACAGTGCAACCCCTCATCCGAAAATGAGGGGCTGCCAGAAGTTTGTACGGGCAGGGGGCAAAGAAACGGCGCGCAGCGCTGCCGTTTCAAGAATTAAGGCCGAAGGCGGATTTTTCGCCTATTCTTCGAGCATGCGCTTCAGCAGCTCGATTTCCTGGCCGAGTTCGAGGTCGTCCTTGATCATCTGTTCGACCTTGCGCACCGAATGCAACACTGTGGTGTGATCCCGACCACCGAAACGCCGGCCGATTTCGGGCAATGAGCGTGAAGTCAGCGCCTTGGCCAGATACATGGCGATCTGGCGCGGACGCACCACGTCGCGCGAGCGGCGGGCCGAGAGCAGTTCATTGCGCGGCACCTTGTAGTGACGCGAGACGATCTTGAGGATGTCCTCGATGCGGACGCGCTTGGCGTCGCGGGCGCGGATCAGATCGGCCAGCGTCTTCTCGGCCAGCGGCACGGTGATCAATTCGCCGGTCAGCTGGTTGGCAGCGACGAGCCGGTTGACGGCGCCGTCGAGATCGCGGCCGTGGCTGGTTACGGCGCGGGCCACATAGTCAAGGACCGGCATCGGGAAATGCATGCCGAAGCGCGCCGTGGCATGCTCGGCGCGGCGCTGCACGATGGCGCGGCGCAGATCGATGTCGAAACTGGAGATCGGCACCACCAGCCCGCCCGAAAGGCGCGAGCGCACGCGCTCGTCGAGCATTTCGAGATCGCGCGGCGGCGCATCGCCGGCAACCACTATCTGCTTGGCGCCGGTCAGCAGCGCGCCCAGCGTGTGGCCGAACTCGGTGGCGGACTTGCCCTGGAGAAACTGCATGTCGTCGATCAGCAGCAGGTCGACCTTGCGCAGCCATTCCTTGAAGCCGAGCGCCGACTGGCGCTGCACGGCGGTGATGAAATGGTACATGAAATGGTCGGCGGTCAGATAGACGATGTTCTTGGTCGAATCGGCCTGGCTGACGGCATGGGCGATGGCGTTGAGCAGATGCGACTTGCCCAGGCCCACAGTGGAATGGATATAGACCGGGTTGAAGGTCACGGTATTGTTGATCGCCGCATTGGCGATCTGTTTGGCAACCCCGAGCGCCATTTCATTGGCATCGCCGGCGACGAAACTGTCGAAAGTCATGCGCGGATCGATGGCGCTGCCCGAAAGCGCGTCGCCCTTGGCGGGTTCGCGCGTCAGGCGTGGCGACATCGGAGCGGGCGCGGCCTGATCGGCAGCGCTTGCGGCTGCGCTCGGCGCGGCAATCTGGGCAATCGGGGCTTCTACGACCGGAGCGGGAGCGGCCGAAAGGCGCGGGCGGGCCTGGCCATTGACCCGCATGGTGACCTGGAGGCGTCCGGCTTCCGCCACGTCGTGGCGGAACGCCTCGACGATACGGTCGGCATAATTGGACTGCACCCAAGAGCATAGAAAGCGCGTCGGGGCAGACAGATGCACCAGGTCGTCGACGATTTCTTCCAGTTCAAGACGCGCGAACCAGGACGCAAAGACGTCCTCGCCGACAGCGGTCTTGAGGCGGGCGCGCACCCTGTTCCAGAGTTCGCGCTGCGCTTCGGAATTGGAATCGGTCAT